>NZ_JAIVFV010000022.1 GCF_020829445.1 Nostoc sp. CHAB 5836
ATAAATCTGATTAATCGTAAAAGACCTGGAAACACCAATAGGTAAGGCGATTAATTTAACACTTGCCTCTTTGGTGCTAATATCATCAGGAATTTTTGTGGCAGAAACATATAATATTCCTGATTATATGCGGTTTGAGTTGAATGTCACTGATACTGCGATCGTCATCATCTTCGCAGTGGAATATTCACTCCGTCTGTGGAGTGCAGAAAACAAAATTAAGTATATTTTTAGTTTTTATTCGATTATTGACTTAATGGCGATTTTGCCATTTTTTCTAGGAATGGTGGATATTAGCTTTATTCGCCTACTGCGATGGTTTCGGATTTTACGATTAATCAGATTTATCGATCGGAAATTTTTATTCGCCAGTATCAGCACTGAAGATGGGATGATTTTTGCGCGAATATTATTTACATTATTTGCAATTGTTTTTATTTATTCTGGCTTAATTTATCAAGTCGAGCATCCGGTTAATCCTCAAAATTACGGTACATTTTTGGATGCATTTTATTTCTCTGTTGTCACAATGACAACTGTCGGATTTGGCGATGTTATTCCCATTTCTGAATTAGGGCGTTTGCTAACAGTATTGATGATTTTTACAGGAATTGCGCTAATTCCTTGGCAAGTGGGAGATTTAATTAAGCGAGTAGTGAAAACTGCTAATCAGGTAGAAACAGTTTGTTCAGATTGTGGTTTAGCTTTCCATGATGTAGATGCTGGGTTTTGTAAAAGGTGCGGGACTAAGTTACCTAGTCGTAGAGTTGATTGACAGAGTAAGTGGTGGCGGCTACGGAATTTAGAGAGCGTTTCTTTGCTAATCCCGAAACCGTTGGTGCAGAGTTAGGGTTGAGTTGCGATGAAGCACAAAAGTTAGCTCAACTTGATTACCCTTAGGTGTTGAGAATAATAGACATCTGGTAGAAATTAAATATGCGTTACCCAGAACCCTTGTAGAGACGTAGCACTGCTACGTCAAAACAATTCTTTTTCACCAGATGTCTAATATATAGGACTTAGGTAAGTGTCACAAAAAATAAAAGCTTTTAGTTTGTAGTCAGGGCTTCAGCCCTGATTTTGAGGACTAAAGTCCTCACTACAAACTCCAAATAATATGCAGGGCTATTTCATTCTCATCTAGCCCGCCTCAGAATGAATTCTGAGTCTAATAGCGAAAGTCGTCTAAAGACGACTGAAAAAAGGTTATAGTCCGTTTTAACGGACTTTAGCTATGAGCCAGGAACTTCAGTTCCGGGTGGTTTATGTCTAGAATGAAATACCCCTGAGTTGTCCTCACTGTTCAGCTATTATTTATTTGTGATTTTTCACGGTTTCCCCCTTCCCGCGTCGGGAAGCTTGCTCTGGGGGTTAATCGTTAGCTTTCCCACATGACCTGAATTGTCAGATATTTATTTTAGTATGGGTCAAAGGGCGATACATGACACATATATAATTGGTTTAACTTTGATTTAAAGCAAAGAAATATGAGTAATTTTAACCATTCTCAGCATCGAAAAGACTATATCATCCTATTAACAATTTGGCTGATAGCATTAGCTATAGATAGAACTTGGTTTTTCTTAGATGAATCGATTCCATCCTACGATCAAAGCGCACATTTAACGACAGCATTACACCACTATAGAATTTTTCAAAACTTCAATATCTTCTCAGGAAATTGGTGGTTATCTCTGTGGCAATTAACTCCAAGTTATCGCGCTCCTTTTGTATATATTTGCACTGTACCATTTTTGATATTGTTTGGACGTGGATCAGACCAAGCAAGTTGGGTAAATTTATTGTATACTGCGATGATTATACTTTCAGTGTATCATTTAGGTAATTTTTTATTTAAAAATCGAAAAACTAGCATAACTGCCAGCATGTTTTGCCTGTTATTTCCTGTTTTGGGAATTATGCGGACAGATTATTTATTAGATTATGGTTTGACAGCAATTGTTACAGTAACTTTCACAATTTTGACGATTTGGAAAGATAGTTATATTGGGTTTGTATCATGGGTGTTAACTATCATATTGGGCGGAGGAATAGGTTTAATCTTGTTGGCTAAACCTACAGGTTTTATTTTTATTTTAGTTCCTAGCATTTGGACATTAATTAGTTTTATTAGAAAACGTAAATTGATCAAGCTAATTCAAACTTGCTCATCTTTGACGATAGCTTGGTTAATTTGTGGTTCTTGGTATCGCTTAAATTGGTTAACGATTATTACATCGGCATTAAATGCTAACCAAGTCGGAAAAGGGGAGGGTGATCCTTCTCCCACAAGTATTGCTGGATGGTTATACTATCCACAGATCATCCCAGAAAGCGTCGGTTTACCAATATTATCTGTGAGTATTGGTATTTTGTTGGTTTATCTAATTAAATCTCGATTTACTATTGATTTAATTCCAGGGAATCTCCATAAATCGGCTCGAATTTGGTTATTAGTTACCTTAGTAAGTAGCTATATAATTTGTTCTTTAGGCACAAATAAAGACGTTAGATTTATTCTGCCATGCTTTCCTATAATTAGTTTAATTTTGGCGGATTTCTTTAACTTAATTGAGAATAGATATTTTGATAAACTGAGATTAGCCACTCTACTATTAAGTAGCGTAATTATACTCAATAATTTGTTTCCATTACCCCTAATTCAAGCATGGGGTGGTAAACATTTACCTAATAATGATGGTAAGAAATATCCTCTGGATAAACTCATAAATAAAATCATCGAAACCAATCCATATTTAAGGTCAACTTTAGGTGTAATTCCCGTTTCTACACCTCAGATAAATGAGTTTACTTTAGATTATTTTGGCACATTAGCAGATTTTCGGGTATATGGCAGAAAATTAACAACGAACTTATCTCAGGTAGAGCAAGATTTACAAAATTTTTCTTGGTATGTCACCAGAGATAATGAACCAGAGGAACCAGGAGAAAGGGGAGAGACTAAACGAAAATTAAAATCTTTAGTTGAATCTTCTACTGATTTGAAATTACAAGGCGATTGGATATTGCCTAATGGAGATAAAATCCGATTATATCATCGCAAAAATCCTTATGTAGTTGTTGAAAAGTTAAGTAATAGTCAGTCTGTAATAAGGCTAGAAAAAGTTGCAATTTCTCAGCAAGCAATTTTAGATAAAAATAACCCTGTGACCTATGAAATAACAGGCTCATGGGATGATTTGCAAAACGGTTTATTACTATTAAAATGGCAAAATAGCCAATCATCTTGGTATCATGATCATGCCATTGGCTTGGGTAATTTATACTGTGGGATCAAATGTCATCCTGAAGGAACTTTCCGGGTGAAAGAAGCCTTAGCCACATTTATTCCCAAAACACTACCGCTAGGAAAATATCAACTATCAGCGCTCTATTTAGATAGAATAAACAACAAAATCACATCTTTAAATATCCCCGATATTACTGTCAATGTGACAGATGTAGGAACAGTAGAAAAATTGCCACCTTTAGACTTGGTTACCCGAACTTCACAACTAGCACAAGAATTACAACAGGGCAAATTAAATAATATCTTTGTACAAATAGATAATTTTAATCAATATGATCCTACTCAAGATTATTTAAAACAAATTGATTCTGCGGCTAATTATCGTCTGCAAAGAGAGCCAAATAACTTAAATTGGCGTTACACTCTAGTTTTATCACAACTTTTACAGCGCCAAGTCCCAGAATTAATCCAAAATTTAATAGAATTAACTAAATATGATGCTCAAAATCCTTATACATGGCTTTATTTAGCTTTTGTTTATCTATATAACTTTCAACCTGCACAAGCTGAACCAAAATTAGCGATCGCAGAACAGTTAAAACCAGATATGCCCGAATTAAAAACTTTAAAATCTGTCATAAATATTATGAAACTTTTGCCACTACAATGGTTTGCCACCAAGGAATAGGAGTAACCTCAGTTGGTGAAATACTCCCATTGATCTAGCTAAAATTGCAAGTCTGGTTTGGATTTGGGAGGTTGACACAGCCAAGTAAGCGATCGCCAGACAAGTATTGGAACCATATCTGTCGTCAGGAACATTGCTTATAGGTGTCAACTAAGGTGAAAGTTATGTCCCGCAAGGAACTGAAGTTCCTTGCTGATAGCGAAAGTCATCTAAAAGATGACTAAATAATCGGAAAAATCTTTAGTCTACTTCAGTAGACTTTAGCTATTAGCCTTGAACTTTAGTTCAAGGCGGGTGACGTAGTTCAAGGCGGGTGACGAAGCCAACAGATAGGCATTTCCAGCTTCAGTTGACACTAATGAGCATTGTTCCCTACCCCGTGGTCTATTTACCTGAAATATGATATTGTCCTTAGATTTTCAACCTAATATAAATAATTTTAGTTGCTGATTGTTAACATTTAAATAAATATTAACAATAAAATAAAAAAGTTAAAATAATGTCAACGAATTTGATAGAAAAAAATATTAAACCTGTGCAAAAGTAGAGATAATTTTGAGAAGACGAAAACAATAAAAACCATTTACTTGGATAAGGTTTGATGCCGAGAAACTGCTCTGACTTCAGGGGAGGATTCATAAATGAAGACTCCAGGTCATAAACCTGAAGAGGAATCGGTTGCGAGCAGATGATGAGTGAAATAGAGAAAAAGTTAAGCGCGAGGACATAGATTTAGTATGGCTAATAGCAGTGGAATCACCGCAGCACGACGTTTGAGTGAAAAGTTACCTTCACCGCTCAAGCGTTTGGCAGATTTGGCTTATAACTACTGGTGGAGTTGGAGTGGCGATCGCATCTCCCTATTCCAAACAATTGATCCCCAAGAATGGGAACGTTGTGGGCATAATCCAGTAGCGATTTTAGAGTCTGCAAGTTATGAGCGTTTGACACAATTAGCAGAAGACCCATTTTACTTAAAGCAGATATCGGGTCTAGCACGTGAGTTTGACCAATACATCAACCAGCAAGATACTTGGGTGAGTCGAGTTGCACCGCAAGTATCCAAAGAACGCCCCATTGCCTACTTTTGCGCCGAATTTGGGATCCATGAATCCCTACCCGTCTACTCCGGTGGCTTGGGCATTCTCGCCGGGGATCACCTGAAATCATCATCAGATTTGGGTGTACCGATGGTTGGTGTTGGCTTGTTGTATCGCCAAGGTTATTTTCGGCAACGCTTGAACCGTCAAGGTTGGCAAGAAGATTATTATATTGACAACGCCTTCCAGCAGATGCCCCTGGAGTTAATTAAAAATGAGCAAGGGGAACCGATAATTATCGAGTTACAAGTTCGCCAGAGGTTTGTGAAAGTGCAAATCTGGCGAGTGCAAGTTGGGCGAGTAACATTATATTTATTAGATAGCGATCGCAACGATAATGATCCCATTGACCGATGGCTAACGGGACATCTATACGGCGGTAACTTGGAAACCCGCATCGCCCAAGAAGTCGTTTTGGGAATTGGCGGTGTTCGCGCCCTACACGCTTTGGGAATTGAACCTTCTGTCTATCACCTCAACGAAGGACACGCGGCATTTTGCACCTTAGAAATTGCGCGGTTAGAAATTGAGCGGACTGGTAAATCGTTCTACGACATTGAAGCCAAGGTGCGAAACAGTTGTGTATTTACCACCCATACCCCCGTTCCCGCCGGTCATGATGTCTTCTCTCCCGATTTAATAGATTCTTTCTTTGCCAGCTATTGGCCGCAATTGCGACTGTCCCGCGAACAATTTTTAGCACTGGGTGCAAGGCGACTAGGCGATCCTTGGGAACCCTTTGGCATGACCGTTTTAGCATTACGGATGTCTCGTGCTTGTAATGGCGTGAGTGAATTACACGGTGAAGTTTCCCGTAAAATGTGGACAGTTCTTTATCCGCAGCGATCGGAAGACAAAGTACCAATTGGTTACATTACCAATGGCGTTCATGCACCCACTTGGACTGCACCTTTGTTGGCTGACTTATATAACCAATATTTGGGAGAAGATTGGAAAAGTCGCGCCGTTGATCCTAAGATGTGGGCTAAAGTTGACGAGATTCCCGATAAAGAATTGTGGTCACGGCATCTCATCCTCAAAGAAAGATTGATTGCCTTCACCCGTTCTAAGGTGAAGAAAGCGCGAGAGTTGCGCGGCGAAAATTATGAACTGATTCAAGCAACACAAAACTTACTCGATCCCAATGTATTGACCATTGGATTTGCTCGACGCTTTAGCCCTTACAAGCGTGGGGATCTGATTTTGCGCGATGCTGAACGCGCACTAAATATTTTTGGCCATGCTCAACGTCCAGTACAAATTATCTTTGCAGGTAAAGCCCACCCAGCCGATGAAGAAGGTAAGCGGATTATCCAACGCTTAATGGAGTGGTGCCACAATTCCGGGATTATCAACCGAGTCGCTTTTATTGAAGATTATGACATTTACACCGGTCAAAAATTAGTGCAAGGTGTGGATGTTTGGTTGAATAATCCCCGTCGTCCCTTGGAAGCCTCTGGTACAAGTGGGCAAAAAGTCTGCTTTAACGGCGGTCTTAATTGCAGCGTCTTGGATGGCTGGTGGTGCGAAGGCTACCAAGCAGGGCCAGATGGCAAAGGAATTAACGGTTGGGCAATTGGTGAAGATGCTCATACCAGCGATCAAGAATTGCAAGATCGGATTGATTCGCGATCGCTTTATCAGCTATTAGAAGAAGAAATTGTTCCTCTATACTATGACCAAGATCCTCAAGGTATTCCCCACCGTTGGGTGCAGATGATGAAAACTTCCATTCAGACAAATGCGCCGTTATTCAACACTGACAGAATGATTGCCGACTACGTTTCACAAGTCTATGTCCCTGAGATTTCTAAGAGCGTACAACCGATTTTAGCTAAAGTTCTGCTTTGACATACCCACACCTTTAAGCATTTCTTTCTTCTCTCAGTGTCCTCTGCGCCTCTGTGGTTCGTCAAAAAAATTGACTTTGACAAAGCATTTTAGCCTTAACCCAAGCGTATTGACTTATAGCGGTTCTCAATTGCATGGAATACAGACCTAACCCCGGCCCCTTCCCTTCTAGCGTTAGGGAGTAAGATTCAAAGCCTCTCTCCTTTTAGGAGAGAGGTCAAAACTGTACTGCACCCAAGGGAGAACCGCTATATTATCCAATTACCTCAGCAGTCTTCTTCTTATCCAACTTGAGAATCAACACTCCCAAAGGTGGCAAACACAAATCCAGCGAATAGGGACGACTGTGCAAAGACCAATCATCCGTCCACTTACCGCCTAAGTTGCCCATATTACTGCCACCATACTTACGCGCATCACTATTAAACAACTCGGTATAAAATCCCTTTTGGGGTACACCAATACGGTAATGAGAATGGGGTTGTGGTGTAAAATTGCAAACGACGATCGCAAAATCATCAGAATCGCGATCGCGACGGATAAAGGAAACTACACTATGGCGATTATCGCTACAGTCAATCCACTCAAACCCAGGTTCAGCAAAATCCTGGGTGTACAAAACTGGCTCAGAACGATACAGATGGTTCAAATCCTGGAAAAACGTTTTTAACTGTTGGTGGGGTTCATGCTGTAATAAATGCCACTCCAAATCTGCCCAAGCATTCCACTCACTCCATTGCCCAAACTCCATGCTCATAAACATGGTTTTCTTACCTGGGTGAGCAAACATATAGCTAAACAAACAACGCACATTAGCTAACTTCTGCCATGTATCCCCCGGCATTTTGCCAATCATATTGCTCTTACCATGCACCACTTCATCGTGGGACAGAGCCAGCATGAAGTTCTCGCTGTGGTTGTACCACATACTAAAGGTGATGTTGTTTTGGTGGAACTGACGGAACCAAGGATCCATACTGAAGTAATCCAGCATATCGTGCATCCAGCCCATATTCCACTTCAGATTAAAACCCAGTCCGCCTGTGTAGGTAGGCCAAGATACCATTGGCCAAGAAGTAGATTCTTCAGCAATTGAGAGAATACCGGGGAAATAGCTAAAGATAATATGATTTACCTGACGCAGAAAATCTGCTGCTTCTAGGTTTTCTCTGCCGCCGTACTTGTTGGGTAGCCATTCTCCTGGCTTGCGGCAATAGTCGTTATAGAGCATCGAGGCAACAGCATCGACACGAATCCCGTCAATGTGGTACTTATCAAACCAGAAGAGGGCATTTGCTGCCAGGAAATTACTAACTTCATGGCGACCGTAGTTGAACACCAAAGTACCCCATTCTTTGTGTTCACCTTTGCGGGGGTCAGCGTGTTCGTATAGGTGGCTGCCATCAAAGAAAGCTAAACCATGTCCATCTTTGGGAAAGTGACCAGGAACCCAATCTACAATTACCCCTATATCATTTTGGTGACATTTGTCAACAAAATACATGAAATCTTCGGGGCTGCCAAAACGAGATGTAGGGGCATAGTACCCAGTTACTTGATAACCCCAAGAACCATCAAAGGGATGTTCCGCAATGGGCAGCATTTCTAGATGAGTGTATCCTAGTTCTTTAACATAGGGAATGAGTCGGTCAGCTAGTTCCCGGTAGGTCAGGAAGCGTGCGCCCGGTTTCAGTTCAGAAACCACAACTACAGCTTCCGTTTCACCATTGGGGAGTTTAGCTGGTTGGGCACTCGAAGCGTGTAACCAAGAGCCTAAATGCACTTCATAGACTGAGACAGGCTCTTTGAGGGGGTCAGTGCGACGCCGCTTTGCCATCCAGTCTTCATCACTCCAGCTGTAAGCATTTAAATCAGTGACAATAGATGCCGTTTTCGGGCGGGGTTCCTGCTGGAAACCGTAGGGATCAGATTTTTCGTAGATATGTCCTTCAAAATTTTTGATTTCATATTTGTAATGCTCCCCCACACCAATTTCCGGAATAAACAATTCCCAAACTCCGGTGGGCCCTTTACGCATCTGGTGTTTACGCCCATCCCAGAGATTGAAATCTCCCAATAATGAAACATTACGAGCGTTGGGTGCCCAAACAGCAAAATAAACGCCTTTAACCCCGTCTATTTCCGTGGAGTGCGCTCCCAGTTTTTCATATATCCGGTGATGATTGCCTTCACTAAATAAATGTAAGTCAAAGTCTGTCAAGTGGGGAGAACGGAAAGCGTAAGGGTCATAAGTGACACGCTCATGTTCCCCCTCTTTAATCTTTAACTGGTAGTTTGCCAGTTCTGTGGTTTCAATGGTGCATTCAAAAAAGTGGGGGTGATGCACTGTTTGCATTGGGTATTCCTTCCGTTGTTCAGGAAGAACAACCCATGCTGCACTTGCATTTGGTAGATAGGCTCGCACAGCCCAGACAGTTTTACCATCTTTTTCTATGGGATGAGAACCTAATATTTCAAAGGGATCGTTATGCTGATTCCAAACGATGCTGTTAACCTGTTCAGGGGCGATCGTGGTCATGGACATGAAGCTACCTAAGTAAAATAACGTGATTGACTAAATCTACTTTTTTAATATCTATATATATTCTTTACATTTATTTGCAATTTTGTCGCCACCGTCATCCTACATCAGAATGGGACATTGGGCACTTGTACTGCCCTTAAGAGCGGGACGCACTCGCGTTCGACTACGTTCACCAAGCGCGAACGCGAGTGCGTCTCCAAGAGTTGTCGAACGTGAGTGCCTGGGTTACCCGTAGCTCTGCCATTGGCGCAGCCTAAGAAGAGAAGGGTCGAAGTATTGAGCATTCCACAGAGGACAAATGACAAATGACAAATAACAAATAACTAAGTTTATCAAAAATTTAAAAATGGGAAAAACTGAAGTAACGTTTTACGCAAGCGAAGCAAGAAAATCTGTTCGCGAATTTTGGGGTCTAGTTTTGGTGGCGGGGCTTCTTGCAGCTGGGCTTGCAATTGGGCGTATTCGGCAGCTGTGAGAAATTTTCCATCAATAGGCGATCGCGCTTCTATGATCATCTTTGTCCGTAATATTTCTTCTGGTGTATCCTCCGGTGGCGGTAATGCTATTACCTCTGATTCCCAGTCGCTACTTAATATAAATAAAGTTGCACTAATCACAACTAACATAAGTAATTTTATCGCATTTTTCGCTTTAACTCTCCCCATATGCTGAACTCCGTTCACAACGCCGGATGAAAATCTGTTTTCTCGTGTTCCATAGCCCATACCCAAATTTTCCCAATAAAAATCTGGCAATATCAACGGACATCACCAGGTCTCTCCTGATACGGAATAGACTACAGGGAATGCTCAAGAGCAATTGCCAGCGATCGTGATAAATTGTTTTGCCCTCTCAAAAGTTAGTAGTCTAAGGAATTCCAAATCCAAAACGAGGGAAGAACCTTGTCCACAAAATGGCTTAGATTCACATAACTCAATTACCTTGGGCTGGGAACAAGGTTCGACAAGCGGGAATTTCCGGCGGACACTTGGTTGAGGACGTAGCCCTCTTTACCAGTGTCCTCTATTTCATGCCCTACTTAGCTGATATTTGAGCAAACTCTAGGCTCTGATACACCTACACTAGAATGTAGGTTTTTACCTGAACCTGATTAATTCAAGCTATGTTCTAGTTAAGGAACGCTGTAACTAAGCAGTTCTGGGCGTGATTTCAACTAAAGTTTAAGATGAGTTTAAGATGCCTTATCTAGGAGTAACAGTGGGAGTCGCTGCGGGAGTAGTAGCAGGAGTAGACCCAGCAGGAGGTGCATCAGTTGGTTCACCTGTAGCAGCTGGAGTACTAGTACCAGTACCACCACCACCACCACCTTCACAGGCTCCGAGAATTGCAGCCAGACTTAACATTAGAGCAAAACCAAAGATTTTTGTTTTCATAACTCCTCTTTCACCAATTATGGCTAGAACAATTTTTCGCCTGTTCAATACGATACCCTATTTATTGCTTTTTTTTAAATTCTGCGAGATTACATCCTTAAAAAAACAATTTTTTGGGGTATTCTTTTTAGGATTACCTATCATACAGTCATCTGATTAGTTTCTCTTAACTCAGGAGGAAAACGGAAACTACCAAATTCTCTACTAAACTCAGCCATCATAGCAAAAAATTTTATTTTTTTCAAAGAGTATTGCACCTTGCTACCCGACGTTGCCATACTTTAGGTGCGATGCCTAAAGAGTAAGCTGTCCAGTTGCTAATCGCTGATTGCAAACATTGCAATATCTAGGGGATGCAAACATTGGTACAGCTACCTATCAAAACAGTTAAAAGGGTGTAGTGTGTTATGTGTCCTTTTTGCACAGAAGGTAATTTTAACCTCAGCAAAAACAGACAATCAAGACAATCAATCTAAAGTACAGTATTTCCCATCTAAAAAAAACTTATGGTAGTTGCTCGTAAATCTACTGTTTCTACAAGGGATAATTGGTTCCGGCGAGATTCTATCTTTTCTTTAGGGAGGCGACCCTCTGCGCGTATGCAGTCAGCAGCACGGAGCGCTTTGACCCCACCTACCCAAGCTGCACCACTATCCTCTCAAAGACAACAGCATTCCTCGAAAAATCTAGCGGTTTCTTCCAGGAATGAAGCAATTATGCCCAAATCAGTGAAAGAGTTGGGTAGACAACAAGTGCCAAATCTCAATGAGCAGTTGAATGTGAACCCCAAGAGTGCAAGGGTAGGTTTTCTTCGCCTTCCCACAATGGCTAATTCTGGAGCGACACCTTTGTGGTTGCTGCGCTTATACACTTTTCATCGTTATTCGACAGTTTTGGCGTTCTCGTTAGTAGCATCAACACTTGCTGTTTACGGCTGGACGGTATATTCTCAAGAACTTTGGGGTCAGTCATATAGCAGACTGCAAAAGCTCCAACGTCATGAGCGCCTGCTAACAACAACCAACGCGACGTTGAAAAATAAAATGGCTGATGAAGCAGAACAATCAACAGCAGGGTTGGTATCGCCAACTCCTGAAGGGATGATTTTCTTGCTTCCAGCATCTCAAAGTCCTAAGCCAGGATCATCTAATACAACCCCAAATTCGGAAACACAACAGCAAACACTCTTCCCACTGGGATACTAATCGGATCATAATTTGTAATTCGTAATACCTCGGCTCCCTTAAGAGCGGGACGCACTCGCGTTCGACTGCGCTACTTCGGCTGCGCGGTTCCTGAGCGTCTCGTAGAGAAGACGCCTTCGCGCAGCGTCTCGTTAGAGAAGGACACAGGGAGAGCGTCTGGGGTCTCCCCAAGTGGAGCATCTGGCGTGTGGGGTAAAATGAGTGTGAATGAGCTTTCTGACTTAAGTTGACACCAATGACGTCTGTGTGCGCTAGTGAAGATTGTGGTTCAAATAGACATCTCCCTTGGGCTGACGCTTACGGAACGCCTAATTTTCCTGTTCCCTGTTCCTGGATTTCTCACCACATCTCATTAATTAAATAAGTAAAGAGTAATAAGTAATGAGTAATAAGTAATGAGTAAAGAATCTTACTTATTACTTATTACTTATTACTTCACCCGCGAGGGGAGCAGGGGAGCTTGTGAGAAATGCGGGTGTTCCCTGTTCCCTTTTAAAAAAGACAAATGACAAAGGACGAACCCAATGGAGAAGTCACCAAGCAGAAGAAAATTTAGAAAGTTTCGCAATCGAGCATTCACAAGACAACAAAAGGGTTATAAACGAGGGTTGTTGGGAAAATTAGCCTCTAATATCCAAGACCAAAGATCCAAAACCAAGTCTCGACTGTTCATCGTCTGGGGCGTATTAATGGCATCAGGGTTGGGATTGGGTGTCAATTTGTATAACTTGCAAATTGTCAAGGGGCCAAAGCTAACAGAGCAGGCACGAAGCCAGCAAATGGTGAATTTGCGACCTTTTATGCCACGTCGCCCGGTGGTAGATCGCAATAGCAATTTTTTGGCAATTGATCGTCCTGTATATACTTTGTACGCTCATCCTAAGCTGTTTGATAAGTCTAATGAAGAGATGGCAGGGCAACTTGCCCCAATATTGGCAAAAGATACTGCTGAATTGGTAAAAACTTTTCAAAGCAAAAGAAGCGGAATTATAATTGCTCCAGCCCTACCGGAAGAAATGATCGATCGCGTCATCTCTTTGCGCTTAAATGGCTTGGAGTGGATTCAAAAATACTCCCGATTTTATCCGGCAGATGATTTGATTGCTGATGTGGTGGGTTATGTGAATCTTGACCGCCGTGGTCAAGCAGGTGTGGAATACTCTCAAGAGAAGTTGCTAGAACGTCCTGTGCAAGCTGTGCGGCTCAGTCGGTCGGGTAATGGGGCCCTAATGCCTGATCATGCCCCTGAAGGTTTTTTGCATTTTGATGATTTGCGACTGCAACTGACTATCGATAGCCGTCTGCAACGAATTGCTCGCACTGCGCTCAAACAACAGATGGAGAAGTTTGACGCTAAACGTGGGGCGGTAATTGTGATGGATGCGTTGGATGGTTCCTTACTCGCCCTGGTTTCTGAGCCTACTTATAACCCTAATGAATACTCCAAAGCTAATATTTCACTGTTCAAAAACTGGACGGTGGCAGATCTTTATGAACCGGGATCGACTTTTAAGCCTTTAAATGTGGCGATCGCTCTGGAAAATGGCGTAATTAAACCAGATGATGTATTTAATGACTCCGGTTCTATTGGAGTAGCTAATTACACCATCAAAAATGCGATGAAAAATGCTAATGGGCGAATCAGCATCGCTCAGATTTTGCAATATTCCAGCAACATTGGCATGGTGCAAATGATCCAGCGCTTAAAGCCTTCAATTTACTACAACTGGCTAGAACGTTTGGGGCTAGGACAAAAAGTTGATACAGATTTACCTTTTGAAGTCGGTGGCCGGCTCAAAAGTCAAGAAGAATTTATCGCTTCGCCAATTGAAGCAGCTACTACTTCCTTTGGGCAAGGCTTTTCTATGACACCGTTACAGCTTGTGCAAATGCACGGAGCTTTAGCCAATGGCGGTAAGTTGGTAACACCCCATGTAGTTCGAGGGCTGATTGATAGCAAAGGGCAAACTCATGATTCACCCACTCACACCATCCCCCGCCAAATTTTCTCAGCCGCAACAACCCAAAAGGTTGTGGAAATGATGGAAACTGTTGTTACTGAAGGGAGCGGGAAGGCGGCACAAATTCCGGGATATCGCATTGCTGGTAAAACTGGTACAGCCCAAAAAGCTAGTCCTAATGGTGGTTACATTAAAGGTGCTAGAATGACCAGCTTCGTGGCTATTTTGCCCGTGGAATCTCCTCGCTATGTAGTGTTTGCACTGGTGGATGAGCCAAAAGGAGAAAGTGCCTATGGTTCTACCGTCGCCGCGCCAATTGTGAAGTCGGTAATCGAAGCGCTGATTCCTCTTGAGGAGATTCCGCCAAGTAAGGCGATCGAGCAGCAGAAGGAAGCGCCGTAGGGAAGGGGGAGATATATGGATAAGTAGGTCGGCGCAATTAAAGCTAACTGGCTAAGGCTGTCATTTGTCATTTGTCATTGGTCATTGGTCATTGGTCATTTGTAATTGGTCATTTGTCATTGGTCATTGGTCATTGGTCATTTGTCATTGGTCATTGGTCATTTGTAAGGGTTTTAAGCTTATTTACGTTTCGTAACATACTTAGTTTTTTTGCACCAACGTACTTATAAACCAATACGGTTTATTTAAGTATTTCCTCCTTCTCTTTCTTTCTCTCTTCTCTCTGTGTTCTCTGCGCCTCTGTGGTTCGTAAAAAAAGAGTTTCAGCCCTTTTGTGAACCGTATTGACTTATAGACACAAATCTTTTCATACTAACGCGCAATAACCCAGAACTAAAGTTTTTATTAATACTTCTTACATAGCTGCCTTCTCCCCTCAGCGCTGGAGCCTTTTTTGTAAAAAAAAAGGTGGACAAAGATGCCCGCCCCACAAGAAGTAGTTGGATATTTTTTATTTGAAAGTCATTTTGTAATAAAAACTACTATTGCTTACCGGAAATTACGAGGATTTAGACGAACACCGTTAGGCTGAGACTGACGACGAATTGCAACACCACTCCGCAATTTGTTTCCAGTACCACCATCTTTTGCATCGAGGAAAGGTTTCAGATTAATCCCACCTCTAGATGAACTAACCCGATTATTGCCACTGCCTAGAAGTGTCCGTCCTAAATTATATAATTCGTTGGCTCCACTACTACGATCGCCATAAGTGTTAACGGCGATGGTCTGTTGTCCACTGTCAGCAGTAGTCAAGTTCTGAAAAACACTATTGCGGATCACATAGGGGTCTTTCCCACGCGGAACTGTCAGCACAATTCTACAGGTTGGATTAGCTTCAGTTGTGACGCAGACTATATTCTCGTTATTTTCTACAGCTGTCTGGAGTTCTTGTAAGCCATCTGGACGATAAAGTTCTAAACGACTGGCGATCGCACCACAACGCCTTTGGGCATCCCAACCACCGCCCAAAGCCGCAGGCGCCGCCCAAGGAAAGAATTGTCCTGGTTGACTTTGTGGCTGATACATCACAGTGTACTGATTATTGTAAGTCTGACAGGTAAATCGAGTTGTACCGTCAACTGAGGGTGAAGGTGGTATACCTGTTGATGTGTCTATTGGAACTGGTGCTGATGTACCACGTGATGGGATTGTTGGTACTATTACACCATCGCCAGTGGAATCAGATTGCGCCATTGCTGCAAAATTGCTTAGACACAAAGATAAACCAACACCGGCTAAAGATATCAATCGCAGCAGTTTTGGTGACATAAATCATCCTCCAGTAGAAATCCATCGGAAATTGATAGTTCAAGTGACGAATAATTCTGGTTTTTGATTCATCAAAAATGCTATTTTTTTCCTCTGTTGCTTTTTTCTGGCGCTGTTTCTCAAACAAAGCTCACTGCCTTTGGCCTGTTTCATCCTCTGCCTTTTAAGGTCAGGGCTTTCACACTCCCATTAAGTTTTTTGTAAAAAATCATTCAGAAATTTAAAGTTTTTTTTATTACCTAACTAAAAATTCGGGTATTTACTTAGGAAAGCATCTGTGATACTTTCATCTTGATCATCATAAATTAAGATATCGCACGCTAAATTTCATCAGAGCCTCTCTATGGCTTGATTTGATCATGAATACCCATGCTGCATACTTGCAATCCTAAATATTAATTTTAAGATAGTATAAACTATGTAGGGTGAACTAAGTGGTAACTTGTCCTCGATCTATTTACACTATTTTTCTTTTGAACAACGCATCACAGTAGGAACTCTGTCAGGTGAGTGGAGGTATGCAATTATCCGATTTTTCTCTGTATTTTGACGTATTTATTCACTGGGAATGCTACACAATCTTACCAGTGAGAGTATAAAACCAAACACTTTCATTGTCAAGAAAAGAGATGCTGCCTAATATTTTCCACCTGATTGCTCACTTTTACCTTTGACTTGTTTGATATGACTTATATTAAGAACACTTTTGTCGAATTTGTCACCACCCTAGAAGGGTTTGATCAGTTACCAGATGCGGCGATCGCTAATCTATCAGAACAGCTGCAAGCCTGGCGCTATCGCCTCGGTCAGAAAATCATCGGTAAAGAAAGTCTCCCAGAAAAGATCACGATCATTTATGAGGGACAAGTGCGCCTGTTGGGATACGACCCTCAGACGCAAATGCCAATCACCCTGAAATTACTGCAACCTGGGGAAATTATCGGCGAAATTGGTTTATTGCGCGATGTCGCCTGTGAAACAGCGATCGCCTCTACTGAAGTAGTATGTTTAAGCTTGAATGCATCGGCATATTTTAGTTTTCTGGCTTTATACCCAGCTTTTGCCGAAGCTCGCAAGAACCGCAGTTATTTGATGGAAGTTTTTGATGTTGTCAGTTCCTATTGGCAAAAACAAGCGATCGCTACTTTAAATATCAGAGAACTGGCCCAAAATGCCTTACCACAGGCAAAAATACATTACCTCCCTCAAGGAAGAACTTCATTCAACCAACTAGATAGCCAAAGAGTCTGGTTTGTGAGTGGCGGCGGTACAGTCACGAATTTCTCACCTGGCGATCGCCTAGAATCAGACGATGATAGAGACAAGATTGAGGTCATAAGTCAAAACCCCACACGGTTAATTGGGATACATCCGTCAGATTTGATCTTGGAAAATGGTGATCAGATAGAACTTGTGGTAACTGATACTAAATCAGATAGTGCAGAGGAA
The DNA here is from genome assembly GCF_020829445.1 of Nostoc sp. CHAB 5836. GTDB lineage: Bacteria > Cyanobacteriota > Cyanobacteriia > Cyanobacteriales > Nostocaceae > Nostoc. Next base: position 17,178 of record NZ_JAIVFV010000022.1, read on the forward strand.
CTAGATATCCCCTATGCATCAGACGAAGTAGTTCCACAAGCAGCCCCCGATACCTCAAAGAGTTCGGGAAAAAAGAAATACCCGTTTTTTGGTGGTAAGGGAGAACTAAATACAGCCTTCGCCTGTTTCCAAATGATCGCGAAACACTTAGGAATTCCCTTTCGTCGAGAGGTGGTTCGCCGCATCTTAACTGAGCAAGTCAAACGTCAGGGCACTATATCGTTTCAAGTTAGTGCTTATCTGGCAGAGTCAATTGGACTTAAGGCGCAGTTGATAGAGCTACCAATCGCTTCAGTGACGCGCATTCCGACACCGGCGCTGATTCGTTATGGTGATAATTTTGCCGTTTTATATGAAGTAGATGCAAATACCGTGGTTGTGGGTGTCCCATCCCAAGGACTTGTGCGCTGCAAACCGGCTGAATTGGTTGAAAAATTAGATGTTGACCCAACCGACTTTCCGCCCAAAGTTAGGGTATTACTCCTGAATGCTACCAATCAAACGCCGCAAGAACGTTTTAGTTTACGGTGGTTTATACCCTATTTGTCGCGCCACCGTCGAGTCCTGATCGAGGTCTTTATCGCTTCCTTTTTCGTACAGTTAGCAGCCTTGGCAAATCCGCTAGTTGTTCAGCTAATTATCGACAAAGTTATCACTCAAAATAGTATTGGCACACTACATATTTTGGGGATTTTGTTATTAGTAGTCGGACTATTTGAAGCAGTGTTGACTACTTTACGAACCTACTTATTTGTCGATACCACTAACCGGATCGATATGGGTTTAGGGTCGCAAATTATTGACCACTTGTTACGTTTACCACTGCGCTACTTTGAACGCCGACCGGTGGGTGAACTTTCCACTCGGATCAACGAATTAGAAAATATTCGCCAATTCTTGACTGGTACTGCCTTAACAGTCGGGTTAGATGCTCTATTCTCGCTGGTCTATATCGGTGTGATGCTGATTTACAGTTGGCAACTCACCTTAGTCGGCTTAAGCACAATTCCAGTATTTGTGATTATCACCTTAGTTGCTTCTCCGACCATTAGTAGACAGTTACGTGCCAAAGCCGAACGCAACGCCGAAACTCAATCTTATCTAGTGGAGGTGATGTCAGGAATTCAAACCGTCAAAGCGCAAAATATCGAACTGCGATCGCGCTTTTCCTGGCAAGAGCGTTACGCTCGTTTTGTCGCTGCTGGTTTTAAAACAGTTGTCACTTCCACCCTCGCCAATTCTACCAGTAACTTTCTCAACAAACTCAGCAGCTTACTAGTTTTATGGGTGGGAGCTTATCTCGTACTCCAAGGAGAATTAACTTTAGGCGAATTAATTGCCTTTAGAATTATATCGGGTTACGTCACCAGCCCAATATTGCGCTTGGCTCAACTCTGGCAAAGCTTCCAAGAAACTGCCTTGTCTCTAGAGCGTTTGAGCGATATTGTCGATACACCACAAGAAGGAGAAACAGACCGCTACAATATACCCTTACCTACAATCAAGGGAGCAGTGAAATATGAAAATGTTTCCTTCCGTTTTGGGACGAGTGGCCCTCTGCAACTTTCTAATGTCAACCTGGAATTTGAGCCAGGGAAATTTGTCGGCATTGTCGGACAAAGTGGGTCTGGTAAAAGTACGATGATGAAATTACTGCTCAGACTTTACGAAACTGAGTCTGGCAGAATTTTGATTGATGGTTATGATATTGCCAAAGTAGAACTTTATTCGCTAAGACGACAAATTGGTGTAGTTCCCCAAGAGACATTATTATTTGACGGTAGCGTTCAGGAAAATATTGCCCTAACAAATCCTGATGCGACAACCGAAGAAATTATCGAAGCCGCTCAAGTTGCGTGCGCCCACGAATTTGTCATGAACTTACCCAACGGTTACAACACACGGGTGGGAGAACGCGGTTCTGCACTTTCAGGTGGACAACGACAAAGAATTGCGATCGCCCGATCTGTTTTACAACGACCAAAATTATTAGTTTTAGATGAAGCAACTAGCGCATTAGACTATCCCACAGAGCGGCAAATCTGTCTCAATTTAGCCAAAGCATTCAAGGGTGATACAGTATTTTTTATTACCCACCGACTAAACACCGTGAGTAATGCAGACATGATTGTAGTCATGGATAATAGCAGGGTTGTCGAAAAAGGCAGCCATCAAGAATTAATGGCTGTAAAAGGTCATTATTTTTACCTGTATCAGCAACAAGATGTGAACTTGTAATTAGTCATTGCTAGAGGCAAAGATTTTTGCCATTGGGAAACATTGCCTAGGCTACAAAAAATCCAAAATCCTTTGACAGAACGCTCACGACAAATCCAAAATTCAAAATTGTTATGACTCAAATTAATGGGAATCACGTCAACGGCAATCATAAAAACGGAGTCAAGCAAGATTCACGAGTACTTACAAAACAACAAAAAGCTGCTCAAGAGTCTTTAATTAACTCAAGCACTAATGAATTTGAGCAATCAATTGTCCTGCGCCAATCTCCAATTTGGTCGCGGACAATCATGATCACACTAATGGGTCTAGCTTGTTTTGCAATTGCTTGGACTTATTTGGCAAAAATTGAGCAAGTAGTGCCAGCAACAGGGCAATTAAAGCCACAAGGAACAATTAAAGAAATTCAGGCTCCTGTTAGTGGAGTAGTGAAAACAGTCAACGTCAAAGATGGACAACGAGTAAAGCCAGGAGATTTGTTACTGACTTTTGATTCCATCGCTTCTGTTGCGGAATTAAATTCTTTGAATAAAATTCGCCTTGCATTAATTAAAGAAAACGAGGCTTATCGCCGATTGATGGCTGCAACTACGGCCACAGGCTCTGAACTATTATATTTACGCGATAATTTACCACAAGAAACTGCTTTTCTGCTGAAAAGTCGGGCAGCGTTAGTAGGAGAAAATGAATTATTACGGACTCAATTAAAAAATTCCGGACAAGATTCTGGATTGGGAATTGATGAGCAACAACTTCTACGAGTTGCCAAACAGGAATTAGACTCTCGAACTTCAGCAGCCCGCTTGGAGGTACAAAAAACCAAAAAACAACTAACTCAAAATCAAGTCAAGCTGGAAGCTAGTAAATCAAGTTTAGCCATTCAACAGCGCATTTTAGATAAACTGAAGATATTAGCAGAAGAAGGTGGAATTTCTCAACTTCAGTATCTCAACCAGCAAGAAGAAGTACAAAACCGCACAGCAGAAGTAGCGCAACTAGGAGAGGAACAGAAACGCCTCCAGTTTGATGTAGAAAAAGGACAACAAGAGTTAAGTAATACAGTAGCTGTTTCTGATAAAAACATTTTGGATAAGATAGCTGATAACAAACAGCGTATTGCGACAATTGATAGCCAATTCATGAAGGTTATACTGGATAATGAGCAGCGTTTAGCAGATGTAAATAGTAAAATATCTCAATCGCAGTTAAATGTTAAATATCAAGAACTGCGTGCGCCTGTAGCTGGAACAGTTTTCGATTTGCAAGCAAAAAACCCTGGATTTGTCGCAACTCCAACTACAAAACTGCTGCAAATTGTCCCCAATGAAAACTACATAGCTGAAGTTTTCATCACTAACAAAGATATTGGTTTTGTGGAAAAAGGCATGAAGGTAGATGTCAGAATTGACTCCTTTCCTTACAGCGAGTTTGGCGATATTAAGGGAGAAGTGACTGGGATAGGCTCAGACGCATTACCACCAGACCAAACACATCAGTTTTATAGATTTCCGGCAAAAGTCTCACTAGAAAGACAATCCTTAGTGATTAAAGGTAAAAACGTCAACTTGCAATCAGGTATGTCCATCACTGCCAATATAAAAGTACGCGAAGAACGGACTGTGCTTAGTTTATTCACTGAGATGTTTACCAAGCAAGTTGATGCTCTAAAACAGGTACGCTAATTTGTAAAAATGATGTCTAAGTAGGTCGGCGCAATTAAAGATAACTGGTGATGGCTGTCATTTGTCCTTAGTCATTCGTCATTGGTAATTGGAGTTTAGACTAAAATTACCTATGAAACCTCCAAACCTTTATCCGCCAAGGCTTTGATGATTTATAGGTTTGTTCTGATTCCGAAGTTTAAAATCCCTACTACACAAGGGTTGTAGCCTTTAAAAAAGAATTTAGTCTAAACTCCAGTGGTAAGGGTTTCAAGCCTATTTACGTTTGGTCACATAGTTATCAGTTATCAGTTAATTTTTCCGTTGGGAGTTAGAGTCCCCCATATCTCTGGCATGGCGTGTTTGGTGTCGTGGTCAAATCTCCGCACTGTTACTGTGATAACTGATAACTGTTAACTGTTCACTGATTTAATGCATCGGCTACCCTACACTAATTACTTAACACCAGATAATAAGCCAAACCTAACTAACCCGCGCTCATAACCGCGACGCATCAACCCCAGCGATAACGCCCCTTGAATGGTAGTCCAACCGGCATTTAGTAAGCCCCAAAGTGCTTGGGGAGTGAACGCCGAATCAATTACTACATTCCAAAAGGGAGCAACGGCGGTTGACCAATCGGCGGTGCGGATATTATGTAATGGTAGTTGAAGTGCGATCGCTTCATACTCTGGCAAAGAAATCACATAAGGCAAACAATACACCCGATAAATATCCTGTAAGTGCTTTTCCTCATCCGCCGTCAGTGGTAACTTATTAGTTGGTCGATGACACCATGTCACCATAATTAACTTACCACCAGGTTTTAACACTCGGTAGCACTCCTGAAGAAACTTAGTTTTATCTGGCATATGTTCACCACTTTCGAGCGACCAAACTAAGTCAAAAGAATCGTCAGCAAAAGGCATTTCTTGAGCATTAACCACATGAAACTGAGTTCTCAGACTCAAATTCGCTTCCATTGCGCGTTCCGTTGCTCTGGCAGCCTGCACAGGACTCAAAGTAATCCCTGTAGCTTGAGCATTAAACTTTTCTGCCAAGTATAAAGAACTGCCACCAATGCCACAACCCACATCGAGAATATTTTCTGCTGCTTCTACCCCTGCCCAATTGAGCAGTTCTTCGATTAAATCAATTTGAGCCTGACGACGGTCTTTTTTCTGGCTACCATCAGCCCCATAGTAGCCGTGGTGCATATGTTCCCCCCAAATCTGTTCCCACAGACCAGAGGAAGCATCATAAAACTGCTGAATTTGCTGGTAAAGTGTTGCACTCATTAAAAAAGTAGTGTTGAGACGAAGTACAATTCAAAAAAAACTTACTGGTAGGGTACCATATATGTTTTTAATTAAATAAGGGTATTTTTGTTTTAAGGAAAGTAAACCGGGATTTATTCTTCTGATAAAAATTTCTCAGTTTTACTTTAACAAACTGCTCTTCCTCAATTTTATACCAATCCTCTCAAGAAATATACACATACAAGAGATGTAAACCCAGATTAAATCTAACTTTCTTAATTACGAATTACGAATTACGAATTACGAGTTAATTATGACTGTCGCTCGCACAATTTGTTTGGGATTTCTGGCTGTCATCGCTATCGGGGCTATCCTGTTGATGATGCCTTTCTCGACTAGCAATGGTACATGGGATAACCTGATTGTGGCACTCTTTACCTCAACATCCGCAGTTTGTGTCACAGGTTTATCAGTAGTTGATCCTGGGACTTATTTTTCCTTTTGGGGTCAGTTATTTATTGCCCTATTAGCTCAAATTGGCGGGTTGGGCTACATGACGACTACGACATTTCTGATTTTGCTCATTGGTCGTAAGTTTGATATGCGGCAAAAAATAGCTATTCAACAAGCTTTAGACCGACCGGGAATGAGTGGTAGCGCCCAAGTGATCCGTTCAATTATTGCCACAACTTTAATTTTTGAAATTACAGGAGTATTCTTACTTCTACCAGCTTTTGTTCCCGAACATGGATGGAGTAAAGGACTTTGGTTAGCAATTTTTCATAGCATCAATGCTTGGAATAATGCTGGTTTTAGTTTGTTTAAAGATAACTTAATTGGATATCAGTCATCCTTATTAGTAGTATTCACCATCACCATGTTGATTATCTTTGGAGGAATTGGCTATCAGGTAATTTTGGAAATGTACCTTTGGTTGCGCGTAAGTGCAAAGCGACTTGTCGATAGACATCGCATTCTCAAAAAAACTCAACCCCAAGTATTTACCCTAGACTTCAAAGTGGCAACTAGCACCACACTGATATTACTAATAATAGGAACAATAGCCTTTTTTTGTATAGAAATCAGAAACCCTGAAACATTTGGTTCTCTAAGTTTACGTGACCAGATATTAGTAGCTTGGTTTCAATCAGTTACTCCCAGAACAGCTGGTTTTAACACCATCGATGTTGGCAAAATGACCACAGCAGGTCTATTTATTACGATTGCACTGATGTTTATTGGTGCAAGTCCAGGTGGTACGGGAGGAGGAATGAAAACAACAACTCTGAGAGTGTTAACCAGTTGTACTAAAGCGATTCTCCACGGAAAAGAAGAAGTTTTGTTGTATGATCGCAAAATAGCAATAACTTTAATTTTGAAAGCTGTGGGTGTGTTGGTGGGTTCAGTGGCAACCGTGATTTTAGCCACCATTTTAATTAGCCTCACAGATCCAACATTAGATTTTATTCAAATTTTGTTTGAAGTGGTATCAGCCTTCGCCACTGTCGGGCTTTCTACAGGCATAACAGCAACTATATCTACAGCAGCAAAGCTGATCTTAATTGTTACTATGTACGTTGGACGAGTAGGTGTTTTACTGCTGATGTCTGCTGTACTAGGAGACCCCCGCCCTACTAGAATTCACTATCCTGAAGAAAATTTACTCGTGGGATAAGCTAATCGGCATTTAAGTTGCATAAAAGCAGGGCTGAAGCCCTTACTACAAGCGAATCATTCTGGAAAAATAAATGACGATTAGCTTAGTTAGAGCAGAGGGAGTGGGGAAGAAAGAATAACCATGCCTAAACTGATAAAATATACATTCTAAGGCAAAAATAAAATTTTTAATTCAAGCGGTATAACCGTTTTTTGCCCTAAATACAGGGAGCCATCATAAGGATAAAAAGGGTGAATCTGTCATCATTAAGTTTTTTTCGGAGTTTACGTAAAGATAACCACCAATTTGCTGTAATTGGGTTAGGTCGTTTTGGTCGATCTGTCTGTTTGACACTGCACAATTTTGGTTATCAAGTGCTGGCAACAGATATTGATGAAAAACGAGTTTCAGAAGCATTGACTGAGGGAATCGTTGGTCATGCTTTGCAACTAGATTCTACAGAACCAGCTGCACTCAAGGAAGCTGGAATTTTTGAATTTGATACTGTAATTATCGCGATTGGTAACTATGTTCAGGAAAGCATTATAACCACCCTAAATGTGAAAGAGGCTGGTGTACCCCACGTAGTTGCCAAAGCTTCTAGTGAAGTTCACCGCAAACTGTTGCGGCGGGTAGGAGCAGATCATGTTGTTTTCCCTGAGTATGAAGCGGGTTGTGCCCTAGCGCGTACACTGACAAAACCAGCAATTCTAGATCGGTTTGACCTCGACCCAGATAACAGTATTGTAGAGTTGATTGTGCCTGATGAATTTCACGGCAAAACGATCACCGAACTTCAACTTCGTAACCGCTACGGTTTAAATTTACTAGCGGTGAGCCATGATGGTAAATTTCTAATTAATCCTGACCCCACCAAGCGTTTAGAACGTGGTTCAGCAATGGTAGTTATTGGTTGCAATAAAGATATCAATCGTTTGCCGATTTAACAAAGTTAGGAATTGGGCGATAAGTAGCGATCGCAGGCTTTATTTGACCTTGTTCTTGCAAGGCCATCGCTAAGTTAAGTAGAGCGACGCAAATAAAGCTAACTGGCTAAGGCTGTCATTTGTCATTTGTCCTTCGTCCTTCGTCATTTATAAGGGTTTAAAGTGTATTTACGTTTTGTAATATTGTTTGGTTTATTCTTGCCGACTTACTTAAAATAAGCATTGGCATTGCTGCTAAGTAGGTTGGCGCAAATAAAGCTAACTGGCTAAGGCTGTCATTTGTCCTTTGTCATTGGTCATTAGTAAAGGTTTTAAGCTTATTTACGTTTCGTAACATACTTGACTTTTTTCGCACCAACGTACTTATCTAAATTGATTGCTTTTGGGTATGCTGCGATCGCTGTCCCAAGGTTAGAATCTCACTGCAACGCTTGACGAAAAGCATATTCCGCACCCTGTAATTCCAACTCCCAACTCCCAACTCCCAACTCCTAACTCCAAACTCCTAACTCCAAACTCCAAACTCCTAACTCCTAACTCCTAACTCCTAACTCCCACACCTGATGGCAAAATTAGCATGGCATCGCCGAATGAATAAAAGCGATATCCAGAAGCGATCGCTTCCTTATATATATTCAATAATCGCTGTCTGCCAATTAGCGCACTTACCAACATCAGCAAACTGGAACGCGGTAGGTGAAAATTGGTAATTAAACCATCCACCACTTGCCATTGGTAGCCGGGATAAATAAACAAGTCTGTTTTACCGCAAAATGGTTGTAAATTCCCAGATTGAGCCACCCCTTCTAAAGCCCTTACTACCGTTGTCCCCACAGCAATAACCCGACCACCAGCTGCTTTAGTGGCGCGGATTTGCTCTACTGTAGCGGCGGGAACTTCAATCCATTCTTCATGCATCTGATGGGTAGTTACATCTTCCACTTCCACAGGGCGAAATGTGCCGACACCAACGTGCAGTGTTACAAAAGCTTGATTGATTTGGCGATCGCGCAACTTTTGTAATAATTCTGGGGTAAAGTGTAACCCTGCCGTCGGAGCTGCGATCGCTCCTGGCTCTTGAGCATAAACTGTCTGATACTGTTCATCAGCAGCTTCTGAGGCAGTGATGTACGGTGGTAGCGGTACTTCACCGAATACCTCTAACAGTTGCACCAAAGACTTTCCCTCTGGCACATCAAACTGCAACAAACGCCCCCCCGTTGCTGCATCTGTTTCTAAAACCGTAGCCGTGAGGAAATGAGGGGATGAGGGGGATGAGGGGGATGAGGAGGATGAGGAGGATGAGGGGGATGAGGAGGATGAGGGGGATGAGGAGGATGAAGTAAAATTTTCTCCCTCATCTCCCCCATCTCCCCCATCCTCCTCATCTCCCCCATCTCCCCCATCTCCCCCATCTCCCCCATCTCCCCTTCCTTCAAAAATAATCTTCGCTCCCTGTTTAAAGCTTTTTCCTGGCTTCACTAAAGCTAACCAACAGTTATACTGTCGTTCTTCCAACAGCAACACCTGGATTTTCCCACCAGTGGATTTATGACCATAAAGCCGCGCCGGAATAACTCTTGTATTGTTCATAACCAACAAATCACCAGAACGCAGCAGTGCAGGCAAATCATGGAAAATGTGGTGTTGGGGTGCTATTTCGATGCCTGTAGTCGGAGAATCAACCACCAGTAACCGCGAACTATCTCTAGGAACTGCTGGGTTTTGGGCAATGAGTTCTGGAGGTAGTTCGTAGTCATACCCAGCTACCGAGCAATCTAATTCAAAATCTTTTGCTTGTGGGCGAGAGGTGTCTTTCAAATTGGCTTCTAAGTAGGTTGGTGCAATTTAAGCTAACTGGCAAGGGCTGTCATTTGTCCTAAGTCAATTGGTCACTTGTACTGAGCGACTTGTACTGAGCGTAGTCGAAGTATTGGTCATTAGTAAGGACTTTAAGCTTATTTATGTTTCTTAACATAATGAAAGTTTATTTATGCCAGCTTACTTACTAGTTTTTACTTTATTTAGTATTTATACTCTCTTAAAAAAGCTCCTTTGAGCTTTTCCTTCTAAAGGAACTTTAAGGGATCTTTGCTCAGTTTCACCACAAGACTATTAAGATTGGTACTATTAGGTAACACGGAAAAATTAACATAAAAATTGGGTAAACCTCCCCATCTAAAAACGGGGGCTTTTACCCTACCGGGAACAGGCACTGATTGACGAATATAGATATGTAGGATTGGCTTTGATCCCAAGCACCAACAAACATGGAATACTTGTACTATCTGGCAAATGCCAGTCTAACCCTGAGGGTCGTTCAACACCTGCACGCTAGACCCCAGACACCAATTTCGTTCATCACCGTAATTCATCAAATTGATGGCTGGGTGGTTAGGATCAAACTCAAAGGTCAAGTTTCGCCCCAAGAAGATGGCGACTTCCGCGCTTTTCTAAATGAATTAGGAATTAGCTACGAGCCGCCAATGAGGGTGCAAATGGCACTTTGGAGTTTGGAAGCAGGACAGTGCCCTGTGGACGTAATGCGTCGCTATCAGGTAGCCATTGTCTCTCATGGTAGTCCAGAGAGAGACGAAATCGAAGCATTCCGGCAACAGTTTGTTCGGGGCTTAGGCTACTGTCCAGAAACTTTGGCGTGACACTATTTGGTTTAACGCCACTACAAAATTATTGGTCATTAGTAAGCTGATGCGCGTCTAGATTGTACATTGCAATCATTAAGACTGTCCTAAGTCAATTAGTCATCTGTCCTTTGAAATACAAATGACTAATGATAACCTCACGAGTAAATATACAATTTAAATGCGTAACAGCTTAATGAAGATATTTTATAGATCGTGTGTAAAACCTCGTCCCCTTGTGGGCGGGGCCGTTGACCCATTACCGATTAACCATTCTCAATTGAGGAGTCGAAAGCTGCCAGAATATATTCTTGCAGCTTGAACCTATACCCGGCTGCCGATGAAGTAGCAAGAGTTTCCTGGCTTGCTGTAACCCCAGTCAGATTTTTTGATATCCTTTGACAGCAGACAATAGCAACATCAAATCGACAAGAATAATCTGCCTTCTCAGGGTACTGAGCTAAGAATATTCCAGCTGTGCGCCAGATTTTTGCTTGCTTTTGTGGGGTGATTGCGCTTCTTCCCCCTGCATCCCAACTACCTGAACTGCGGGTTTTGACTTCCACAAAAATCAATATTGAGTGGGGAGTGGGGTCTTTTCCCCTGCTCCCCTGCTCTTTCTCAGTTACTCCATGATATTCAGCAATAATATCGATTTCCCCCCAGCGACAAGAAAAGCGACGATGGAGAATTATCCAACCTGTAGATTGCAACCACTGGGCTACTAGGTCTTCTCCTAATTCACCAATATCTGGATAATGAGATGGAGGAAGGTTAGCCATTGACTAAAAATATGATGAATTGTATGAATTCTAGGTTAAGCGATGCCTGCGGCGGGCGTAGATGCAGCACAACGGGTTCTACACTCGATTCATCCCGAACCAAGTTGGGATTGAAGCGTAAAACAAACCATCACATTTGGGCAAGCATACTCAGCTTATTCCTGTGGGGAATAGTTGGCATCAGCGCAACAGTCGGTTTTGCTCCGACAGCTTTGGCACTCGAATATAATAAAGAAATTTTGGTTGAAGCTGATTTCTCAGGGCGTGATTTAACAGACTCCAGCTTTACCAAAGCGAATCTTCGCCAGAGCAACTTCAGCCGAGCTAATTTGAACGGTGTCAGTTTCTTTGCAGCAAATTTAGAGTCTGCGAATTTGGAGGGTTCTGATTTGAGAAATGCCACTTTAGACTCGGCTCGTTTAGTCAGAGCAAATTTGACAAATGCACTGTTGGAGGGTGCCTTTGCTGCTAACGCCAGATTTGATGGTGCAATAATTGACGGGGCAGATTTTACCGATACGCTGCTGCGTCCCGATGAGCAAAAAAAGTTGTGCAAACTTGCCAAAGGAACTAATCCTATTACAGGACGAGATACGCGTGAGACGTTGTTTTGTCCTTAGCTGACAACTAAAGATTCGGGGCATTTGTCATTTGTCCCTCATCTCCCTCATCTCCCTTAGTCTTTTCTTCAATTTTGAATTGATTTCTCCCCACTTAACCTACCAACCACGGGCACCAATTTTTTGACAAACAATTTGCATTCCTTTGCCTGGTGAAGAATTGGCTACAAAAGGTATTTCTCCTTTTTCCTGATCCTCTTCAAGTAGCTGTCCATCTGATCCGTAAATGGCAATGCGATTCCGAAAAAGCCGTGATTCTTTGCAAGATGCATCGAAGGTAGTCTCGAAAATGCCATCACCGTACATCCCGTAAAGCTTATATGTCGTGCCCTTAATAGTTTTTGTATCCAAAGCTACGCTGTTACCTAGTTGATCATGCCCTACAGTGATATATCTTGGTGCATCTTGGGCGATCGCTGCGCCAACACCTCCGGTGAACGCACTACCATTAGTCAATAAAATAGCGATCGCTCCTACTATGCCGCCTATTTTAAAATACATACAGTTTCAAAATATCAGATTTCATATATTTCTACCCGCAATCAAAGCGGTTCTGGCAGGGTAGAAGCACTGAAATCAATACAGAGCAAGGTGTTATACTAGTTAGTAACACCTGATGGGAAGCATAAAGCACTAAATAACGCCATGTGCAACTTTACTCTCAAACCTAACCCCCAACCCCAACCCTTGTAGCGTTGGCGAGCAAGAATCAAAGCCTCTCCCCGTTTCGGGGAGAGGTTGGGAGAGGGGTTTTAAGAATAAGTTGCACATCGCGTTAAATAAATAGCTGCAATACTTTTCAAAGTATGAGTGAAACACTTGCTGATATTGGTATACCGCCTCAGTTTCCCGATCACACTCAACTACCAGAGTCTGATGGTACGTTTGTGAAAAATTTTCAAGAGCATCCCCAAACCGTCATTTTGACAGACTCAATTGCTCAAGTTTTGCAACGCTTACATCCAGATGGACAGTATTGCATTGGTCAAGATTGTGGTATTTATTGGCGAGAGACTGAACCACCAGAAAAAGGAGCAGCAGCACCGGATTGGTTTTATGTCCCTGGTGTACCACCAAAGCTAGATGGCAAAAACCGTCGCTCCTATGTTTTGTGGCGGGAATACATACCGCCATTGATTGCTATAGAACTAGCTAGTGGTAATGGCGATGAAGAACGAGATGTCACTCCTTTACCTGTAGCTGGTAGTCGGGAAGGCGCAAAACCGGGTAAATTCTGGGTATATGAGCGAATAATCCGAATTCCCTATTATGCAATCTATGAAATTAGTAATGACAAACTAGAGGTTTATCACCTGGTAGATTTTTCATACCACAAAATGCAGCCTAATGAGCGAAACCACTACCCAATTACTCCTTTAGAAGTAGAATTAGGGTTATGGCAGGGAAGCTACTTAAATAATCCTGAGCAATTTTGGTTGCGCTGGTGGGATTTAGAGGGAAATCTGTTACTGATTGGTCAAGAAGAAGCCGAGTTGCAAAGACAAAGAGCCGATCAAGCAGAGCGAAAAGCTGCACAATTAGCAGAACGACTCACGGCAATGGGTATCGACCCAGACGTAGAGTAATATTTACTAAGTTTTTCAGTAGTCGGTAAATCAGCGATGTCTACGACGGGCTACGCCAACGCACCTTTCAATAACTTGAGGGCTGTTTTTGCTATCTTCTACATTGCTCTTTTGTAAGTTACTTGCAAAATTTTCCAAGTTCTGAATTAAAATTGTTTACATCCGTGTGATAACTAAAAAAGCGAATTATGAATAGTTTTATTGTCAAAGTAAGCGCTTTTTGGGATTCGGAGGTTGATGTTTGGGTAGCTAGCAGTGATAATCTACCTGGGTTGGTTACAGAAGCTTCTACTATTGAGGTGTTAACAGCAAAACTTAAAGCGATGATTCCAGAACTTATTGAATTAAATAAACTTGAATCTGGCAACAAAGATTACATTGATTTATACTTAACAACCCATCGTCATGAATCAATCAAAGTGGCTGGATAATGAGTGTTTCCTTTACTCCTGAAGTTAAAAAGCTTTTAACAGAAGCCGGATGTTATTTTAAAAGCCAAGGGAAAGGAGATCATGAAATTTGGTATAGCCCAATTACAGATAATAACTTTGTAGTTGATAGTAAAAGAAAATCAGGCCATACTGCAAATGGAGTATTGAAACAAGCCGGTTTAGATAAGCATTTTTGAGTTTATGAGGAGAGCGATCGCGCCAAAATGCCAGAGATTAAGATGCTCATGATTTGATCAGAGGCGATCGCATCTGTGTTCAAATAGGAACCATAAGAAAAGGAGCCAGAATTCAGCTTGGGTATTTTGTGCGACTGGCGGATGAATCAAGGGGTTTAAGACCCCCACTAAATCTTCGATAAGCGTGGTCAACAAGACAGTGGCGGGTCTGAATCCCCCACTGAAAGATTGCTGACTCCTGAATTCTTCTTCAATGAAAAAAGTATATTTTTTAGAAATCATAACAAAACTCTTGTAGAGCAGTAACAGACTGTCTAAGTCCTTGTCTCAACAGTGTTTCCAAGTACTCTTCTTTTGTCTTGGGCGGATTTTTAAGAGTCCTTCTTTGTCTTTTCGCCGCTTGGCAAATGGCTGCTAGGTTAAGGTCAATTAAATGTAAAATAAAATCATCCGGGTGCTGAGGTTCAATTCCATAGGGTGCAAGATATGAGGCAGGAAAATCTTTGAGGTTAAAAGTGACTATGACATTGGCATGGCAACGAATTGCTGCTGCGAGAACGTGGCGATCGCCTGGATCTGGAAGTTGTAAACCTGCCACAAGTCTTTCATAGCCTGTTACCAGACAATCTCTGACATTATTATTCATATTTTCTTTAGTTTTGATCAGCTGTTCAAGTGTAAGGTCTGGACGATTTTGTAAAACATTTCTGATCCACTCCGAATGAATTTCATCTGTCCATCGCGCTTTAAATAGATCGGTAAGCGCCAACCACATCAGAAAATCTCTTAATGGCGCTGGATATAAGACACAGGCATCATAAATAGCTGTAAAATTGGACACTACAAGACTCCGCCACTTTTAGCTATTTAATCTTGACAGTAAGTAGGTTGGCACGAAAAAAGTCAAGTATGTTACGAAACGTAAATAAGCTTAAAGCCTTTACTAATGACCAATGACAAAGGACAGCCTTAGCCAGTTAACTTTAATTGCGCCAACCTACTTAGTAATAAATTTATCTTTAAATTAACTTTTTAGTAAGTAATTTATTGCAATACGCTTGGGTTAAGGATTTTCTGGAGAACCATAGGCCTGTAGAGACGTTGCATTGCAACGTCTCTACACTGTCCACTGGACAAGGGTTTTAGTCTTATCCCAAGGGTATTGTAATTTATTGGAATTTTATTTTAAAGTTTTAGGGTATCTCATCTCAACAATCTTAGGAGCATTAGAGTTAAAACTAAGCCGATTAGTTACTAAAGCTTCTCCATAGCAGAGTATTTAGTTAATTATGTGAAATTGCTATGTATCGAGATTCTTAGTCATATCCCATATTTAATTCTTGAGCTTGAGCCGCAAGCTCCTCAAGAGTTTGCATTCGTAAAGCATCAATGCGATTTTTGTAATCAATTATATCTTGATAACGCACCCGTCGCCGTGTACCTACTTTACGGTATGGCATCTCTCCAGATTCCAATAACCCTACCAAATAAGGACGAGAAACATTTAAGATATCAGCTGCTTCTTGTGTTGTCAGCTCTGCATATACGGGCATAAGAGTAATAGCATTACCTTTAGCCATTTGTGCCAAAATATCAACAAGCAAACGAAAAGCCTCTGCTGGTATAGCAACCGTTTCGCTCGTAGTGTTATCTTGCACAACCTTGATAGTACGGTAAGTATCATTATTCCGTATGTATGATGCCAAAGTTTGACTACTAGTTTTAGCTAGGGTAGCATCCTCTTCTGTAGGTATAGCGGGTTTGCTAGTTTGGTATCTACTGAGTGTCATAGATATTAGCCTTTCTACGCTTAATATCGAATTGCACTCCACTTATCCATAGGAAAATATGGATTGCAATTATCATTCACCTCATAATAGCTCTTATTCAAAATAAACGCAATGAACGAAATGAACGAAAGCAACTTTGACAGTATTCCACTAAATATCCTGCAACTCAGATTGAAGGACTTTTGATGAAAGAAAAATCAATACTTCATTGTAGAGCAGAAGCTACAGAGGTTAGAGAGCAATGCTTGATTCTCTGGGAGTTGGGAGAGCGTAGGCGTTGGCGTAGCCTCTCGTAGAGAAGCCCGCCGCAGGCATCGCGCCAAAATATGACAGACATAAGATGCTTATGATTTTATCAGAGGCGATCGCATCTGTCTTCAAATGGCAACTATAAGAAAAGAAGCTAATACCATGCTTTGGTATGAAGCAAAAAAACGTAATACAGAAAAATTGTTATGTTGCGTCGCTACTTCAGACTTCTTGCTGAAGGTTATAAAATTTCATCCACCAGAACCGTACCACCCTCGCAAAAATCTATACTGAGATGATAATCTTCAAGCAGGGCAGTTCCAATGAGTGGACGACTACCCATTGCTAGCGCTGGAATATTACGCTCCACACCATTCCATACAACTGTTGCCAAATAAACATCGGTTTCCACACTGGAATTGTTAGCGAGATTTGCGTTGATGCTGATGAGGTAGGGCAAGCCAAGAGCAGTAATGACAGAAAGCGGCAAGGTTAAGAACCCTTCAAACCCTGTATCAATAACACATTCGATTTCTACACCTGAACGTTCTCTTGGAAGAATAATCAGACTCATTCTTGCCTGAAGTCCAACTACAGTCCCATGTATCAATGTGCCGTCCTGAGCAATGTACCACCAACTGCATAAACGGCATCAAAACCAATTCTTTCTCCCCAAAGTGCAGCATCGGTTTGCTTGGATCGTAATCGAAGACTCGTTTCGACTAAATCATCACCGATTTCGTAATCTCCTGTTTCAACATTAATCGAGATAATTTTGCCAATGTTCTCTTCTGTCTCAACTTTGGCACGGATACTTTTTTGATAAAGTTCCTTTCCACGTCGGGCGACTTCTTGGCTACTGAGCGTAGGGTGGGACATAAATAAATCCCCTGTTTAAGCTGCTAGATTCTTCACTTCATTGTAGAGCAGAAGCTACAGAGGTTAAAGAGCAATGCTTGATTCTGTAGGAGTTGCGAGAGCGATCGCCTCAAAGCAGCAGAGGAGAAAAATGCTTTGAAAAACCCGAAAGTAAGAAACTCCCGCACAAAATTTCTTACTTTATTTACCATAGGCAAGTAATCACAGGGCTTTTGAGAGCCATAACTAATTTTCATAGCTCACTTTCCTCAAAAATAACCCTTAATCAATCAGGGTATTTAATCCCCGTTTCTTAACTAGGTGCAACAGCTTAAGAGCAGTACCACTGGGACGCTTCTGACCGATTTCCCACTTTTGAACCGTTGATAGACTTGTATTTAAAATCGCGGCAAATACTGCCTGGCTGACATGAGATGATTCGCGTATTTCCTTAATTTGTTTAGGCTCTAGCGGTTCAATTGGAGACAAGCACAGACAGTCGAATTCACGCAATGTAGTCTGATCCATCAGTCCAGCCTTGTGCAACCCCGTAGCCGTTTCGTGAACGGCTTCAAGAATCGCTGATTTCTTCTTCGGCATTGCAAATTACCTCCATCAATTCATCTTCCAGCTTTGCTTTTTCGAGATCCTGTAGCGTGTAAGATAACAGCACTGATGCCAGCTTTTTTAATGCTTTTTCTTCTTTTTTGTTAATGTTACTGCGCTCGTTTTTCGGGAAGCCGAAAACAAAAAACCAGCAATCTCCCTTGTTGGTTGCGACCAGTGTACGAAAGCCACCATGCTTACCTTGTCCAGAGCGGGCAATCCGCTTTTTGAACAGTCCGCCTCCTAAATCGGCTTCGTAAAGTCCTGCCGTCATTTCGTTTACAGCAGCGCAGAGGCTAAGGTCGTTTAAACCCTCTTTGCGTGCCCAACGGTCAAACCATCGGGTTTTGTAGATTATCATGCTATGGTCATTACCTTCGCTTATTATATAGCACTTAGTGCTATGCTTGGCAATACACTATAAAAGTCAAAAGCTTGAACAAAGACCAATCGCAACATTGAGCAGAAGCTAAGTAAGTCGGCAAGAATAAACCAAACTATGTTATGAAACGTAAATACACCTTAAACCCTTACAAATGACGAAGGACAAATGACAAATGACAAATGACAGCCTTAGCCAGTTAGCTTTATTTGCGTCGCTCTATTTAGCTAAAAAAGAGCGATGGGCTACGCCCCGCCCGAGGCGATCGCACTCCAGCAAATACTATCAGGGTAATAAAACTCTAGTTGTAAGCTAAAAAACATCTAAATTGCATAATCCGATTAAATCAAACTCTTGTGGGGTGGGCAACATGAGCGCCTTAGTTATCCAATTTAAATGTGGAACAGCTTACCTGCAAATTTATCTCACGCTCCTAAACCACTCCGTAATTCCTTGAGCGATCGCATTTGCCATTTTTTTCTGTTCTTCTAGGTTCATAACCTGCTCAAATTCATCGGGATTGCTCATAAAACCCAATTCCAGCAACACAGATGGCGCAGCAGATGGACGCGTCAGCGCTAGGTTGTTCCAAAACACGCCGTATGAAGGTTTGCCGAGTTTTTTAACTACATAGTTTTGTAAGAATATTGCTAGGTTATGGGCTTGGGGTTGATACCAAAAAGTGCCGAATCCCTTAGTTTTTTCGGCATCACCATCATCGGGTAAAGAATTGTGGTGTATGGAAAGTGCGATCGCAGGCTCTTCTTGACTGATAATTGCCTGACGTTCTCCTAGGGAAACTTCGCGATCGTCCTCCCGCGTCATCACCACAGTTGCGCCTCGCTTTACCAACTCGTCACGCAGCAACTTAGATACCACCAAATTCACATCTTTTTCTAAATATCCAGTTGGGCCACTGGCACCAGATTCTTTACCGCCATGCCCTGGATCTAGTACAATCTTGAAATTAGCTAAAGGCTTTCGTCTTGTGTTCCCAATTTTAGGCGGATGACGCAAAGCTAAAACCAGGGTTGTACCGTCGTATCTCAGCTTATATCCCCACTGTTGGGCTTTTTTGAGGTTAAAGGTGTATTTTACTTGTCCTGGAGCTTCCTGTTGCCAGTCTAGACGATCAATTAGGGGGTCATCATCCAGGCGAATTATGTCTGTTTGGGCAGTGGTGTTGTAAAGAGTGAGAGCGATCGCTTGCTCACCTTGTTGTACCCTCACAGGTACGGGAACTTGCAAGGGGAAAACGATCTCTGTCGCACTAGGGAGTTGACGGTATCCGATACTGCGAATTATTGTCTGTGGCAAAACTGCACCAGGTAAAATGCGGGTTTCTTTACTATTAATCCAAGCGCCATAGTCTAGGCGCAACCATTCACCTTCCCTACCTGTAACCGTTGTGCGTGTGCCTTTGGGCAGTGGTGTAAGTCGAGAATAATCGGTGCTTGGCCCAGTGCGAGCAATGCCTGAATCTAGTATTACCTCATAAACTGGCAACTGTGTTTTTGAGAGGATTTCAACCTTACCAGATCCTGGTTGAGTTATCGTCTTACCATTAAGGGTCAGATGGAATTCCGGTTTACCCAAATCTAGCTCTTTAGTTAAAGAAGGCACAACAGCACCAGAGATAATGTTGTTACCGTAAATTAGGCTTAAGAAATTAGAATCAGGTTGTTCGACTGTAGTGCAACCCTCGTACTTTCCTACACTAGATTGGGCTTGAGGCTGATTTTGCCCTGTTAGAGCTGCCAAGTTACTTGGTAGTTGTGCCTGTTGGGGTTGAGGTGAAAGCACAACCCTTTGATTAGCTAGATTGACAGATACCTTGGCATTGGGGGGGGCGATCGCGCTAAAACAAATTAGTTCTCCCGGTAGTCTGGCAATGTCAACTGCGGGAGTCAGGGAATCTTTAGCAAAGGCTAACCCCTGTGGTAACTCAGGGTCAGTGGTAAGCCTTGTCACTTTAATCTGGAGTTCTTGATTGCGGTGACGCACAGTAAAAAGATTCTCCCCCAACTGCAAGGGGAAACTAGGGGAAAAATGACCAGCTTTGCTGCGAGTAATTGGCTTACTATTGATTAAAACCTGACCATCTGGTGGTGCAGTGCCCAGAAAAAAGATTTTTTGGGCACTTGTCTGGTAGTTTGTCTGGGGAAAAACGACTATAAGAGATGGCTCTGCCAATGCTACCGCGGAGGTGAGAATACAGCCTAATATTACTAATCCTAAGAGGTTTTTCACAAGCAAAATCACAGAAGATTAGACCACAACAACTGTGGCACAATGACGAGATGTATTTTTAGAAGTTGTGAGAAATTAAAACTACTATGACTAAGTTTATCTTTGTAACTGGAGGCGTAGTTTCCAGTATTGGTAAGGGCATTGTAGCAGCAAGTCTAGGGCGTTTGCTCAAGTCGCGCGAATATTCGGTGTCGATTCTTAAACTTGACCCTTATATCAATATCGATCCTGGTACTATGAGTCCCTTTCAGCATGGGGAAGTATTCGTTACCCAAGATGGTGCGGAGACAGATTTGGACTTGGGGCATTACGAACGCTTTACCGATACCTCAATGTCGCGCTTAAACTGTGTTACTACTGGCTCGATTTACCAGGCGGTCATCAATAAAGAGCGGCGCGGAGACTACAATGGCGGTACTGTACAGGTAATTCCTCATATTACCAATGAAATTAAAGAGCGGATTCTGCGAGTTGCTAAAAGTACAAATCCTTCTGTAGTGATTACCGAAATCGGCGGGACGGTGGGAGATATTGAATCACTGCCGTTTTTGGAAGCAATTCGCCAGTTCCGCAAAGAAGTGGGACGGCAGAATGTGCTGTATATGCACGTAACACTGGTACCGTGGATTGCCTCGGCGGGTGAGATGAAAACTAAGCCAACGCAGCATTCAGTTAAGGAACTGAGATCCATTGGTATTCAACCAGATATTTTAGTTTGTCGGAGCGATCGCCCCTTACCCAAGGGATTAAAGCAGAAATTGTCGGGATTTTGCGATGTACCAGAAGAATGCGTCATCACTTCCCAAGATGCCAAAAGTATCTATGAAGTACCTTTGAATCTGGAACGGGAAGGAATGGCAGAACAAGTGCTGAACTTGCTGCAAATGGAACAACGTAAACCAGATTTGATCCAGTGGCAAACTCTGGTACAACGGTTACATAGTCCTAAGAACAGGGTGGAAATTGCCATCGTTGGTAAATATATACAGTTAAGTGATGCCTATCTATCTGTAGTGGAAGCGCTGAACCATGCAGCAATTTCCACTTATGGGGAACTGCGGCTGCGTTGGGTGAATTCAGAAAATTTGGAAACTGAACCAGCCGAAAATTATCTGGAGGGGGTCGATGGCATAGTTGTGCCAGGAGGTTTTGGTGTTCGGGGGGTGGATGGCAAAATTGCTGCCATCAAATACGCCCGCGATCGCCAAATTCCTTTTTTGGGTTTATGTCTGGGAATGCAATGTTCTGTGATTGAATGGGCCAGAAATATAGGGGGATTAACAGATGCCAACAGTGCTGAATTTGACGCTCATACAACGGATCCGGTAATTAATTTATTGCCAGGACAGCAGGAAGTAGTTGATTTAGGGGGTACAATGCGCTTGGGATTATATCCTTGTCGTGTTATAACTGATACTTTAGCTTTCAAGCTTTATCAAGAAGATGTAATTTATGAACGACATCGACATCGATATGAGTTCAACAACGATTACCGCGATCTATTGTTAAAGTCTGGCTATGTGATCAGTGGTACTTCTCCCGATGGACGTTTAGTTGAAATTGTGGAATTACCCAAGCACCCATTCTTTCTTGCTTGCCAATTTCATCCAGAATTTCAATCACGCCCCAGTACCCCGCATCCCTTATTTAAAGGGTTCATTCAAACAGCGATCGCTCTTTCTCTTTCCACATCTGATACACCAACACCATTGGAGGTGTCATAACAATTCGTAATTCGTAATGACGCTCCTGCGGACGCTCGCGGACTCGCTACCGCTACGCTAACGTAATTCGTAATTCAAAATTAATTTTTTAGATTTTGAATTGGTGCATAACAACATTAACTTAAGGCTTGAGTAAATTTGGACATTCAGGGTGCATCATTCGTAAATTTCGGACTTGAGGAGATGTTGTGGCGTACTGGGTGAAAATCCTTTACGAGAGGAAAGAATATGTAGTGAATTTTGAGCGTGTCCATGCTTTTTGTTATGAGATGAATGGCAGGGTTACTTTTTGGTTGCCCGATAGTGCCATTCCCATAGTGATTAACCCGCACAGTAACTTAGAAGATTATCAAAAGATTCTTGATTATTTAGAATGTGTGACAAGATTAGAATTAAATCACGCCCACTGGGTGAGAATAATTTACGAAAAAAATGAATATGTAATTAATCTCAACTGCATCAGTTGCTTTTGTCATGAACCGAATGGCAGGATAACTTTTTGGTTGCCAGATGGCACTATCCCCATCATCATCAACCCTGTGAGTAATCCTGAATCTTATGAAAAAGTTGTGAAATACGTTAAGAAAGCAACAGGATATTCTTTGTCTTAGTATTAAATAATTCATAATTCGTAGTCAATAGGCTTGGGTTAAGGATAATTGTAGGTTGGGTTGAATTTTAGTGAAACCCAACAAACGCTCGAAAATGTTGGGTTTCGTTCCTCAACCCAACCTACGCAAATTTATTTATGGATAGATAAATTTTAAACTTTGCGGTTCTTTCGTACTTGTCGTGCTAAATCTTTAATTAAAATTGATAAATTTGCTTTTAAATCAAGGCTTGCAGGCACTTACAGCCTAAATTTTAGCAATGCGACTAAAAGGCAGCGAATAATGACTGTTATGACTGCCCAGCAAGGGTTTTAAGGTATTTTTATAACTAATTTAGCACGCTAATTACGCAAGAGCCGTTCTTTTTAGCGATCGCTCGTTTGGGTGGTTTTCTCGGTTGCAAATCCGATGGTCTGCCAACCGGGCAGACCTTATGGCGAGGCTGGTTGCGATTACAGGATATGTGTTGGGCTGCCGATTTTATCACCCAGTCACTTTAAAAGATGTTGGTAACGACAAGACCTTCAGGTCGGGGAATGGTTACAATCGCCACATTAGAGTTCAATTAACTGAAAGCCCCAAGGTTTGAGAGCCGCGAGGGCTAGTTCTGGATCTACACCTTCATAAGCCTCCCATTCCAAGGGGTGTTCTTTTGGATGTCCGTCGCCGACATTACCTGCAACTTTGATTATCGGACAGTTGGCGATGCGATCGCGCTCCAACCCTTTTGGCAGTGCTAGTTGGATTTTGTGACCGACAAACTTCGCTGTACTTTCATTAGCTATAGATTCACGGATTAAACAAATATCACCAGCAGTCCCCCAAGTAGTTTGGTAAATGTGGAGGAAGGATATATAGGTTACTGGTTTGATGGATCTTTTTAGAACGTGCATTATCTGTAATCCTGACGCTATCAGTGAAAATTCATATGAGTATTTTCTATCACCTTCGTAGGGAAGAATGTTTTTAACTCACATTTTGCACCTAGTTGAGGCGATTAGAAACCGCCTGGTGGAATATATTGGCTTAAAACACGATAATTGCCCACATACTAACTCCCAACCCAATAGCTGCTAGGTGTTGCCAAAGAAGTGATAGCTTCGCTAACCCCTTCGGTGTCCGCACCGCTTGCTTTGCAATCTTTTGTGTTAATAATATAGTCATAAACACGGAAAAAATTATCGTTGTGCCTTGCAGAAAGGCAATCACCGCCGGGTGAGCAACCAATATTGGCAATTGTTCACCACTCAAACCAAGAGTAGCAAAGGTCACGGGTAAAATCCGCCCGCCTTCACCTAAGCCCAAACGCAGATAGTGAGCCAAGTTTCCCCCCAACACTAATGGTAGATAGCCGTAGGCAAGTTCTACAAATTTTCGAGGCTTACAGTTAAGGCTGAACAGTTGGAGCAAGCCATAAGCCGCAAAGGTAAAAATCGCTGGGATAATTAACACTAACAGCGATAATCCCAAATGCTGCCAAAACTGGGTTAAATCCAGTTGTAACCCCAACCAAGATTGCAATTCTGGCAAGCGATGCAGATATATACCACCCAACAGCAAAAACAATAATGCTACTTCATAGCTACGGGGTACATGAGTTGTCCACAGTTCAATACCAGGGGGACGCAAGTTGAATTCAACGGAACGATGGGGACAGGCTTTGAGGCAAGTCATGCACAACACACAATCTCTGTTATCTTCTAACTGCGCTGGGTGAGAATACAAGGGACATCCATTAGTTTCCATGCCTTCGCCCTTTTGCGGCCCACCTTTATAGCACTGATAAGTGGTGCAACTGGCAGAACAAATACCTTGCTGTGCCCGGAGTTCTGTCATTGAGAGTTTGGCAAATAAACCATTCATTCCGCCGATGGGACAGAGATAACGACACCAAAATCGCCGCTCAAAAAGAGCGGAGAAAATCATCGCCCCTGCGGTAATTAACAGCAACAAACAAGCGCTGAGGTAAGCTGTATTTTCTAAATGCCAGAGTTCTTCCCATAAGAAAATTAGGGTGAACAAACCAAACATAAACCATCCGCCCCATTTCTGGGCTTGCTCTCTCGGCCAGCGCTTGAGTTTTCGAGGCCACAGCCATAAAGATAACTTTTGGGTAATTTCCCCGTAAATCATGAAGGGACAAACAGAACACCAGATACGTCCCAAAAAGGGAAAGAGAAATAAGAAGAAAGGCCACCACCAAGCCCAAAATAGATTTAATACGAAATTGCGATCGCGGGTTTGCGGCCCAATAAATAATACTGCAACAATAATTGCATAGGCCGTTGCAGTCAAACCATAATTAATGCGATCGGGCCACCAAGGACTACGTAAAAATTGCCGCAAACTAGGATAGGCATTTAACAGATTCAGCCGAAATCGTTTTTTCTTAGTTTCGGCTGGCCAGAAAATTTCTTCTGTTAATTCATTGGCACCCTCAGCTTGCACGATCGCCCTTTCTACCAGATTTTTCAATTCTTTGAGGTTGCCAGGAAAATCGTATGATTGTAGGCGACGTAGAGCTTCGGGGGTGATGCGCAGTTTAGAAATGCCTCTAGCCCGAATGTAGAGACTAATATAATATTCCACCTGTGCCTGAATATCAGCTTTTCGCACCCGTAGCGGTGGTACTTTAATAACGTGACCGATACAGCGTTCAATTGTCGGCTGAGTTTTTTCTGAAACGATCAGAATTCTAGCTTTACTAGAGCGAGGTTCAGATACTGGCTCTCCAGAACGAGTCACAGGGGTGTATGTGCCAGTTTTGAGCAACTGCGTCACGGGAGGTAATAATTCTTGGGGCAATTCTTGGATATTGTTGAGAACTAGAGTCCCTTCCCCTAACCATTCCAACAATCCTGGTTTACCGCCAGCGCGACCGAATAAATCTGCACCGCTAGTTTGGAGAATACCACAATTTACTTTAATAATT
Organism: Nostoc sp. CHAB 5836; assembly: GCF_020829445.1. Lineage (GTDB taxonomy): Bacteria > Cyanobacteriota > Cyanobacteriia > Cyanobacteriales > Nostocaceae > Nostoc. The sequence goes on from NZ_JAIVFV010000022.1 coordinate 42,600, forward strand.
GGTTCTCGCCGTTTTGGAGAACCAAAGTGGATGAGGGCTGCTATATTATCTTTTTCTAACCCTGGTTCTCCGAAAATATCCACTGATTTGCGGTCAGCCGCCGCTTCTCGAATTTGCTCCCGCAGCCGCACAGCATAGCGACTTGTACCGACAATTCCCCGTTGCGCTTTGGTGACTAAATAGGGTCGCAAAGCTACGGAACGTTCTTGTTCATAGCCAAGTGCAGATGTCACCTGAGCTAATTCTTGAACTAATTGGCGGGAAAAAGCCTGAGTGATTTCGGGGTATTGGGTGACTAAGGAATGTAATTTAGTCGCAGGTAGAACCCACAAATGACATTCTGTTACCGTAGTAATTGTGAATGGAGTTAACTCTCCCAATAGCAATTCTTTGAGGTGAATCACTGCTCCGGGAAGGAAGCCGCAAGCTAAAGCTGAATTCGTTTCATTGGTGCTATTGCTTTCGAGTTGACCTTGCACGAGAATATAAAGGGCTTCTGGAGTAGTGCTTTCGCTAACTAAGTCAGTTTCGGCACTCACTACTTGTTCTTCAATTGCTTGGGCGATCGCATTTAATACTTCAGGTGAGAGAATTCCTAAAGTCGTGCGTTCTTGTAGCCATATAACCGTTTCTGGAGATGTCATCTTAAGTTCTCCGTGTAGGCTGCTGTATAACAAGGATTATCCCTGAAAGGGTATGTCAAAATATCTGTGTTCAGATGTTGTGCATTAATAGACATCTGGTGAAAATGAATGTAGAGACCTAGCAGTGCAATGTAGAGACCTAGCAGTGCTACGTCTCTACAAAGGTTTCAGGCAACGCATAATTAATTTCACCAGATGTCTAATACATCATGTGAAATGTTTATTCTTGCTTAAGCTAAAAACCCTTACATTACACTCGTATTGAGCGGAAACTAAATTTGATGCAAATTTAGTGATATTTACTAAATTTTGTGCATAGGAGGTTTGATGTTGAATATCAGTAAGGGTATTAATTCCCTCTCAAACTTTAAGATGGTATTCAAGCCAGAGGCAAAAAAGGAAACCATAGTACACAACGTGTTAAATTTAACTCCAATGGCTCTGATTAACTTTTCGTTACATACTGATAAATTTTCCCGCCGACTTACTTGCTTTAAAAAAATTGACTTTAACAAAGAGTTTTAGCCTTAACCCAAGCGTATTGACTCCTGCCTCCTAAATAAGATTTTAAAGATTTGCTAAAGAAGTTGATGTAACCTTATACTTCATGGTAATTAAATAATTACAATGTGGGTTCAAAAAAATTTGGAAGAAGAACCAAAATAGTTGATCCAGTTACTTCCTATTTGAGTAATCAATTAAAGAATTTTCAAGAAATAATTTATCTAATTTTGGAGAGTGGGCATCTGGCTCGTCTCTAACCAAAAGCGGGCTTTTAGGGTCAGCCCACAATCAGTTGTTAGATATTTTTTCTTGAGAATTTCTTAACCAAATCATAAATATTTTCTAACTTAGATTACCCAAATAGCAAGTAATTTACATCTGAGGGGGTGGCAACTTCGTCTCAAAGCCTTATCAAATAAGGATTATCAAAGGGTTAGCCTTGAAACGCTCAAAACAAATTGGGAACCTATCCCAACAGAAAAATCAGGCTTTTGGGCTGTGATTATTGAGAATGGAATCAATAAATCCGAAAAATGATGTTTATCTTTTCATGGCACAAGCGTTCAAAACGCTTGCTGCGTCTTTGGTTCAAAGGGTTTTGTCACCCCCTCAGAATTTACATTGAACCAATGAATATAGTGATTCTCAATTGCATGGAATACAGACCTAACCCCCAGCCCCTTCTCTACTAGCGTTGGGGAGTAATATTCAAAGCCTCTCTCTTTAAAGGAAGTGAGGAATAGAAGTGAGATCAAACTGTATTGGATCCAAACGAAAAGCGCTATAGTTCGTTGACTGAGACTGAACTTACGTATTAGTGAGAAATTCAGGAGAGATCATATGGCATTTATTTTCGGCACTATAGGCCCTGACACGATCAATGGGACTTCGGGAAATGACACTATAGTTGGTTGGACTAGTGATGGTGATGCCGATAGTACCTCCGGTAAAGATACCTTGAATGGTTTGGCTGGTAACGATTCCCTCGCAGGTGGGTCGTTAGACGACAGTCTAAGTGGTGGAAATGGCAATGATACACTTGATGGAGGCACAGAAAACGACATTCTCAAAGGTGGTGCAGGCACTGACACCTTTAAAGGTAATCAGGGTAACGACAGCATTGATGGCGGAGATAGCATTGATACCGCAGACTACAGCCAACGAGGTAAAATAACCTTGTCAAGTGTCGGAACCATTCAAAAAGCTGGGGGACTGGGGCAAGACGAACTCTTTCAAGTAGAAAACATTATTGCTAATGCTAATGTTGCCAGCAACACCATAGATGCATCTCAAGCTTTATCTGGGGTATCTATCACCGTTAACCTGGAAACTCAAAGTTTTGCTGCCAATAACGTTCCTGTTTTGGGAACACTGCGATTTACTGTAGTCAACTTTGATGATGTTATCGGCGCCAATGGAAATGACAGCATTGTTGGCGATAACCAAAATAACCGATTATCGGGCAACAATGGCAATGACACACTTAATGGCAACTTGGGTACTGACACTCTAAATGGGGGACTAGGCGACGACACGTACATAGTTGACAGTGCAGTTGATACCATTACGGAAGCTGCGAATTCAGGCACAGATACTGTCCGGTCTTCTGTCACTTACACACTTAGTGCCAATGTGGAGAATCTGACGCTGACGGGAACTAGCGCCATCAATGGGACAGGTAACAATCTTAATAACACCATCTTCGGTACTAATTTGAGCAGTAACACTCTCAATGGAAGAGCAGGTGATGACTCACTAATCGGTGGTAGCGGCAATGATATCCTCAACGGGGAAGACGGCGATGATCTACTACGAGGCGGACTCGACAATGACAGACTCAATGGCGGCTCTGGAAATGACGTTTTCATCAGTGTTTTTTCTGGTGGTTTTCCTGGTGGTAATGTGCTTCCACCTGGATTAGGGGAAATTGATACCTTGACTGGTGGGACTGGGGCAGATAGATTTATCCTGGGGGACTTGATAAATGTTTTCTACGACGATAACAACACTGCAAATCCTGGTTTTGGCGACTTCGCTACTATTACTGACTTCGACTCTAGTCAAGATCAAATTCAACTCAAAGGACTTTTACAGGACTACCGTCTGGAAGTTGTTGGAAACGACACACGAATATTCTTAGACAAACCAGGAGCAGAGCCAGATGAGATTATAGGTGTTGTCCAGGCGAGAAACAATCTCACACTTAATAGTGATGACTTCCTTTTCAATAACGAGCTGGAAATTGTTGGAAGAGGTACAAACAACTCACTATCAACAGCTGAAGTGTTCGGTACTTTGTCGTCAGGCTCAAAGGTTAATGCTTCAGCCCAGTTGGCAACAATTCAACCGGGGAATAATCCCGATTTCGACTTTTTTAATTTTTCTTTAGCAAATTCCGGAACTGTCACTATTAAAACAGTGACATCGGGAGATACAGTTCTCGGACTGTTTAACGATACTGGAAATTTAGTGGACAGTAATGATGATACTGCCGGTGTCCGTTCGTCATTAATCAGCCGTTCCCTGGGTGCAGGTACGTACTCCATTTCAGTGAGTAAATTTCCCTTCCGCCCTGAAAATGGCGGAACTTTCTTTGGTAGCGCCTCCAACCCTGATTTTGCTTATACGCTAGAAGTGAGTTTTGTATAAGAACATTGTCCTGACAATTGAGGTCATGTGGAAAAGCTAACACGAAACCTAACCCCCCCAGCCCCCTTCCCTATAAGGGTTGGGGGAGAACTCAAAGCCTCTCCCCTTCCAGGGGAGAGGAATGGAAGTGAGGTTTTTGATATGATCTGAATTGTCAGGAACATTGTCAACTTCAGAAAGTAGCGACATCAGAGGCCAGATTCAAAGATACTTTTCCCGTATCGGCTAGAAGAACACGGCGACGTGGCAAGTAAGTAATTTACATTCAACTTCATGAATAGTTCTTTAACTAAGACTGAACTTACGTAGTTAGGAATAAACTCAGGAGAGATAATATGGCATCCATTTTCGGCACTACAAGTCCTGACAAGATAAATGGGACTTCAGAAAATGACAGCATAGTTGGTTGGGCTAGTGGTGGTAATGCCAATAGTCCCTCCGGTGACGATATTTTGAATGGTTTGGCTGGTAACGATACCCTCGCAGGTGGGACGGGGAATGACAGTCTAATCGGTGAAGATGGCAATGACAGACTTGATGGGGGCACAGGTACTGATACCTTGAATGGTGGAGCAGGGGACGACATTTATATTGTTGACACTGCTGCTGACATCATTAGAGAGGCTCTTAATTCAGGTACAGATATTGTCCGATCTCCCGTCAACTACACACTCAGTCTCAATGTGGAGAACCTGACGCTGACGGGAATTAGCGCCATCAACGGTACGGGCAACGGTATTAACAACTTCCTTTTTGGTAATGCTGATAACAACATTCTCAATGACGGAGGAGGCAATGACACCATAGACGGTAATTTCGGTAATGACCAACTCAATAGTGGCGACGGCAATGATAGTTTACAGGGTGGGCCAGGCAATGACCAACTCAATGCCGGGCCTGGAGACGATATCCTGATCGGTGCTTGGCCTGGTAGTCCGCTTCCACCTGGATTAGGGGAAACTGATAACTTGACTGGCGGGGCTGGGGCAGATAAATTTATCCTGGGGAACGCTGTAAATGTTTTCTACGACGATAACAATAGTACGAATCCTGGTTTTGTGGACTTGGCTACTATCACTGACTTCAACTCTACCCAAGATCGGATTGAACTCAAAGGGCCTCCACAGGACTACCGGTTAGAAGTTCTTGCAAACAACACACGAATATTCTTAGACAAACCCGGAGCAGAGCAAGATGAGATCATAGGTGTTGTGCAAGGGAGAAATAATCTCAGACTTGATAGTGATGACTTCCTTTTCTATGAGCGGGAAAATGCTGGAGAAGCTAAAAATAACACATTAGGGAGCGCTGAAGGGTTAGGTTCCTTATCATTGGACTCAGCCGTTAATGTTTCAGCCCAGTTGACAACAGTTCAACCGGGAGGTAAGGCCGATTTCGACTTTTTTAATTTTTCTTTAGCAAATTCCGGAACTGTCACTATTAGGACAGTGACATCGGGAGATACAGTTCTCGGATTGTTTAATGATACTGGGAATTTAGTGGACAGTAATGATGATGCTGGCAATAGCCGTTCGTCATTAATCAGCCGTTCCCTGGGTGCAGGTACGTACTCCATTTCAGTGAGTAAATTTCCTTTCTCCCCTCAAAATGGCGGAACTTTCTCTGGTAGCGGCTCTAACGCTGATTTTGCTTATACGCTAGAAGTGAGTGTTGTATAAGAGGATGTTTGAAAAGTCCTCTTCTCGGTAACAAAACGTTTTAGATCCCCCTAAATCCACGCCACTTGCTTCACTTGGGGAGACCCCATCGCCCTTGGCGTCTCCCCTTGGGAGAAGACCGCAGTGGCTCCCCTTAAAAAAGGGGGACTTTGATTCTTCCTCCAATTTATCAGGGGGGTAGGGGGCAATACGCTTGGGTTAAGCCGTAAAAATAAATTTGCGTAGGTTGGGTTGAGGAACGAAACCCAACCTACAATTATCTTAAAAAAGGGGGACTTTGATTCTTCCCCAAATTTATCGGGGGGTAGGGGGGATCAATAAGTGCAAAGATACAGCCAAATACTAGGTAAAAACCCCAACGCCACTTGCTTGCTGCTGGGTAACCCGTTCACCTCTGTGGCGATCGCTCGTAATTGTTTGTAGCGTTCGATGTCATCAAGACCCTGAGAATAGGTTAGACCATTTTGAGCGATCGCTTGTAATTTTTGTGCCCATTCCAGCCATTTTGTTTCCACAGTTTTTCCAAGTTTGTGTAAGTTGTTATAAGTACAATACCTTCGCCAAAATTAGAGGATCAGAGCTAGACAACAAAGCTAAATTCCATAGACAGCAACGGTTTCAGGCTTTGAAAATGAGGTTTCAACCCATAGCCCAAAACCTGCATTCTGCGGGCGTTCTCAAAAATTGGCTAAGGTATTGAAATATAGTAAGGGTACGGTATACCGCACCCTTAGCACAATTATCAAAAACTACCAGATTTTTTCAATCGCTTAAGGGCTAATTTGCTTAAGCATCATCTAAAGCTGCAATTCCAGGCAATACCTTACCTTCAAGTAACTCCAAGCTAGCGCCGCCGCCGGTGGAGATGTGGCTCATTTGGTCGGCTAAACCAACCTTTTCCACAGCCGCTACTGAGTCGCCGCCGCCAATGATGGTAGTTGTGCCAGTTTTGCTAATTTCAGCGAGAGTATGAGCGATCGCCTCTGTACCTACGGCAAACTTGTCAAACTCAAACACACCCATTGGCCCGTTCCAAATTACCGTTTTGGTATCTGCAAGGGCATCTTGGAAAACTTTTACTGAGTCTGGGCCAATATCCAAACCCATACCATCATCGGGGATATTCTCAATGCTAACAGTTGTCGCATTAGCATCAGGAGCAAACTTATCTGCTGATACTATATCCGTGGGTAACAAGAAGGTAACGCCCCGTTCTTTAGCCTTAGCTTCCAAAGATTTCGCTAGTTCTAGCTTGTCTTCTTCTACTAACGACTTACCGACATTTAAACCACGGGCTTTGTAGAATGTGAAAATCATGCCACCGCCGATGATCAGCTTGTCGCACTTCTCCAGTAGCGTTTCAATCACGCCAATTTTACTGGAAACTTTGGAACCGCCAATAATTGCCGCCAAAGGACGTTGGGGATTTTCAATGGCGTTTTGCAGATATTCCAATTCCTTCTCAACCAAATATCCAGCCACAGAAGGACTGAGGAATTTAGTCACACCTTCAGTAGAAGCATGGGCGCGGTGTGCAGTACCAAAAGCATCATTTACATAAAAGTCAGCATTAGCTGCCAATTTTTTCGCAAATTCTGGATCGTTTTTCTCCTCTTCTGGGTAAAAACGGACATTTTCCAGTAACAGCACTTGGCCATTTTGCAACGTGCCAACTTTAGCTGCAACTTCATCACCAATCGAGTCATCAGTTTTAACGACTTCTTGCCCCAGTAACTCCGAGAGACGCTTGGCAACGGGAGTTAGGCGTAATTTGTCATCCACACCCTTGGGACGCCCAAAATGGCTGGCGAGAATGACCTTAGCACCCTTCTGCGTCAAATCTCTGATGGTTGGTAGAGCGGCGCGAATGCGAGTATCATCGGTAATGTTGCCTTGATCATCCACGGGCACATTAAAGTCAACCCGCACTAGGGCACGTTTCCCAGATATATCAGCCGAAGATAAACTTGCTAAACTTTTTTTGGACACACCAAACTCTCCTGATTGCCTTTTTGTTATTGTTTTGAAAGTAGAACCATCCAGATTTTACCGGAGTCAGGGGTGTCCAGGTGACAGAAATGTTTAAGACAGTACTATTTCCTATTGATCAAAGCCGGGAAACGCGGGAAGCTGCTGACGTAGTTACCAACGTAGTCAAAAAGTATGGCAGTCGCTTGGTGCTGCTGTCTGTGGTAGAAGAACCGCCAAAAGACGCGCTTAGTGCAGATCCGATGGTGTCACCAGAGGTAGTTGCCAAACTGCTGGAAAATGCCCAATCTTTATTTTCTGGGCAAGGAATTCAATCCGAAATCCTGGAAAGGCAAGGCAAACCAGCTTTTACTATTTGCGATGTCGCTGATGATATCGGGGCTGATTTAATCATCATGGGCTGTCGGGGGTTAGGCTTGACTGAAGAGGGAGCAGATGATAGTGTCACTACTCGCGTGATTAATCTTTCCCCTTGCCCAGTGCTGATTGTGCCTTAGACGTTGTTTGAAAAGTGGTTAGCTGTGATTTTAGGCACTTATTGATCCCCACAACCCCCCTTTTGAAGCTACGGTTTATACACAAGTTGGCAGACCTCTCCCCAAACCCCTCTCCGACGCGGAGAGGGGCTTTAAATCAGTGAACAGTGAACAAGTATCCGCATTATCACAGTTAGGACGGGAGCAACGTCACAAAAATCAAAGCTTTTAGTTTGTAGTCAGGGCTACCCTACGGGAACCCTCCGCGAACAGCCCTGATGAAAGAAGACTTTAGTCCTCTCTTCTCTTCTTAAGCTGCACTTCTCTTCTTAGGCTGCGCCAAGGACTACGCTCAGTGACCACGCCAACGAGACGTACTCGCGTTCACTACAAACTCCAAATAATATGCCAGTTGCGTAAGTCCTATGTAGGAGATGCAAAGGCGAGTGCGTCCCAATACTGCTCGGTTAAGCCCAAAAACCTTAACCCGTGTAGGTTGGGTTTCGTTCCTCAACCCAACCTACGATTTTCCAAAACCTACGCAGTATTGGAGTGCGTCCAACTCTTAAAAGACGCACTGGCCTTTGCGGTGCGTTGAAAAAATTCATTTTGACAAAGAGTTAAGCCTTAAGCCGAAGCGTATTGGTTGATAGCGGGGCGAGTATAAATTCGGGCACACTTTAGGTAATGCATTTACAAAATACTGGGGTAAACTTGCAAGCAAGTTAATGCAGAATATTACTTAGCGGCTCGTCGGTCTGGGCATCACTTACAATGGAACACTGGCAATTTCTGATACAGAAACAAGGCGCTCGCTCATGGCATATCCTAGAATCGCCAAATTCGGAAATTTTGGAAGGGGAGTATCGAGTTTTGGCTCGTTCTAACCATCCTAATACAGACGTGGATGTGTGGGTAACTCACTCTTCAACGAAAGAAGTTCAACCAACGCGGCGAATCTTCAAGCGATCGCGTCGCACTAACTCAGAAGGCTTAATGGCGGTAGTTCCCTTTACCTACTTCGCGTCAGGAGTTTGGGAATTACGGTGTTCCGGGGATTTGATGTCGGATCTGCTCGGTAAATCTTGGCAATATACTGTCAAACTGCAAGTATTGTCTCAGGAAGGAAAGGGGGAGAATCTAGAATCAAATTCACCTGATCACTCAGATACTGTTTCTGAAAACTTGGAATACACTGCCCCAGCAGAACCCGAAATTAGATTAGATCAAGCGATCGCTGTTTCTACACAACTGGGAATTACTAGACACAGCAACCCCGCTACCATTTTGGTGCCAGATGAAACAGAAGAAGATCTAGTTATCGACGAGCCTGTGAGTCCTGTGTGGCTCAAAGGGGAGACGGCAGAGCAGATTTTACAAAATTTAATAGATTTAGCTTTACCCAGCTCTGAAACCCTACCTAAAGATGAAAAGGTTACAGATTTTCTAGCAACACAAACACCACCACCATTACTGCTAACTTTGGGTCACGATAGTTACATTGCTTGTTGGGGACAAGCTTTGACAATCAGTGGGCAGATACAACTCCAAGAAAAGACCAATCTAGATCAGCCTGAAACATTATCCCCAAAAAGCTTGTGGGCGCTTGAACTAGAAATTGAACTGCGATCGCCCAACAACTCGAAAATCTTGACTCAGGTACGACAACCCTTACCAGACCAGGAGTTGCCCTTTACCATCAATACCTCAATTGATATTCCTGCTGACTGTGAATCTAAGTTAATTTTGGCAGATATCAGTTTATATGGTAGATTCGCCGATGTTGGCGCAGTCATCCGGTTAGCCAGCCAGTGCTTCACCATTACAGCAGATATAAGGGAATTACTGGCGATCGCAGCCGCAGCAAAGCCTAGTACATCCTTAAATGACACCATACCACCATCGGACTCATCTGCTGCTTTCACAGAACCAGAGGCATCTGTGAAGCTAGATTTGAAACTATTCAATCTGGTCAAAATTCCCAAAACAGACCAGCCTCAGATACTTAATCCATCCCCAAACACACCCCTACCACCGCAAATTAACCTGCAAGTTCTGCGAGAAGTTACCCTGCGGACACCTAAGCTCAAGAATTCAGTCACTTCGCCTCAATTGCCGAAACTGCCTCCTATTCAAATCGATGCCAATACTCTCACAGATATTGTTGCAGAACCCCCCATACAGGAGGAGCTTCTAGAAAAAAAGGCTACCATAGCTGCCATCAACTTGGAGCAGTTGGTGATCAAGCAACGTCGTCGAATGCCAATACTCGCCACTACTTTCCCATACTTGAAACGGCTACAAACTTTGCCAGGTGATGGAGAAGAAGAAGTAAAAAACAATGTCCCCCCAGATGCATTGGAAGTTCAAGCGGCTGAAGACTTCCCGCAGTTGAACACAATTGTTGCTGAAGAACATGAAACAACACCAGAATTAGTCTTAAGTGATGCGCGATCTCAAGAAGAATCTTTTGCTGACATACAAGTCCAGCCAAATATACAATTCCAGGAAGAATTAGTTGCTGAAATAGAAGCCCAGCAAAATGCACAATTGATTACAACAGGCAATCTTTACTCATCCCCTCTACTCAGGAAGTGGATGCAGAGCCAAGGATACTCTTTACCTGAATCTGTCAACGATCTGCAACCTCAAGACTACGATAACTATGTTCCAGCCCAGCAGAGTCCCGTTTCTCTAAGTGCAGACACTGCGAATGTTGATGTCAACTTGCCGCTAAATCTAAATGCCAGCACGGAGATATTGCGTCAACAGTATACATCGCAAGAAGTCCAAGGGTTGGATTCCGATGTGAGGAATTTTGAGGAAGATGTAGACACAGCCAAGGAAGCAAAGCTGTGGATAGGAGAAAATACGGAAATAGAAAAAGTCTTACAAGAACCAACACTCTCATCGGCTCTGTTAACACAAATACCGCCCCCCCCTCCTCCGATCAAAATAAATATAGCGTCAGCTTGGTTAGCGCAAGAAATTGTTTTAGATGATACATATAGTGAATTGGAAGCCGATGCAACCAGGAGTTACCCCTTTGAACAACAGGAGCAACCACTGTTAGATTTACCTTCTTTAATTGCGGCAGCTAGTGAGCCTTTACCTATTCCACAACTCCATGTGCCAGAAGGCGAGCTAATCGCTGGCAAGTCTGTCATAGTGAGGGTAGTACTGCCGGAAGTACCTCCCCAAGTTGTTGTCAAGTTATGGCTTCAAGATTATCAAACTCGCTGCTTAGTGGATGGGCCGTATCTATTGACAAATTTACTACCTAATGCATTGGGAGGGTTGAAAGTGATGACCCAATTAAACATTCCCTTTGGCTGTTTGGAAATTCGCTTGGAAGCGATCGCACTTGATCCGACAACCCAACAGGAGAGTCACAAAGTCACAATAGTACGGACTGTAATTCCTCCAGACTTGCCAAGGTTGCAGCTAGATGAACTCCTCGGTATTTGACATCCACCCCAAGGGTTAAACTACAGAGCATTGGTGTCAAATTAAGCTCAAACGCTCATCCCACAGGCATTTTACCCCACCCCTCAATCCCCTCCCCCCTTACGGGGAGGGGAAACAAAGCGTAGCTTTGGCTCTTTGGGTTTCACGTTACAGCGATTTTAAGGTAAATGAACCACAAATAGACCTCTCTCCAAACCTCTCTCCTAAAAGGAGAGAGGCTTTGATTTTCTCCCCTTCCCTACAAGGGAAGGGGTTGGGGGTTAGGTCTCATAATTGTGGTCTAAATACATGAAAACTGCTGTAAGTTGACACCTATGACTACAGAGTCCCTACTCCCAATATTGCCTGTGTTAAAAATATGAAAGAATTTCAAAAATTTGGCAGAATTTGCAGTAAGCTCATTTTGAATTGTAGTGTTATTTAACAGGAGCTTTTACTATGGCAGCTTCCTTTTTGCCTTCTATCTTCGTTCCGATCATTGGTTGGGTTTTACCAGCTATAACCTTCGCCTTTCTATTTTTATACATTGAAAGCGACGATATCAGCTGATGTAGTCATGGATCATTAGTCGTTAGTCATTAGTCATTAGTTATTTGCAAATGACAAAGGACAAATGACTAATGACCAAAATTAATACCGCCCATCTCATAGAGACAGGCGGTTTTTTACGTTGATTTCTCAACAAATGCTAGAAAATTCTGACTTATAGTGTTCGTTTCAAACAGATGTTAAATCGAAGAACCAAGTCCGGCGTAGGCACCATAAAAGAAGATGCCCAGGACTGTAATTATACCTAAACCTGCGATCGTAGCGACGACCCACAGGGGAATTCTCCCACTTCCAGACACAGTTTTTCTCCTCCCTTAACAACAAATCAACACAGGTTCATTGACACTCTCCGGGCTAAGACCACGGAGATGATTAAGACATCAGTGTCTTAACATCCTGATTTATCAGGTTCTTGGGCTGCACCACATTTGCCCATAGGGCGTAGTGATATCTCCTCAAAGTTTTTCCGGGCGTAGACTTACCCCCAGTCCGGGGGTAGGTTTTTAAATCTTGTACTGATGAGGTGATTTGGTCACCGCAGGCTAAACCCTGCAATTAGCTTTCATCCCTGGTCTAAAACACAAAAAACGGAACTACATTCCTGTTATTCCAGGGTTTTCAGCATTTTTCTTATAAACAAAGATTAACAGCACTAGTTCCAGTTAGTTAAAGAAATAACTGGAAAACAGAATACCCAGAACGAAAACTAGTAGTAGTCCCAGGTATAGCGAAGTCCGGTTTAGTTCAACCGGTTGATTATTGGGATTGGGCGATCTTTCTACCATAATTGCTCCTAACGGTGAATAAATTGCATTGCGGCGATCGCGCCCAAAAAGAATACAGTCGGTACACCCAAGGTGTGAACTGCCAGCCATCTAACGGTAAAAATTGGATAGGTAACTGGTTGATTGATGTTATTGCCGCTAGTCATGATCTCAAACTACTTTCCAATAAATTGTTCAACTTGTTTTTTAGCTTCAAAACGGTTCTTCACAATGGGCACTTCTTGCCGCGCTGGTGTGAAATACTCGTTAGGGCGGGGTGTGCCAAAAGCATCATAAGCCAGCCCCGTGCTGACAAATAGCCAACCGGCAATAAACAATGCCGGGATGGTGATGCTGTGAATCACCCAGTAACGAACGCTGGTAATGATGTCCGAAAACGGACGTTCTCCAGTGGTACCTGACATCTAGATTCCTGCCTTCTACATAGAGTGTTATTGAGTTTATTATCCTACAAAGTTAAGAAAGAGTTACAAGTTGCAACCTTCTTCTCAGAAATTGGGAATTGGGAATTAGGCATGAGGCACTTATACTGCCCTTAAGAGCGGGACGCACTCGCGTTCGACTACACAGTTCGACTGCGGTTCCATCTCTTCTTAGGCTACGCCAACGAGCAAAGTCGAGATGCCCACCGTAAACTCACCAACCGCGAAGTCAAAGTATTGGGCATTGAGCAGAGGGAAAAAAACTTACTGCAACTTCTACCCTGCTCCCTCATCCCCCTCATCCCCCTCATCCCCCTCATCAAGCCTCTCCTGGCGAACTTCTTTCCGGGTTTGGTAGATATTTGAGCAAAACGCCGCGATCGCCAATTATAAATCCCCGTTCTGGTTCCAAAAACACAATCTTGTACAAATTAGCCGCAACTTCTTCCACTGCACGGTCTTTTTCCCAAGTTTTGCCACCATCGCCACTCCGGAGCAAATTACCGCTACCGCCACCGATCCAAATTTCATTGGGTGTGCGATATGCCAAATCCAGCAAACCCCAACTGGTGGATAGCTCTGGATATTGTGCCTTTTGCCACTCATCAGCTTTAGTTTCGTCGCTAAACTGAATTTGACCGCCTCTAGCTAGCAACCACAATTGTCCATTTTCACCAAAGCCCATGTTTTCTACCCGCCGAGAACTGTTGCGGTTATGTGGTACCCAAGCATCTTGTCCTGGTTCCCAAGTTGAGTAGAAACTACCCTTAGCGGAAACCGCAACATATTTACCATCAGCAGAACGTTCTATGTTACGCACTACACCTACTGCTGATTCCACCTGCGCTTTCCAATTTTTGCCGCCATCTGTGGTCTTATATATGGCTCCAACATCAGTAGCCATCTCAGCTGTATTATCTGCCAATGCCTTAATTGCGATCGGGCTACCTGGTAGCTTTTCGCTCAGAGGAATACGCGACCAAGAACCACCTTCATCGGTAGTATGAAGTAACAATCCAGGCTCTCCGGCAATCCAGCCTTCTTTGCCTGCAAAACTTACTGAGTCAAAGCGATACTTTTGATCATCCAGTTGCAGCGTTATTGGTTTCCAGGTATCACCACCGTCATTAGTTTCCAATAGGGTGGCATTGCTACCTACTAAGTAGCCATGCTCGGAGTTATTAGTAAAAGCAATATCCAATAAATTCGAGTCTGTTGGCACAGAAATGATTTTCCAAGGGTTGTAGCTAACAGATGGTATTTTGCTACAACCTATGCACATGACGACTACTATTAACAAGGCAGCTATTCGTTGCCAACTTTTCACAATTGAATGCATCAGGATTTCTTAATTATTTCTAAATTTCTGTAGGAGTTGGCAGTTAGGATCCTGGGCAATCCTGGGTTTTTCATTTGGAATTTTGAATTACTTAACGGGTATCACTGTAAGCCGTAGAGACTGATAAAAAACAAAAAGCCAAGAGCCAATGCGCCAAAAATTAGGATATTTTTTTGGGTTGGCGTCAGGTTGTTGACACCAAAACCGTAACCGAGATTTTCTTTGAAGCCGGATGCAGTACCCGCAGGGCCGATATTGGCAAAAGCGGTTTTCTTCGCACTACAAACTGGACAGCGCCAATTTATGGGCAGTTCTGCAAAGAGTGTCCCGGAAGGGATATCATGAGTGTCGTCTCCTTTTTCAGGTTCGTAAACGTAACCGCAGGCGCGACACTCGTAGCGGTCTAACACCGGAGTTTCAACAGCTGGTTCGCTCATTGCTAAGGCCTCGCAGAGGAGAATTCTTAAATATACGTTAAAAATTATGACATAATTGTTAGACTTTTCTATCACTACCAAAAACGAATCAAATACCTAAAGTGCATCTGTTTCGCAGATTTCAGAAAAACCAAACAGATATAATGTAAAAGAAAGTTACGCAGTTAAGGGATGGGGCATAGGGCATAGAACATTGGGCATAGGGCATTAATTCTTCTCCCCCTGCTCCCTCATCCCCCTCATCCCCCTCATCCCCCCACTCCCCACTTCAATTACACCTTAAGCGGTAGATACTCATTGTGTTTGTTCTCAGTGGTTACGAGTACCTTCTAGGCTTCTTCATAGTCTGTAGCCTAGTTCCTGCCTTAGCGCTCTCAGCATCCAAGCTCCTACGACCTAGTGGTTACAGCCCAGAACGGCACACCACTTATGAATCGGGCATGGAACCCATCGGGGGAGCCTGGATTCAGTTCAACATCCGCTACTATATGTTTGCTCTAGTCTTCGTCATCTTTGATGTGGAGACTGTTTTCTTGTATCCTTGGGCGGTAGCTTTCCACCGTTTGGGGCTATTGGCATTTATTGAAGCGCTAGTCTTTATTGCAATTCTTGTAGTCGCTTTAGTTTACGCGTGGCGTAAAGGAGCTTTGGAATGGTCTTGAATTCTAACTTAACAACCCAGGGCAAAGAACGAATCATCAACCCCATTGAGCGGACTACAATCACTCAAGACCTTTCAGAAAACGTCATTTTGACGACGGTCGATGATCTCTACGACTGGGCGCGGCTTTCTAGTTTGTGGCCGTTGTTATTTGGTACTGCTTGCTGCTTTATTGAGTTTGCAGCTTTAATTGGCTCCCGATTTGACTTTGACCGTTTTGGGCTAATTCCCCGTTCTAGCCCCCGCCAAGCCGATTTAATCATTACCGCAGGGACTATTACAATGAAGATGGCTCCCCAATTGGTGCGTCTTTATGAACAAATGCCAGAGCCAAAGTATGTAATTGCGATGGGAGCTTGCACAATTACTGGCGGGATGTTCAGCATTGATTCCCCCACGGCAGTGCGCGGAGTCGATAAACTAATTCCTGTGGACGTGTATTTGCCTGGTTGTCCTCCTCGTCCAGAAGCAATTATCGACGCAATTATTAAGCTGCGGAAGAAAATTGCCAATGAATCGATGCAGGAGCGGGATAAAATTAAGCAAACTCACCGCTACTACAGCACGACTCATAACTTGAAGCCAGTAGAAGAAATCTTAACTGGTGAGTATTTGCAGTCAGCAACTCGCTCTGCACCACCAAAGGAATTGACAGAAGCGATCGGTATGCCAATACCACCTGCACTGCTGACAGCAAAGGCGCAAAAGGAGGAACAAACCCGTGGCTGATGAAGAATCTAAACCAGTACCAGCAGCCAAAGAAGAGTCATTGGTACAAGCCGGTAAAGTTTCCCAGTGGTTAACGGAAAATGGCTTTGACCATGAGTTTTCAGCACCAGACAAGAATGGTGTAGAGATAATTAAGGTGGCAACAGATTTTTTACTTCCTACTGCTACAGCCCTTTATGCTTATGGGTTTAATTATCTCCAGTGTCAAGGTGGTATTGACCTTGGCCCAGGACAAGAATTGGTGAGTATGTATCACTTGATTAAAGTCGGTGATAATAGCGATCGCCCCGAAGAAGTGCGAGTTAAGGTGTTCTTACCACGGGAAAACCCTGTAGTGCCTTCTGTATACTGGATTTGGAAGACCGCAGATTGGCAAGAGCGCGAGTCTTACGATATGTACGGCATTATCTACGAAGGACACCCAAATCTTAAGCGGATTTTGATGCCGGAAGATTGGGTAGGTTGGCCTTTGCGGAAGGATTATATCTCGCCTGATTTTTACGAGTTGCAAGACGCTTATTAGACATTGCTGAGTTTTGGCATTAATTAACCCCTTTCCGGTGGCGGAGAGGGGTTATATTTTTGGTGTTTCATGTCAAGTTGGCTGACAAAACTTGCTGTAATTCATTGACTGTATTTACAGTTTTAATTGCCTGCTGAATTGCTTTTAATTCCTGCAAATCCGTAATTTGAGAGATGATCGGCATCAATTCTAAACCTTGATTGCCAAACTTAATTTCTAATGCCAATTCAATTCCTGAATATAACTCTTCCTTTCTTCCTCGCAGTTCTCCGCGTGCTTCTCCGCGTGCTTCTCCGCGTGCTTCCCCTTTGCTAAAAATTTCTTGATACCAAGGCGACTGCTCTAAAAGTGCCATATCCCACCTCAGAATTTGTTGAACTATTGCACTATCTAATACAAAGGTAGCAAAAAATCCTAATACTGTTTCTAGTTGATTCAATTGTTCATCTGCACGTAATATTCGCAATGCGTCCCGAATCGTAGACTCGTTATCACCACCTTTGAGAATGGGTACAAACGGCAGTAATGATGGTAAGGGTTGTTGAAAAGCAATCTCGACATCAACTTCCCACAGATTAATGACACGGTAATCTTGAATAGCACGTAAACCAGCAATATTTGATGCATAACTTGTCGGTATTTCAGCATCACTTGCCTTGAGGATATTAATTAGTACTGGGTACGTTGGCAAATTATATTTTTCTTCTGCAAGTGCTGCATAAGCACGCATCCTGCGCGGCATTTCTGGTTTATAGCGCAGTTGTAATTCGTTAAGAACGAGAAATTTTCCATACTGGGGACTTTCGACACGGATTAAAACATCACTTTCTCGACTTATCCACTGAAATTCTGAGTTGAGAATTTCACCAGCAACAATATCAGGAATTTGTGTTACCCATTTTATCCAGTTATCAGGTGCAAGGCTGATTAAGCGTTTAGTGCTGACATCGGCGGGTTTGATCATGGGGTGTAAATCCTATAATACCTAAAGCCTACTTCAGTAGACTAAAGATTTTTCCGATTATTTAGTCATCTTTTAGATGACTTTCGCTATGAGCAAGGAACTGAAGTTCCTTGCGGGACATAACTTTCACGTTAATTGATCCCCCAACCCCCCGATAAATTGGCTACCGTGTATACACAAGTCGGCAGACCTCTCCCCAAACCCCTCTCCGAAGCACAGAGGGGCTTTGAAGATTGACGCTAGTAGGGAACGCGCTGTTCTTGTTAGGTCTGAGAGCGCTTTAAGCAAAATAAGTCACTTGTGTATACACTGGATCTGAAAAATCAGGGGGCAAAACCTTTCAAAGTCCCCTAATGTATCGCGGGACTTTGATTCTTCCCCCAATTTATCGGGGGGTTAGGGGCGATCTAAAATAAATACTGCGTAGGTTTTTAATATTTGTAGGTTGGGTTGAGCCAATGCGTTACCCAACAAACCCGGCAAAATGTTGGGTTTCGTTCCTCAACCCAACCTACAAATTTTTTATTTTTTTGCCAAAACCTACGCAGTATTAGATCAATAAGTGCCTAAAATTACAGCCGACCACTTTTCAAACATCCTGTAAAATATTCAGCGAGATTTCCTAGTAATCGGAATCGGTATCTCTACCGTTGTATCTGTATTTATGGGACAATCTAATCTAAATGTTTAAAGTAATATGTCAGAAACACCCCAAGACGATCGCATTTGGATTGTGACGGATGAAGTGCCGCAAATATCCATTCCTGACGGTGCTAAAGGCGGGAGTACTAATACACGCAGTTGGGGAGAGGAAACTATCAGGGAATCTACTGGTAGCAAAGGGGTAGGAGATGCTGTTAAGGTTAGCGCTCAAAAATTAGAGCAAAATATGACTCACTTTCTCAAAGTTGTGGGAAGTTTGTTTAGTCAAGCCGAAGAGCAAGCAAAAGTTAACTCCAAAATGCAGCTAGATGAAATTGAGCTATCGGTGGAAATTAGTGGGGAAGGAGAAGTTAAATTAATTGGTAATGGTGCCAAAGCTGGGACTAAAGGAGCGATTAAGCTGAAGTTCAAGCGCCAAGAATCACAGTGAAATGGCAAAAAATTGGGCGATCGCGATCGGAATTAACCATTATGATTATCTGCAACCGCTAAACTATGCCAAGCGGGATGCACAGTTAATGCAAGAGTTTTTGGGCAATGAAGCCGGATTTGAGCGGATATTTTTCTTCTCTGATGACTCACCTGAACTTGCTGGAAAATCCACTCGCCCAACTCGCACTAACTTGCTGCGAGTCTTGCGACAGTTATTTGACAATCCCTTTATGGGAGCAGGGGATAATTTCTGGTTTTTTTTCAGTGGTCATGGGATAAGATACGCTGACCGTGATTATCTCATGCCCTGTGATGGCGATCCAGAGGATATTGAAAACACGGCAATTGCGATTAACTTTGTGAGTGAACGTCTGCGTCGCTGCGGTGCTGATAATGTTGTCTTGATTCTGGATGCTTGTCGCAATGAAGGCAAAAAAACAGGTGAAGGAATTGGGCGACAAACCGCAGAAGAAGCACGTCAACAAGGAGTTATCAGCTTTTTTTCTTGTATTCCCCAGGAGTTTTCTTATGAAATTGAAGCTTTACAACAAGGTGCTTTTACCACTGCATTACTAGAAGGGTTAGGAATTCAAGGTAAGTGCGCTACTGTGGAACGCTTGGAGCAATATCTCAAGTTTCGTGTGCCTGAATTGGTTCGCCAGCATAAGAATACAAGGCAAACGCCTTATGTGATTGCTGAACCTGTAAATAAATCCCATTTAATACTTGTGCCACGATATGCAACTTTAGCAGATATTGCCACGTTGAAAAATGATGCTTATCGCGCTCAGAGTAAGAGAGACTTTGATTTAGCAAAACAACTCTGGATTAGGGTACTAGCTGCTGCATCAGGTCAAGATATGGAAGCTATAGAAGCCTTGGAAGAAATTGCTCGATTGCGAAATAGTTCTGCAATTCCTGATTTACCTCAGCAAACAATTCCACAAGCATCTAAGTCAGTTACAAATACACCTATAATTAAACCTCCTCAAATTCCAACTCCCAAGCCAACCTCACCATCCCCGATTAATAATACTCA
This sequence comes from Nostoc sp. CHAB 5836, assembly GCF_020829445.1. Classification (GTDB taxonomy): domain Bacteria; phylum Cyanobacteriota; class Cyanobacteriia; order Cyanobacteriales; family Nostocaceae; genus Nostoc. The sequence continues at coordinate 62,552 of NZ_JAIVFV010000022.1, forward strand.
GACTTCTGGTGCGGGACAATTTTCAACATCTACAACTTCAACACCTTCTTCGCCATCAAACCTAATATTACCTAACTGGTCACGACGACGTGTAATTCAAACTGCTGGGTTTGCAGTTACTGGGTTGGGTTTGACAATTGCAGCACCACATTTTTTGCGATCTAATTCAGGAGAAACTAGTCCAACCAACACCAATGAAACACCAGGAAATGCACAGGGAAACATCACCAAGCGCATTACCAGTGATGCAAAAGACTTTGTTGAAGACTTAGGAAATGGTATCACCTTGGAAATGGTTCCGACACCGGAAGAAGTGGCACAACACCAGAAGCAACGCAGCGATCGCTTGGCAGCCAAACTGCGAGA
>NZ_JAIVFV010000230.1 GCF_020829445.1 Nostoc sp. CHAB 5836
AGTTTATATTACTATACCTTGGGGTTCTGGTGGCTATGCTTTTTTTTTGCTGGTAACTATAAACAAGATTAATCATTTATTCGCGTAATACATACGCGAACACTTCTTTTTTGTCCAAAGTCCAATTATCATGACACATCGAACCTACACACAGCAAGCTCTTCGACGCTACACCCTCCCGCGCCTCAAAACAATCGCTGCCGAATTTGGCGTAACACCCACCGGAGACAAGAGAGGTAGTGAAACCTGGATAAACGCAATCATTGCTCACCAGTCCACCCACCCTGAGCAATTCATCACCCCTGCAAACGTACCACTAACACCCGTCGAAATCAGTTTTTACGACCACGAATATTACGCTGGGGATAAGTTGATCGCCGCAATCCATTACGACGACGACCTGACGCGACCTTGGGTAGTGATGGTGAACAACAAGGAAGTCCACCGTGCTTCCACGAACATACTTTGTCACCATTACATCTGCTCACATTACAAAGATGGTTCTTTACCAGCCCAGGAACAAAACGCTACAGACACGAATAGCACGACTGGTAACGCAATCAAGGCGGAGATATTCAACGAGTGCGAGAAATACGGCTTTAAAATCCTCCACGATGGGATTTACAACAACGACGTGAAGCTGGGGGAAGTCGGATGCACCGATGGCTCTTGGTGGGTAGTGGGTGCAGCAGAGCAGGAGCGCGTCGCCTGTCAGTCTGCCCTTGTTGCTGTTTGGCGGTTAGCAGTGGCACAAACCCCACGCCATACAGAATTGTTAAATCGCCGATTTGAGATGTTAACCCCGATGGACGGCAGTAGTTACGGGAGTATAAACGAGTTTTTGAACTAATGGCGGCGTAATTCTGGCACACAAGGCGATCGCTGCGACGCGGAATAGTCCGTCGCTGCGATGCCTAGGTTGGGCTACTCGGCGTCGCCAGCACATTCTCACAGTTATCCCGCTTTGTTTATACCGTTGCAGCCAACGATACACTGTTGATTCATCTCTTCCCAAGCGTTGTGCAAGTTCCTGTCTGGTTGCGATCGCACTTACCTTAATCCAGTAGAGCATCTGTAACCTTTCTTTGGTTGTTGCTGTTAGTGCATGGCGCAATCGGTGTTGTAGTTCTTCTTGGCTCTCAGATACTTCTACTTGGAAGCTATTTCCCATACCCCTATACCCTGTTTCTGCTTCTACTAATTTAGTGCATCTTCATGGAGAACTGGTATTACTACTTTGATTCAAGTAAAATCAGAGCGCCAAGTATTCACGCATCACATGATTGAAGTCACAACAGAGACTCGTTATTACATTTCCTCTTTAAGTGAAACTGCGGAGGCATTCGCCTCACGGATCAGAGGATACTGGGGTGTTGAAAATAAAGTTCATTATGTTCGAGACGTTACTCAGGGTGAAGATGCCTCTAGAATTCGCACCACTCCCCTTCCTCAAATTTTTGCGTAGGCGTAGCCCGCCGCAGGCATCGCTCGAAATTTTGCCATCAATTTATTCCGTGACAATATGTTTGAAAATATGGCACAAGCTCAACGGCTATGTTCCTTTGGATTAGACACACTCCAGCAACTTTTTAGAATGAAATAGCCCTGGGAGTTTCATGAGGTTGAAATCCAAAAACGGGGGGGGTATGTTAGCAGAGGTGCGATCGCGCTTTTTTAGGGGCGAACAGCGAGAATTCTGAGATTCTTGAGGTTCGGTTCCGGAAACGGGGGGGTAGAAGGGTAGGGAGGTGCGATCGCGTTTTTTGGGGAAGTGTTAGATGGTCATATACTGAATAGAGGGTTGTTTGCTGCCTATTTAGTGCCGGAATTTTGATACAGTTATGTTAAGAAGGGTGAAAAATCGTTTATAATAGAGGAGAATGCCTATCATTGATTAAAACCAGGATAAAGCTTTAACTTTTACCATCAACAAGGAGGATAAGACAATGACAGAAACGCTTACTATGTCTTCCCTCTACGATAAACTCTCCAAACTAGGCTTAAACCAAGATTATGTAAGAAATAATGGTTTACCGAGTTGGTGGAATGATGAACTCAACAATAAATCATACGGTGTGCTAGAAGGGGCTGGTTATATCGCTGATAACCTTAACCTTGACTTAAAATCTTTGTTAGTAGCAGAAGAAGAAATTAAATTTAATTCTCCACCTCATACCAAGTTTAAGCAGCATAATAGCCAAAATAAGGATCACCCTTATGTTGCTCAGGCTTTAGTCAGTCGAGTAGTTGACTTAATTGCGTATGGTACAGAGGTTAATTTTAAACCTCTACCTGTCAATGTTAATGAAATTAGAACAGAGATTTTAAAAAATCATACAACAATTAATTTAATATCCTTACTTGAGTATTGTTGGAGTAAAGGAATTGCCGTTGCTCATTTTTCTCATTTTCCTGAAAACACTAAAAAGTTTGCAGGCTTAATTCAATGGCAATTTTCTCGTCCTATAATTATTCTCACTTCAAAACAGAAATATTCTGCTAGATTAGCTTTTGATTTGGCACATGAATTAGGTCATTTAGCGTTAGGGCACTTAAAAGAAGGTATTTTAATTGATGAAAAAATTGAATCTGATAGCAATGATAATGAAGAAGACGAAGCAAATAAATTTGCGACTCAGTTGCTATTAGGTGACTGTGATAACTGTTTAGGAGATAAGCAATTTCATAATAACGATCATTTACTAAAACACGCTAGGAACAAAGCTATAGAAAATCCTTCTGTTGAAGTTGATTCAATTGTACTCAATAACGCTTGGCATAACAACAATTGGGGCTTCGCTCAGAAAGCTCTAGACAAAATAGGCTTTACAGTTGATGCTCAACAGACTATTAATGAATATTTAGCTGATAGATTAGACTGGGACAAGTTTAATGATGAAAACTATCAGTATTTAGAGAAAGTTTTAGGAGTTTAAATTTTGTCAGGGTCATTTTATTGTTTAGATAATGATATTATTCTTAAACTGGCTACTTGTGACTTATTTGATGAAACCCTGACAACATTTGATATTGATGCAACTCAAATACAAATACTCGATAGTTTTAAATATAAGTTTGCTCTTGATAGGCAAATAAAACGTAATAGAGGGAATCAAGCAAATAACGATTATACCCAATATAATGTTAAGAAAGCATTAGAAATTACTGAAAAATTTGCAACTCTTTCAGAGCAAAATTTGGATATTGATAAAAATATTTATTTAAAATTGATAAATTACAGCAAAACAAGCAATGATAAAAAAGATAAAATTGATATAGGAGAAGCAATTTTAATTAATCATATTTGCTATCTTAATCAAAATGGTTATACTGATAGTTATTTATTAACCCAAGATAAATGCTGTTTAAGGGGTTTAATAAAGGCTGGTTTTACTGATATTATTGAAAATCTTGATGGTAGAATATGGTGTTTAGAACAGTTGATTTTAAAGTATATTGAAGAATTTGGTTTTAATATAATACAGCCTAAAATTTACCCTGTTCGAGATTGTGATAAGAATATAAAAATGATATTCGGTTATAGTATCGAAGCATCAGAAAACGTAGTAAAAGAAAATTTGGAAACAGAGATTAAAGTATTAAGACAAGAGACTGGTAACTTACTTTATCCTTATCCCAGGGCAAACGCATCTAATTTTATTTGACAAATAACCAATTACATATATTGTAATTTACAGATGTATTTGGCAATTTATTAAAATGTAAAGTTGTGTATTTACTGCAATATCTTCATGAGAAAATTGTTTTAGACAACCTAAAACTACCATTTATAGCTAAATTTTCGACGTGAGAGAAAACTTAGATGGCTGCGATAACTTGAAGTAGGTAATTGTTATCTAAACCTGCGCGATATCTTTTCATCGCAACACTTCCACGCACCGTTTTATCTTTATCTAAAAGATTCAAAAATAAACGCCGTAGAACCGAAAAATTAAGAGGGGCATTATCTTTACGGATACGACTAGCATCTTCATGGAATGTCATGTCCAGTACCCAATGCACAGAATTTTCTATACAAATTGTTGCTTTAGAAAAGTTACTATTAATACCAGAAGACCAGCGTTATTCCACATTAGGGGGATGGATTCAGCAACACCAATTCTAGAAGCCCTCGATTTTTTACGCTCTATAGAGGGTTTTACACCCCACCTTCCGCACCCTAACTGTCACACATCAACAAAAAGTGGCGTGAGTAGTACATAGAAACTAGGACAGAAGTAAGAAAAAGTAGGGTTAATGAGAATAACTAGTATTAAGCCGGGAATTGGAAGAGAAAGTGAAGTTTTGTAATGAGGGTATAAGAAAGATAAAACTTCAGATTTAAAAAAATTAATTGATAACAAAAACAGAAATGATTTAATAACAACAGAAGTTGTGGAGGATTCTGTTGTGAAATTGAAAGTTCATAAGTATTTGCTGGGAATCAAAGTGCATACTTTACAGGTCACATACTTACTCAAAGAGATTTGGGATGTTTCTTGCTCCATGAATTACTCTGACAATTTCTATCCCTTCTTCAATGAGTCGATAAAATATTAAATAATTGCTTACCGGGAAACTGCGGACAAGAGGCGCAATATCTATACGTTCTCTGCCCATCCTAGGATTAGCAAGTAGTTCATCAAATTTACCTGTAATTTTATCAATCAAGGCATCTGCTGCATCTTCGTTGTTTTGAGAGATGTACGACCAGATATCAATCAGGTCGGCCTTTGCTTCATCACTAACTCGTAGCTGCTTCATTCCTTAGTGCAAGGTTCTGAATTCTTTTGCCGCCGCCGTCCAGTTGCCCTAATTTCGTCAGCCAGTTCATTTGCAGAAGTATAAGTAGTAAATTCTCCCCGCGATATTTGATCTATTCCTACTTGAATCTCATGGCGCAACTCCTCAAGTCTGAGTTTGCGTATGTCTTCACGTTCCTTGAGCAGCCGCAGCCCTTCGCGGATCACCTCACTCTGCGATTGATAAAGTCCACTGACGATGAGTTCTGCGACGAACTTATCAAATGTATCACCCAGATGTACGTTCATAAGCAATCACTTTAAACTGTTTTCTCTAGAGCTATGCTGCCAATCCTAACAAGAATTGTCAATTTTTGTTAGTCCAACTGGAAAAGCAGATACACCAATACCTACAGCATCATCAGCACATTCGCTTTTTCCCGCAATCTGTCGCGCCAGCAGAAGTTTGCTTCGTTAACTGACCCGTGGCGCAGTTCGTGTATGGCTTGGTGTACTCTGGTGTGGGCATTCGTTGTAAGAGCGATCGCTGGGGGTAAAAATGTAGTTCTGTCATACTGACAAAATTTCTTATAAGCGATCGCCGATCAGCTTGGCATACTTGAAACTAAACTTCTTGTAACTCTTGGGATACTTCAATTTCTGGCATTGGCTCTAGTGGAGTAGTTACTGGAGAGTACCGACAATAACAAATAACCACAGCCTCAAAATCATGATTGGGAATATCGCTGGCATATTCTTCAACCCTAGCTACTTCCCAATCTCCAATTCTGCTGTGAGTACTTGCATCAGGAAACTGTTTATCAGCAAACTTTGAAACTCGGTGATATTCCCTTAGCCTGTATCCTGGCTCAGGCAACGGCGAATTAGAAGAATCGTAGTGTTCAGCAAGTATGCTCGTAAATGCTTCAGTGTGGGACAACCGCCTTTCCTCCCAGCCGGATGCTGACATTGATTCAGCTTTAAAAATAATGTACTTGCCCATCGCTTATTTCTCCTGCTCGTGGGTGGGAAATTTGGTTTCACCTTCAAATATACAGTCAACTTTTAGGGTTTTGTCTCCAGTTGGTTCTATCCGTAATAGCTTCCAACCATACTTTTTCTCCATATTATGGCACTTCTCTGGATCTGTTGCCGCGTGCCGCGACTCTGGTTTTTCTTGTTTACTCATTAAATCCTTCTCTCAAGGGAAATAACAGCAATAAAGGGTGAATTTAGTTAGTAGTAAAGGCATTCATGCCGACCTCCTCTCGAACGGCAACACTATTCCACCCGCTTGATCTATTGATTGGTTGCGAGAGTGTTTGTTAATCTTCGGCACTTCCTCGCTTTCAAATATTTGGCTATCCGTCATCGCTTCAAAGCATGGCTCATCGTCAGGAAGCCAAACCAAAAATTCTCCTGGCTGAACTCTATAGGTAGCGCAAATTTTATCTAATACACTGCCTGTAGGTATATAGCCTGGATCATTGCATAGACGATAAGCGGTATCTCTGCCAAGCTTTGTGTCTTGCCAGAACTTATATCGGCTAATGCCTTTCTCTTCGATAAATTTTTTGATTCGGTTTTGCACTGCCATACCTCCATATTCTCACACTACATACTATATCTTAAAAATGCGAATACGCATATTGACACTATTGCTTAAAAATGCGAATATATAGATATAACAAAAGGCGATGCCCACAGCCTACGAAACTTTGGAAGCGATCGCCTTTTATTCCCAAAATAGGAAACTTTATCATGACACATCGAACCTACACACAGCAAGCCCTTCGACGCTACAACCTCCCTCGCCTGAAAACAATCGCTGCCGAATTAGGCGTAACACCCACCGGAGACAAGAGAGGTGCCGAAACCTGGATCAACGCAATCATCGCTCACCAGTCCACCCACCCTGACCAATTCGTCACCCCTGCGGACGTATCACTGACACCCATTGAAATCTCCTTTTACGACCACGAATATTACGCCGGGGATAAGTTGATCGCTGCAATCACTTATGATAACGACCTAACGCGACCTTGGGTAGTGATGGTGAACAACAAGGAAGTCCACCGTGCTTCCACGAACATACTTTGTCACCATTACATTTGCTCACATTACAAAGACGGCACACTACCAGTACAAGAGCAAAACGCTACAGACACAAATGGTAGTACTGAGAACGAAATCATGTGCCAAATTTTCAACGAGTGCCAGAAGTACGGGTTTGAAATAGTGGGCGATGGAATAAATGGAATAATCTACAACAACGAGGTGAAACTGGGCGAAGTGGGATGCACCCTAGGCGGCTGGTGGGTGACACGCGCAGCCAATACCGAACGAGTCGCTTGTCAGTCTGCGCTGCAAGCAGTGTGGTTATTAGCGGTCACACAAACCCAATTGTTGAACCGCCCATTTGAGATGTTAACCCCGATGAATAGCAGTATTTACGGGAGTATAAACGAGTTTTTGAACTAATGGCGGCGTAATTCTGGCACACAAGGCGATTGCTCGACAGACACGACCAACAGCGATGCCTACGGCGGGCTACGCCTACGCCAGCACATTCTCAACAATCATAAATCAATGCAACCAACAATCACGATACCCAAACACTGGGAATATCCCCGCTTTGCTTTGGAACAGCGCACAAAACAATTCGCAGTTCGCAATTCGCAATTCGCAATTATCTTTAACTGCGAATTGCGAATTGCGAATTGGTAATTGTTTTGGTTGGCGCTATGTGCTAATGTCTCGGAAAAATTCTGACGAACTATTTCACTTTGAAGAGAATCAAATTCAAACGCTCTCTCCGCAGGAATTAGTCTCACAAATCACCGCAGAGATTGAGTTTTATCAGTACCAAACAGCAATTTTTCAACAACAGTTAAGTGCAAACAATGCTTGAAGAAGTAAACAGCAACTTTGACCGGAGAGCGAATCACCTGCTGCGTTTGATTCAACTTTGCGGTGGTTGTGTTCCTCTGCACTCTCTGCAATTCCAAGTCTCCAATTCAGTCATTCAAACCCTGCTGGATAGAGAACTGGTGCAAGTACAAAATACTGGATGCGGTTTTCTATTGGAGATAGCCGAAGATTTTTAATCACAAAGGAGAAAATCATGAAACTTTACGCGAAAACCATTCCACAGACTTTACCCGATTGGGCAACTATCGCCACACAGAGCGCAGGTTTATTTGAGGTTGAAATCAACGATGAACATCCTGATTTTCTTTTCTCTCTTGAAGAGTTAGAAACGGAGATTGAACCAGGAACCATCGGGGTAAAAACCAGAGATTTATGTTCACGGCTCGGCTTTGAAATGTCTAACTCCAATCTCTGCCAGTTAGTTGAAATTGCCCAAAATCTGATATCTCTTATTGCTACGCACCCAGAGTACGAGCAACTGCTCTCCTTGGGATATAGCCCTGATTTAAACATTGCTGATGCCACCACCGCCCTAACTTATCTGGAATGGGAGTTAGAGCAGAATCAGGAACATTCTGTGTAGTACAAAAGCGTTCATCTAAAGCAATGGCATTCCTTTAGATGAACGCACGGAAGTTCTTCTCCCGCTACAGAATTCCCATTATTGCACACGTCACCCTAACACAATCAATAAAACACAAACATGGAAACTATCACAATCAACAACAGCGTTTTTCTCATCCCTCCAAGTCAACCAAAACTGCAAGCCAACTGCGCTAAAGAATACGGGCAATTCTTACTTGACTGTCCTCCCAAGCTAACAATTTTAGAGGCACAAGCCGGAGGATATCTCAAAGGTAACAAAGCTGACTTTGCGATCGCTATTTCTCGCCCAGACCGCACCATGACTATCAACGAAAACTTTACCAACGAACCATTCACTGAGCTTTGGGTGATTCCGGTTGGTGGCGAACTCAAAGACCAGTTCAAAGGCCCCGCTTCCATGCTGCTTTGTTTCTTGATGCACCGCCGCAGTAAAGACTCATTCGCTAATTTGTACAACCACTTTGCCCATCGTGCCTTCCAGCAATGGTGTGAAGAGGGGATGCCGGGAGATCCGAAAGAGTTTTGTTATGGCGCGATCGCTAGCGTACTGAAAAACTACATCTTTTGTGCAGAGTTCCAAAAAGTGGAAGGGGCGCTGGGAACATACTGGTTCATCCAATGGAGCTATCGCAATCCCCAATCTGATTTTGAAAGGGACGCACTCTTAGCGGCAGAAATGATTCGCTCTGGTGCAGAAAGTGGGGCAACACTGCACTGGGTGACAAATGAGACTTACGAGCGCTGGGCATCGAATGCTGTCACTGCACCAGCATTGCCCCCAGTTTCGGAAGGTGAAGCTAGGGCATCTCTACAACAACAGATAAGCCAAGTTTTACCACAAGGTAAGAAGCGGT
>NZ_JAIVFV010000231.1 GCF_020829445.1 Nostoc sp. CHAB 5836
AAAATCTTGCTTTGGTGATTTTAGTTCATCTCCTCGTTGGTTGTACGAATCTTTTGCTACAATTAGCCGCGTGTCTTGTTCTAATGCTCCTGGGTCTTGATGACTATTTTCCCAGTCACGTACTTCTTGTTTGAGCCTTTCTTGCCAAATGCGAAATTCGCGGTTAATTTCAATCCATTCGCGCAATGTTCCCCACTCTCGAATCAATGCTTCGTGGACAATTTCTACTGTTTCTATTTTCTCAATTTCATCCCAAGCAGTCACCACTAAACGTTCATCAGCCAAACGTTTCACTAAACTCCAATTTTCTTCCTGTACTTCTTTGCGAGTCGCTACGCGCTTAGTGTCTTCTGTTCCTTCTCCTGGACGTACTAACTGAATCAATATCCTTTCTGCTTGTTGTTTCTCCCTTGCAGATAGCGAGTTGAATACTTGATCAGCTTGCTTTGCTAAAGCTTTTTCTAAACCACCAATTTCTTCATAAGCTTGGTGTGTTAAATACCAATTTTTCTGCTTCGACCAAAGCTGTGTTAGTGTAAACTCCAGTAAAGGTAAACGACCAGGATGATTGTCTAGATCATCAATTAGTTTACTTGTTAACCCTTCCTCCAATTCCACCTTCATTTTCAAAGCTGGGTTTTCAATTACATCTCGTAATTCCTCCTTGTCCATCGGAGTTAATAACAAGGCTGTGTATTGTTGCAAAGCCTGACCCATTGGTTGATAATCAAGGGCAATTCCCAAAAAATCCGCTCGCAGCGTCAACACTAAGGTAAAACTAGGAGCATTATTTACTGCAAAAAGCAGTGCATTTAAAAAACTGTAACATTCTTCCTCAGTTGCAAGAGTGTAAAGTTCTTCAAACTGGTCTGCGATTAATACAAAATGGTTAGATCCTGAAGAGTTAATAATATTTTTAATAAGATGGTTGAATACTGTCTCATCATGTCGCAAGTTGACTTCCAATTCGAGTTCTGTTAACCTGATAGCAGTTTTTCCTGGTGCTTCTGTTTGTTGTTGTACCGGAGACTGACAATATTTGCTCAACGCGATCGCTAAAGTATCAAAGGGATTTTTACCTGGACGAAAACTAACTATCCCTACATTCCCAGCAGATTGTAAATAAGGAATCAAACCTGCAAAGACTACAGAAGACTTTCCGCTTCCAGAAGCACCAATCACAGGTATTAGCTGGTTGCTGTTAACTGCTTCCACTAACTTAGCAATAAACTTCTCCCTACCAAAAAAGAAATCTGCATTTTCCTGACGAAATGCAGATAAACCTTGATAGGGACACTCAGGAAGTTCGCCAGAAAGTCCTCCCAAATCTTCCCAACTGGGTGGAGGACTCTTTGTATTTTGACAGATAACTGGCAGCCAGCTTACCCCTGGTAGCCACTTCTCAATATCTTTGTCGTCTGCAAGTTCTTTGAGCTTATCTCTTGCTTGTCGGACTGAATTAAATAAAGATTCACCTTGGGAAAAAGAACTTAAAAAATATTGGAGAAACTTTTGTGCTAATTTGTCTGGTACTTCTTCCCGCCAGACAATGATGTAGGCAAGATTTAAACAAGCTAATTGTCTTGCTAAACCTAAACCATTACAAGAATTGAAGATGGCTAATTTTAAACCTTTGTTAATTGCTGCTTTCAGTGTGCTTTTGATTTCTTCTAAACTTAAACTCTCATTGCGATTAATATTTATGACACCTATTTGACCATCATTCTGAGTTTCGCTATGGCCAGCAAAAAACAGGATATCGTAGGCTTCTTCCCAGAGCTTATTAAAATCTGAACGAATTGGTTCACTAAGAACGATTAGTTCTGCTCCCTGTTTTTTCAATTGTTTGAGTAATTCTTTATCTGGATTAGTATCAATTTCTGTACTATCTCCAAAAATACTGATAATTCTAGCTCTTCTAATTTTGCCAGGAATAGATGATTGTTCAGATGCCTTAGTACTTATATGAGAAGAGGTAAAACAAACGGCCGCCTCACAGGAGGAATTTCCTGACAAAAAATCCCATTCTTGCCAAGGTAGTCTATGTAAAATATCCTTAGTTAACTCTGATGCAATTTTCTGAGTGTGGATAAACAGATGAATTTCTGGATCGGGGTATTGTGGTAATACTTGTTGTAATTCAGACTGGATGGGGTAAAGCCACTGATGAAGTCGATGTCGTAAAGACTCTGCATAATCGCCACAATCTGTTTTGGATATATGAGTTATTTGGCTATTTTTAAAACCACCTCTGGAATTCTTAAGTAACGAATAGTATTGTTTTTTCCAACGTTGATAGAAACCTGGAATTTCTTCATCTGGGGGTAATTGAACTTCTATCTGTGCGATATTACCCTGTGGATTTGCGATCGCCACCTCAAGTTTATTTTTACCAAATCCGTGCTTAAAATTCCCGTCACCAAACTCAAAGTTTACCCATATTTCCATAAGACACTCTAAATAATCTTATTCACGCCATCCCGATTAATTGTTAAGAGGTTGTTTGAAAAGTATTATTGCTAACATCTAAGCCTCGGAAACCTAACCCCCCTAGCCCCCCTTCCCTACAAGGGAAGGAGGGTTTCAAAGCCTCTTGACCTTTCGGGGAGAGGAATGGAAGCGGGGTTGGTAGCATACTTTACAACTTTTCAAACATCCCCTAAAAGAATAGAGTTTCAAACCTCACGTTGTGTTGTCACAATTGTAACCAAACTAAAGGGAACAGAGATGTTAGAGAATTCCTAGCTAAAAAACCTGATTGTCACAAATCTCGCGATCGCCTCCGGTGAATGTTTGCATCATCGCGCCACAAACTCTATTCTGTCAGAGCATCAAGTTTAGCCAGTATTCTTAAGCCTTCTTCTGGGTTGCTAGTTGCGGTCATTGCTTGAAATCTGGTACGGTAACAGCCGAAAAACTTAAAAGCGATCGCGCTTAGATAAATATCTGCAATATCAAGCCAAAGAAACCAGGATAATGAATCATAATTAACCTCTATAGCTTTGAGCCATCAGCCATCAGCCACCAGTTACAAGCCGGAAGCTGAGATGCCGAAGAATCAAGGCTTTTGATTCAAATTAACTAATTCACTATGAATTCTGAACAAATCAAAAATTCTCTAAATATTTCGCCAGCTATACGCGTGGGAGTACTGGGTTTCGGCGGACTCGGACAAGCAGCCGCCAAGGTAGTTGCTGGCAAACGAGAAATGATTTTAGTCGCAGCAGCAGATCAAAAAGGCTACGCTTACGCTGCTGACGGTTTAAATACTGAAGAATCCATTGCAACCTATCAGTCTCAAGGTTCGGTGGGTTATTTAGAGCCAGTTGGTACATTAACAAATCAAAGTATTCAGGATTTAATCGAAATAGCTGAAGTAGATGGGTATTTTTTGGCTTTACCCAACCTACCAAATGACTTTATTCCCACTGTCGCCAAGCAGTTTATCAAATCTGGTTGGCGTGGAGTACTAGTAGATGCCATTAAACGCACCACTGCCGTAGAACAACTCCTAGCGATGAAAGAGGAACTGCAAGCCGCCGGAATTACCTACATGACAGGATGTGGTGCTACACCTGGACTGTTAACAGCAGCAGCAGCCTTAGCCGCCCAAAGTTACGCCGAAATTCATCAAGTTGAAATTACCTTTGGGGTGGGAATTGCTAACTGGGAAGCTTACCGCGCCACCGTTCGGGAAGATATCGGCCATATGCCTGGTTACACAGTGGAAACTGCTAGGGCGATGACTGACGCCCAAGTAGAAGCACTACTAGATAAAACTAATGGCGTGCTTACCTTGACAAACATGGAACACGCTGATGATGTGATGTTAGAAGTAGCCGGGATAGTGGGGCGCGATCGCGTTACAGTTGGTGGTGTAGTCGATACCCGCAATCCCAAAAAGCCCCTCAGCACCAATGTGAAGGTAACAGGACGTACCTTTGAAGGAAAGATTTCAACCCATATTTTTACTCTGGGAGATGAAACCAGCATGGCAGCCAATGTCTGCGGCCCTGCCTTCGGCTATCTCAAAGCTGGTAGACAACTGCACCAACGTGGCATCTACGGAATATTCACTGCTGCCGAAATTATGCCTCAATTTGTTAGATAAATAAAAGACATCTCCGAAAAAGAATTGTTTTGACGTAGCAGTGCTCATTGGTGTCAACTTAAGCCTGGGCGAATGGAATTCGCGGCTACACAAACAAAGTCCGCCTGCGCGGACTAAGAGAAAATTAATATTTTTAACCCGCGCAGGCGGGTTTCGTCTGTGTAGACGCGGTTTCTAACCGCCCTTTTAACGTTAAGTTGACACCTATGAGCAGTGCTACGTCTCTACAAGGGTTCTGGGTAACGTATATTTAATTTCACCAGATGTCTAAAGAATGGGGAATGGAGAATAATTATTAATTCATCCCCCCTCATCCCCCTCATCCCCCTCATCCCCCTCATCCCCAATTTATAATAATATTTCAGTCCTGATAAATCGGAGGTAAGTGTGACCACTACGGTACACTGGCAAGAACGAGTTGGTAACCAAAGGGATTGGATTTGGCGCGGCTGGCAAACCCGCTACACTTACATTCGCCCTAGCCAAAATCACCACAAGGCAACACCTCTGATATTGCTACATGGCTTTGGCGCTTCCATCGGTCATTGGCGGCATAATTTAGAGGTTCTGGGTGAGCATCACACAGTTTACGCCATAGATATGTTAGGTTTTGGCGCTTCTGAAAAAGCCGCAGCTAATTACAGCATCGAACTCTGGGTTGAGCAGGTTTACGATTTCTGGAAAACATTTATCCGTCAACCAGCAATATTAATAGGCAATTCCAACGGTTCACTAATTTCTATGGTTGCCGCCGCCACCCACCCCGATATGGTGCTGGGTATGGTGATGATGAGTTTACCCGACCCGTCACTAGAACAAGAAGCGATTCCTCCTGTGCTACGACCATTGGTTAGAGCAATTAAAAATATAGTCGCTTCGCCGTTGATACTGAAACCTGTGTTTAACTTCGTGCGCCGTCCTGGGGTGCTGCGTCGCTGGGCTAGTATCGCCTACGCGAACCCAGAGGCTATTACCGATGAACTCATCGAAATTTTAGCAGGGCCTCCCCAAGACCGGGGTTCTGCTAAGGCGTTTAGTGCTTTATTTAAAGCTGCGATCGGAATGAATTTTAGTCCCAGTGTCAAGACAGTATTACCAACCTTAACAATTCCCATGCTTTTAATTTGGGGACAAAAAGACCGGTTTGTTCCCCCAGTCCTGGCTAGCCAATTTGCCCAATACAACAAGAAATTACAAGTGCTGAATCTGGAGGATGTTGGGCATTGTCCCCATGATGAATGTCCAGAACAAGTCAACCAAGCGATTTTAGATTGGATTGAGAGATGGTTTGGCGTAGGCGAAGCCCGCCGCAGGCATCACCAAGCATTGGTTATTCCCTAAATATTATGCAATGGGTGCGATCGCCTCAGCAGTACCTTTGAATCAGGGCTATTTCATTCTAAACATAAACCACCCGGAACCATTCGCGAGAGGTTAAGGTCATAGATGATTTGTCAATAAGCAATCGTACTTAAAATATTGCCAAAATTGGGGTCGAAAACAGAATTTGTAGGCAGGCGATCACTAATCTCGATCCGTATCATTCATTGTCGCGATCAAAATTAAGTACAAGAGTTAACTTAATACTTCTGCTTTCTCCAAATTTTCAGCATAATTTCTAATTGACAAAAGTAAGTTTATCTTAACCTCTCACCGATGACCCGGAACTGAAGTTCCGCGCTAATAGCTAAAGTCCGTTTTAACGGACTATAACCCAATACACTTGGGTTAAGCATTTCCTCCTTCTCTCTTCTCTCTTCTCTCTGTGTTCTCTGCGCCTGGAGTGGTAGCCTGCGGCAAGCTGCAACTCTTACCAGACGCACTCGCGTTTGCGTCTACGTAAAAAAAGAGTTTCAGCCTTAAGCAATTTTGTAGCCACTCTCTGGTCTGAAAACAGTAATAATCGACCTAAAAAAATATTGGTTTGTCTAAATCAGTCATAGTAGAGGTTACAGCTACTGGATACATCAGCTCCTCTAATCTGTTGTCAGAGTGGTTTAGCTTTACATCAACTCGACCAGCAGCAAATATCAAGGGTTATAAGCATCGAATATGAACGTTTTACTTGTATATCCCCGCTTTCCGAAAAGTTTTTGGTCTTTTGAAAAGACACTGGCTTTATTAGACCGTAAAGCAATGCTACCGCCTTTAGGCTTGGTCACTGTAGCGGCAATTTTACCGCAAGAATGGCAGTTCAAGCTAGTAGATCGAAATGTTCGCATCTGTACGGAAGCCGAATGGGCTTGGGCAGATTTGGTTATTATGTCAGCGATGATTGTGCAAAAAGAGGATTTGCTCTCTCAGATATTAGAAGCAAAGCAGAGAGGTAAGCTGGTCGCTGTGGGTGGGCCCTTCCCGACAGCGCTACCCAATGAAATGACATCTGCCGGAGCAGACTACTTAATATTAGACGAAGGGGAAATCACCCTACCTTTATTTGTAGCAGCGATCGCACGGGGCGATCGCACAGGTATTTTTCGCTCTGGCGGTGAAAAACCAGATGTCACCAATACTCCGATTCCTCGCTTTGATTTGCTAGAGTTTGAAGCTTATGCGGAGATGTCAGTACAATTTTCCCGTGGATGTCCTTTCCAGTGTGAATTTTGTGACATTATTGTGCTATATGGTCGCAAACCCCGCACCAAAGACCCATCTCAACTGTTAGCAGAACTTGATTACCTCTATAAATTGGGTTGGCGGCGCAGTATTTTTATGGTGGATGACAACTTCATCGGCAATAAGCGGAATGTCAAATTATTTTTGAAGTCCCTTTTGCCCTGGATGGTGGAACATAATTATCCCTTTTCCTTTGCCACAGAGGCTTCAGTTGATTTAGCCCAAGATCAAGAACTGATGGATTTGATGGTAGCGTGTAATTTTGGAGCGGTATTTCTGGGAATTGAAACCCCCGACGAAGAAAGTCTCACTTTCACACAGAAATACCAGAATACCAGAGACTCACTCAGTGAAGCGGTGAATAAGATTACCCGCTCAGGGCTGCGAGTTATGGCAGGCTTTATCATTGGGTTTGATGGCGAAAAAATCGGAGCAGGCGCACGAATTGTCAAGTTTGTCGAGCAAACAGCAATTCCCACAGCCTTATTTAGTATGCTGCAAGCGCTTCCAGATACAGCCCTCTGGCACAGATTAGAAAAGGAAGGACGACTCCGCAGCAAATCAGCCAACATCAACCAAACCACGTTGATGAACTTTGTGCCAACTCGACCATTAGAAGACATTGCTCACGAATATGTGCAAGCGTTCTGGGATTTGTATGAGCCAGAGCGGTTTTTGGAGCGTACATACAAACACTTCCGTCTTTTAGGTGAAGCAACCTATCCGAAAAAGGGGAAAGCTGCCAAAAAACCATTAAATTGGAAAGTACTCCGAGCGTTGTTGGTAATTTGTTGGCGTCAGGGTGTACGTCGTCAAACGCGCTGGCAATTCTGGCGCAACTTGTGGAGTATGTATCAACATAATCCGGGTGGGGTAAGTAGCTATTTAGCTGTTTGTGCCCAAATTGAGCATTTCTTGGAGTATCGCCAAATTGTCCGAGATGAAATTGAGGCTCAAGTAGCTGGATTTCTGCAAGCTGAAGCTAGGGTAAAACCTGAAGCAGAAGTGATGGAAGTGTTAGGAAGTTTAAAATAATAACTTAAGTAGGTCGGCGCAATTAAAGCTAACTGGCTAAGACTGTCATTTGTCCTAAGTCAATTGGTCACTAGTAAAGATTTTAAGGCTATTTACGTTTCGTAACATACTTTGATTTTTTCGCGCCAACTTACTTAGTACAATATTTCATAAATTCGTAGCCAATTCTTTTTGCGTTCCTACCCTACGGGAAGGCGTTCGCGTAGCGTCTCGTAGAGAAGCGCCTATGCGCTTCCCTTTGCGCCCCTACCCTGCGGGAACGCTAAGAGCGAACAAGTCTCTTAACCGCAAGGGCGCACTGGCAACTCTTTGCCTCTGCGGTTCGTCATTCCGTAATTCCTGCGTAAGTCCTATTCTGATAAATAACGATGGATATAGGACTCCTAAATCTTAATCATGATCAAGTTAGCCGCTCTGCGCTAAAGTAAAAATATTGGGATAAAAATCTCTGGCAGTAAGTTCAATACACCCCTAATCTTTACCACTGCGGCGATAATGTCTCAAGAACATAACGAATCACTCCAAATTCAGGAGATTACCAAACTTAAACCGAAACACTTTGCTGATTTAGTCAGATCAGCACAATTGGTTTTCGACCCCACAGCCGGAGTTTCGGGAAGAAATATCACAGTTGACTGGGAACAATTTGGAATTCCTCGTGATGTAGCGGACAATCTCAAGTCACTTGGTCAGCAGTATCAATATGCATCTCCTCACATCCCTGTTGAAGATGTTTGGAGTAAATTAACTCCAGAAACTCGTATTTGGTTCGTTGAAAATAAAGATAAGTTATGGCAGCTTGAAGAAGCTTTTCCAGCCCTTGACGAAGATTAAACCTGATTTTTCACGGTATGTGGAAAACCTCACTTCTATTTCTCTCTTCCTTTAAAGAGAGAGACTTTGAATTTTCCCCCTTCCCGACACGGGAAGGGGGTTAGGTTTTTCGTTGACTTTTCCACATGACCTGAATTGTCAGCAGGTGAACTACTCAGAGTTGCCTACGGCTGAAATCGTAGTTCTGGCAATTCATTGGGAATAGCCATCAATTACTTCGCAATACTGCTCGGTTAAGGAAAGAAAGTAGGCTGAAACCCTTGAAATCTCGTTGTCTCTAATGCCCAAAAGAGGCTTAACCGAGCAGTATTGAATTACTTCGTAGTTTTTTTGGTCTGACATTCCCTCCCTGGGCAGGAGTCCTGGTTCTCAAAACCCAAAATTTATCTTGTAACATATAGTTCCAAATCTCATAGTCAAATATAGTCAGACGTTTGAAATTTAGGTTTAAGCTACCCCAAATTCAGGATGGACATCCTTGGATATTGGGATTAGTGGCCTTGGATGTACTACCAGACATC
>NZ_JAIVFV010000232.1 GCF_020829445.1 Nostoc sp. CHAB 5836
GCTCAAGTCTACTGAAGTAGACTAAAGATTGTTGAGGAATTTAGTCATCTTTTAGATGACTTCAGCTATTAGCAAGGAACTTCAGTTCCTTGCAAGACAGCAGTTTTACGTTAAGTTGACACCAATGGCGAGACGCCCACCCCACAATAAGTAGTTGAGTATTTTTTTATTTGTCAGTCCCTTACCTGTTTACCACTTCTTATCTGATTTCTTTTCTCTATATTTTATGGATTCAAATCCAGCATTGTGTGCTGCGATCGCCAATCATCTGATCACCAGTCCGCAGCAGCGAATTAATTTCGCCCAATTCATGGAGATGGCATTATACCACCCTGAGCATGGCTACTATTCCAGCGATGCAGTCCAAATTGGCTTTCAGGGTGGTGATTTTTTTACCTCTCCCAACCTCTGTTCTGACTTTGGTGAGTTACTAGCAGAACAATTTTTGCAGATGTGGAAGATTTTAGGAAAACCTGTACCCTTTTCTTTGGTAGAAATGGGAGCAGGTCACGGACTGCTAGCTTTACACATCCTTAAATATCATCAACTACATTACCCAGATTTTTTTACGGCGCTGGAGTACATCATTGTTGAAAAGTCGCCAACTTTAAGACAAGAACAGCAGCAACGCTTGCAAGATTTCCCTGTAAATTGGTGCAATTTAGAGGAGATACCACCAAATGCGATCGCGGGTTGCTTTTTTTCTAACGAGTTAGTAGATGCTTTCCCCGTCCATCAATTCATCCTAGAAACAGGGAAACTCCGAGAAATTTATGTAACTACAGATCAGAATGAGAAAGAAACCAATGCCCCATACCCATCATTTGTAGAAGTCACAGGGGAACCTTCAACACCCCAACTAGCTGAATATTTGGATTTACTGGGAATCGACTTAACCCAAAGTGTATATCCAGATGGCTACCGTAGTGAAATTAATTTAGCTGCTCTAGACTGGTTGAGTATAGTAGCAGACCGCTTGCAGCGTGGCTATGTGTTAACAATTGATTATGGCTACCCCGCCAGTCGTTACTATAATCCCAGGCGATCGCAAGGAACACTACAGTGCTATTACCATCATCGTTTCCATAACAACCCCTATATTAATATTGGGCGACAAGATATCACTGCCCATGTTGACTTTACGGCTTTGGAGTGCTGGGGCGAGAAGTACAATTTAAAGAATGTTGGTTTTATCCAGCAGGGATTATTTTTGATGGCCCTGGGGTTAGGCGATCGGATTGCAGCCCTTTCCGATCAAAAGCAACCCCTCTCGCAGTTACTACAGCGACGGGACGCACTACACCAACTGATAGATCCCACAGGACTCGGCAACTTTGGAGTCTTAATTCAGAGCAAAGGTCTGGATAAAACAGAAATGTCTCAAACACTAAAAGGATTGACCCTGCCAGAGTAAACGTCAATTTGAAAAGTTAAAACTCTATTTAAGAATGCAGTATCACTCTTATTTAGACTAGCATAACAGTGATTACTGTAAAGTTAAACACACTACCAAAGTAATAATTATGTCCACTCATGACCTGCTAATGCTAGTAACCTTACTTACTCCTGGTATTTTACTTTCAGTCATAATTATGGCGACTTTTGCTGCTGGGGGCTAATGACCAGAGATGTTAGTCACTAGTTCCGTGAACAGTTATCAGTATTTAGCGATAACTGATCAGGACTATTTCATTCTAGACATAAACCACCCGGAACTTCAGTTCCGGGCTCATAGCTAAAGTACGTTTTAACGGACTTAGGACTTACGCAAGTGTCACAAAAAATAAAAGCTTTTAGTTTGTAGTAAGGGCTTCAGCCCTGATTTTGAGGACTTTAATCCTCACTACAAACTCAAAATAATATGCCAGTTGCGTAAGTCCTAGGACTATAATCCAATACAGTTCAGTTAAGCATTTCTTTATTCTCTTTCTTCTCTTTCTTTGCGTCCAACTCTTACGAGACGCACTCGCGTTGGCGTCCTTCTCCCAAGGGGAGACGCTACGCGATGGCGGTTCGTTAAAAAATTGACTTTGGCAAAGAGTTTTAGCCTTAACTGAACTGTATTGGACGATAATCTTTTCTCAGTCGTCTAAAGACGACTTTCGCTATTAGACTTAGAATTAATTCTGAGGCGGGCTAGATGAGAATGAAATAGCCCTGGATAACTGATATTAAAATCAAATGATGGAAACGCAATGTCTACAACAGGCTGTGACTCTCGTTGCGCTAAAGCGTCTACCCTTCTCCCACTCGTGAGAGGCTAGCGCCAAGAGAGAAGACTGGCAAACACTGCGCTATCGGTGACCCTGTACCAAAGGAACGTAAAAAATGAAGGTGGCATTTCTGGGAACCGGACTGATGGGGCTACCAATGGCTCAAAGATTATTAGCCGCAGATATACAGCTAGTTGCCTACAATCGTACCCCAGAAAAATTAGCACCACTACAAGCGGCTGGGGCTGAAATTGCTACACATCCCCGCCACGCCATTCGTGCTGCTGAGTGCGTGATTCTCATGCTGACTAATGCCTCAGCCATTTATAATGTGTTGCTTTCAGATACTGCTTGGCAAACTTTGGAAGGGCGCACAATTATCCAAATGGGAACAATTACCCCCACAGAAAGCCAGGAAATTAGAGATGCAGTTGTTGCGGGTGGTGGCGAGTATTTAGAAGCACCAGTATTAGGAAGTATCCCGGAAGCAAAAGCTGGCAAGTTGAGTGTTATGGTAGGAGCCGAGCCAGACCAATATCAACGCCATTTAAAGTTACTCCAAAATTTTGGTACAGAACCTTTACTTATAGGCCCTGTGGGAACTGCGGCGGCGCTAAAATTGGCACTCAATCAGCTAATAGCTTCTCTAACAACTAGCTTTGCTCTGAGTCTGGCTTTTGTCCAGCGTCAGGGTGTAGATGTCGATGTGTTTATGCAAATATTACGGGACAGTCCACTCTACGCACCTACCTTTGACAAAAAGCTACAACGGATGTTGGATGGCAATTATGCTGATCCCAATTTCCCCACAAAACACTTGCTTAAGGATACAGAATTGTTTATCTCGGAAGCGAAATCTCAGAATTTGGATCTAAGCAGTATTAAAGGAGTGCGGCAAATCTTGCAAACAGCCGTGAAAATGTCATTTGCTGATGATGATTACTCATCACTATTTTCTGTAATTAAGGAATGGGGAGAAGCGATCGGGGAATAAACTAGGAATTAAGCATCATACATATGTAGTATAACAAATTTGGGATGCTCCCTCTTTGGGCGATTGTTATTACACATTCCGCACGTAGTTTTATAGCACGCAAGTATAGCGGTTCTCAATTCAGTGAGGTACAAGAACCCCACCCCCAACCCGCTCCCCGCAAGCAAAGAGGGGGCTTTCGATGTACCTCATGTGATTAGGAAACGCTATATTACAGATTTGGGGCTAATTGTAGTTGAATAGCGATCGCTTTGCTATTTTGCTGACGTGAGTTTGACAAGTCTTATTTGACCTCTCCCCCAGCCCTTCTCCGAAGCGGAGAGGGGAGCAAAAAGCTTAATTTTTCGTTGCTCCTCCCTTTCCGTTTCCCAGAGGGAGGCTGGGAGGGAGAGGTTCATCGAACTCACCTTTTGCTGGTGCTACGGCCGAAATTGACAAGCCCTCATCCCACAGTAGTTTTCTTCTCTGCTATATGTGTATTTAAAAACATCTTTAATTCTCGTCCACAGGGTATAAGTTTTTCTTTATACACGAAAAAGTACTTGAGAATTTTGCTTACTCAAGCACTTTTCCGTAAAAGCTTATACCAACTCACTTGTTTGATGCAACATTGGAAATCTGCAAAACTCTATTAGGAGCGAGGATTGCGAGGATAACTTGTAACAAACATATCGTGAAATGGTATCACTCCTTGCACTAACTAAGAATATCTCTTTTGTAAGAATACCAGGGATCTCGTGAGTGACAGTTTATGAACTGAACACTAGTTAAAAACGACTCACCATGAATTGTGACTAACCATACTAAGCACAATTGTAGCAATTTTGTAAGTATAGTATAAAAACTTCATGAGCATTGCTGTGCCACTACGAGTAGAGGCGGACGAAAGCCTGTATAACCCCGAATGACCTTCGCCAAGGCTTAAGTTAACACCTATGAAAATAGCCACTCCCCTACGAGCAAACGCCTTAACCTGGCATCTAGGTGTGTGGTAAGATTGCCTAAAGCAGACGTTTGATCTGAGTTGGAGTTTCGTATAAATTGCAAAAGTCAAACAATTTTGGATTTGAGATTGGCGATCGCCTAGCGTTAGCGAGTCTGTGAGCGTCTTTTAGATTGACTCCACCGATTTTTGGGTTACAGTTTGGGGATTTTAGGTTTGAGAGCAGGCATAGCGGCCTTCCTTGAAGCGAAAAACCAACTCCCAAATCCCAAATCCCAAATTGCCACGGTCGAGGTGACCGATCATTAACTCCCATGATACTTTTCCTATAGATTTGGAAAATACAAGTACGTTGGTACCAAAAAAGTCAAGTATGTTACGAAACGTAAATAAGCTTAAAATCTTTACTAATGACCAATGACAAAGGACAAATGACAGCCTTAGCCAGTTAACTTTAATTGCGCCAACCTACTTACAACAAGACTGGTGACAAACTGAGTGTAATTTGTAAATGAATATTTAGAATTTGCTACCAGACTTAACCAACTTCCCACAATTTTGACTTTTATTTGACTTTAGGATACACACATGAACGATAAGCTGATGCTAATGATTCCAGGCCCAACCCCGGTGCCAGAAGCTGCCTTACTGGCATTAGCCAAGCATCCCATTGGACACCGCACCAGTGAATTTAGCAATATATTGGCAGAGGTGACGGAAAATCTCAAGTGGCTGCACCAAACTCAAAGTGATGTGCTGACGCTGAATGTTAGTGGTACGGGTGCTGTAGAAGCCGGAATAATTAATTTTCTCTCTCCAGGCGATCGCATTTTAGTTGGCTCTAATGGGAAGTTTGGCGAACGCTGGGTAGAAGTTGGTCAAGCCTACGGTTTAAATGTAGAAGAAGTTAAGGTGGAATGGGGAAAACCCTTAGATCCAAATGCATTTGCCGAAAAACTCCAAGCAGATACCCAAAAGCAAATCAAAGCTGTAATCATTACCCACAGCGAAACCTCGACGGGTGTGTTAAATGACTTAGAAACCATCAACCGCCATGTGAAAGAACACGGTGAAGCTTTAATTATCGTTGATGCAGTCACTAGCTTGGGTGCGTTCAATCTACCTGTTGATACTTGGGGCTTGGATATAGTCGCCTCTGGTTCCCAAAAAGGTTATATGATTCCACCGGGATTGGGTTTTGTCTCTGTCAGCCCCAAAGCTTGGGAAGCTTACAAAATTGCGAAGCTACCGAAATATTATTTGGACTTAGGCAAATATCGCAAAGCCACAGCCAAAAATACAACTCCATTTACTCCCCCTGTGAACTTGATTGTAGCGCTGCACACGACGTTGCGAATCATGAAAGAGGAAGGCTTGGAATCAATATTTGCTCGACACGAACGGCTCAAGAATGCTACCCGCGCCGCCATTCAAGGGTTAAATTTACCCCTGTTTGCAGCAGATAGTTCTGCTAGTCCGGCGATTACAGCTGTAGCACCACAGGGAATTGAACCGGATAAGATTCGGTCATTGATGAAAAAACGCTTTGATATTGCCCTAGCAGGTGGTCAAGACCATTTGAGTAACAAAATTTTCCGTATTGGTCACTTGGGTTTTGTGAGCGATCGCGATATCCTCAGCTGTATAGCATCCTTAGAAGTTACCTTAACAGAGCTTGGCTACGAAGACTTTACCCCTGGATCTGGTGTAGCAGCAGCAGTTAAAGTGTTCACTCAGTCCTGAGTCAATGTTCTTGGCTTAAGAGCCTATTTATAAAGTAAATATTAAGTAGGGTGTGTTACGGCTGTATAGGAATTTGAGGGTTTGAGAAAGTCTAATTTAGCCGCAGGGCACCATATATCCAGGTGCCGTACTTTCAGCTTTAACGCACCCGACAATTTAAGGTTTACTTTATAAATGCTCTCTAAAGCTTGATCCTGCCTAACCCTCTTTAAAAAGAGGTAATGAAACAGCTCTACCTGAAAAAAGGGGGTTGAGGGGATCTTCAGGGGCCAAATATCACTAATCCAAGCGTATTGAGTCCTAAGTACCGAGTCTTGAGTATGATTTTTACTCATTACTCAGCATTAATTTGTCTACTATGAACAGCTCAGAGGCTAGGACGATTGGGTTTCTTCTCTACGAGACGCTACGCAAACATTTTGAATTTTGAATTTCTCACCTATGCCGTCTCCAGCCAATCATAAATTTTTTCTAACTGCTCTAGAGTAATCAACCCATACTGCCAAAGAATCATTGCCAAAAGACCTGGATCTTGCTCTCGATGGCGAAGCGCCACCGCCAGTGATGCTGTGGAAATTGCCAAATCTTCTTGCAAAAAATGAATCAGTCGAGAATATTTTGATGGTGACATTTGTATCTCACCTCCTTGTGCAGAATGTATTGTCATATATTAGTTCACCATTGCTCGGTAGCCACTAGCCAGTATTTCATCTGTCACTGTGCCGTTATCGGTTATACACCCCAGCACGGTTTTTCTGATCTGCCTTCAACACAGGCCTCTCATCTGCTCAATTTGAAAGCAGCATTATACTTAGTTAAATTGGCCCCATGTTGTTTACTTTGTGCTTTATTTAATTACATATGTCGTAACAAAGATTCCATAGCCCATACTCTCTGATTGGCGACCATTTACACTTACGCCCAAGGGAGTATTTTTGTAACCAAACCTTAAGACCGCGATTTCAGGTTGGAGACAGTAGAATTTTATATCATTACCACAGTTTTTAAATAGTAGCGTTACAGATGACTTTTTTGCCACAATACGTGACATTTTTTACAAAAAAAACATAGATTTCGATAGTATCGGCTCTGAACAGAGCAACCATTCAAATCTTTATCCCCGCAAAGCACGGAAGTCTCAAAACTCAATTTTGACAAGATCGCCTACTTTTAAATTCAATTCGGCAGATCTTCCAGAGCGAAGTTCAATCACCTGATCGATTGGTGTATTGGGGCCATAAGTAGGACAAGGCTCACTTGCACAAGGAGGTGCAGCAGCTTGAATATATTTAACTACACCTTTATGTAAAAATACCATGTCCAAGGGCACAGGTACATTCTTCATCCAGAAGCTGACTGGTTGTGCTGAAGGGAACTCAAACAGCATCCCCCGGTCATCTGGCAAAGCTGATCGATACATCAATCCCATTGCTTGCTGTTGTGGGGTCTGTGCTACCTCTAATTGAATCGTTGTGCCATTAGGAACAATGGCTTTAGCAGAAATTGGTAGTGTTTGACCTAAACTTTGTGGCGCTGGAGTTTGAGAAGCAGGCGTGAGGCTGGGAGGTTTAGCTGTTGTTGGCACAGAACAGCTGATCAAAAAAATACTCAGCAACATTGAGAGCAAACTTAGCCGACGAGTCATATAGTTTTTTTATTTTGTAATTTAGACTTCAATTTTATAGAATTTAAGCTAGAAAACCCACGGTTTTTATTCGTGGTGAATTGAGGGTTGAAATTTAAACGCATAGGCGCCTCTCTACGAGACGCTGCGCGAACGCCTTCCCGCAGGGTAGGGGCGCAAAGGGAAGCGCATAGGCGCTTCGCCTTCCCGTAGGGTAGGAACGCAAAGAGAATTCGCTACGAATTTATGAAATATTGTACTAAGTCCTGTAATAGACAGTTTGCTCTGAGCAACTTGCGAAAGCTAGGCAAACTTCTGTCAGAGTATAGTAGTAAGTACGTTGGTGCAAAAAAACTCAAGTATGTTACGAAACGTAAATAAGCTTAAAACCCTTACTAATGACAAATGACAAATGACGAATGACAAGTGACAGCCTTAGCCAGTTAACTTTAATTGCGCCAACCTACTTTCTAGGATTCTCTTAAAACGTACCCTACGCCACGCACTGTTTGAATGAGGCGTTTTTGACCTTCATCTTCGATTTTTAACCGCAAGTAACGGATGTACACTTCAATTACATTCGACTCACCCAGAAAGTCGTAACCCCAAACATTTTCCAGAATTTGTTCGCGGGTTAACACCTCACGAGGATGTTCCATTAAGAATTTTAAGAGTTCAAATTCCTTCATTGTCAAGTCAATTGCTCGTCCGCTATGTATAGCACGGCGAGTTGCTATGTCTAAAATTAAATCCCCAAAGCGTAATTGCTCGGTGGTATCGACATCGGGTTTTAAGTAGAGGCGAATCAACTTCAAAAAATCTTCTGAGCGGTAAGGCTTGAGGATGTAATCATCTGCTCCAGCTTCTAGACAAGCTACGCGATCATCGACTGTATCCCTTGCCATTAAGATCAATACAGGCGATCGCAAACCAGTGCTTCTCAGATTTTTGCACAATGAGAGTCCTGATTCTCCTGCTAGCATCCGGTCTAAAACAATTAAAGCAGGTTGGCGATCGCGACAGTGTTGCAAACCACTCGTTGCATCATGAGCCAAAATTGATTCATAGCCAGCTTCTAGCAAGTCGCAAGAAACCTGATTTGCTAGGCTTTCATCGGTTTCAATCACCAGAACACAGGGACTTTGAGCAACTGTCATAACAATTTGGGATATTGGATTTGGGATTGTCAAGATATTCCAAAGAAAATCTTGACATCAGTTATAAAGTGCAATTATGAGTTTTTAGTGATGGAGCAATCCTGATTTGACGCGCTGCTAAGGATCTTTTAGCACGTTCAGGTGTCAGCCATCGAATTGTCCGATGCAATCTTAATAACTAACTCCAAATACCATCCCTACACACTAAGTAAGTCGGTGAAAATAAATCAAACTATGTGACGAAACGTAAACAGGCTTGAAACCCTTACCAAGGAGGAATGACTAAGGACAAATGACAGCCATCACCAGTTATCTTTAATTGCGCCGACCTACTTACAGCATTTCATACATTCGTCATCAATTGAGCGACCTACTGGGAACGCTTTGAGAAACGCGATAATGCTATGAAC
>NZ_JAIVFV010000233.1 GCF_020829445.1 Nostoc sp. CHAB 5836
GGGTTATTCCCCAGTCGCTAGTACAGTCGAACTATCACGGTTAGAGGAATTTAAAAAAGGGTGGATAAGTGCGATCGCACTGCCAGACAATCTGCCAGACTTGGCTTACACCCTTGCTTCCACAGTGTCGATTCCTGCCTTATTAAGTAGCTGTTGGGTAAGTGTACCCATGCCTGGGTTTATTCGCCTGGGGGTGTTGGGAATTTTAGCGATCGCCGGGATTGTCGTCCTTTACCTGCGGCAAGCCGTACCAGAGGTCAGAGATATTTTGCTGCTCCGTGTTGGGTTAATTGCTGTGGGGGTATTGCTAGGCATATGAGCAGTAATTTACACCCCTCCCAGTTACACCAACACTTGCAGATGTATGTCTGCGCTAAGTGGTCATTCTGGGGAAGCTTGGCTGTTAGCTGTGGCTTGTTGTTCCTGGGGACAACTCAAAAGCCAGAGTCTAAGCCGTGGATTCTAGCGGCATCGGTTGGGACTTTAGAAGTCGGTCGCAGACATCGCCAAACAGCGAAACTACTGCAAGAGTCTTTAGGCGATATTGACCGGGCTTCACGGCTTAACTTCCAAGGGTGGGCCCGTGCCAAAACTCAGCCCACAGCACAATTAGCTGTCACCGTTGGTACTGTCGATGTCAACTGGCAACCAGAGAACCTGATTACAGATCCAGTTGAGTACATCAACAAGGTACAGAAACACGTTGCCTTGGTTGGGGGGACAGGTGACGGTAAGTCAACCCAAGCTCAATACTTCTCTACCCGCATCGGCGGTAGGGTCGTTGTCTACGACGTAGACAGCGCCAAAGGAGATTGGGGTTGGGTCGAGCAAAATGACCTAATCGGTGACGGTGGCTTGCCAAAGGTGGACAAGGCAATGCAGGAAGCACTCGACCACCTAGAGAAGATGCGAGTTTACCGTAAGGAAGTTTCAAAAGACATTCCCCAAGAGTTTGCTCGATTCTATATTGCTGAAGAATTCCCCGTGCTAGCTGACTGTAGCAATGCTTCACAGTGGATTAGGCAACACGCCAAGGTAGGAAGAAAGCGTAAACAGTTCATTATGGTTCTGGCCCAGAACGACACAGCTGCTAATTTCGCCCTAGAAGGTGACGCTGATATCCTAGACACTTGCTTTGTGCGTATCCGTTTGGGCAAGAAAGCCCAGGACTACGCTAAATCAACACTGAAGAATCCCCAGTTAGAGCAGTGGTTGAAAGCTGGCGGTAAAAAGCGGTTTCTGGTCGATGCCTATCCCTGTGAACTGGATTTAGGACTGTGGCAACCAAACGCAATGCCTGCGGCGGGCTGCGCCTACGCAACACCGGAAACCGACGGCGGGGGAAGTGAGGAGGTGCTGGTGCAGCCTACAGCCATGAATGAGTTTGAGCAATTTATCCTCACCTGGGGTCAACAGCACCCAGATGAGGTTTTAAAAGCCAGAATCCTGCTGCAAGCTAGCCGATTGTTTGAGGGTATGCAGCCCGATGAAGTGCGGATTATCTTTGCTTCTATGGCTGATCGGGGATTAGGAGAAGTGGAAGGAAATGGCGCAAAGCTGGGCTGGAGGTGGTCAAAGTAATGTCTACACTTTGCCTACAGTCCGTCTACAGGCTGTAGGCAACGCTTTCGGGGGAAATTGCAGGTTGAATAAGCAGCACTTGAGTGGAAGTGCGATCGCTCACCACCTCGCCGCTAACCACTCAATAGTGCGTCTACACCGTCTACAATTTTTTCGCCCCAAAAATTTGGCTGTAGACGCTAAAAATAGCTACCAGAGCGGATTTTCGCGACTGTAGACCAAAATTTTGGGGTTTAAAAAAGTTAACAAATCGAAACATTTTTTAAATCTGCGATGTCTCAAACAAATTGTCCTCGATGCGATTCTACACGACTGCAACACCAAGAAAATTATGGTTACTGGGAGTGTGACGACTGCGGTCACACCTGGGGGTTTGACCAAGACGATCCAGATTATGACGAAATCGAATTGTGTTCCAAGTGCCACGGCAAGGGGGTACTTGCCTTTGGCGGTGTGAATCACTCCTGTACTCTGTGCAACGGGAGAGGATCGCTGTGACAGCCCCAACTGATGAGCAACTAAAAGAATTGTCAATGCCGAGGAATAGAAGTGGACACTGAAGATAGATGGATCAACGTCGATCTGCGAACAAAAAAACTGGTTATTCGTTTCTGGGTGAAAGGATTTTCCAAACAATTTTTTATCAGCACTGGACTGAAGGATAGCAAACGCAACCGGGAGATTGTGAGATCCAAAAGGGACGCGATCGCAAATGATATTGCGCTCGACCGCTTTGATTCAACACTTGGGAGCTACCAATCCCAAGCCAGCAAAGAAGCCTCGGCGGTTGCACTCAAAGAAACTCAAGCCCAACACAGCCTACAAGAGCTTTGGGAACGGTTTACCCAATTCAAAGCGAGTCAAGTCGAAGAAACCACAATTTTAGAGAAATACCGGACAATTGCTCGATACATTCAGCGGCTGCCCTCCCAATCACCAGAAGATGCCCCAGCGATTCGGGATTGGATTTTAGAGAACTTGACGCATTACATGGCGTGGGAGACTTTAAACTGCTTGAGTCGTTGCTGCGATTGGTCGAGCGATTCCGGCTTGATAGATCGCAACCCATTTTTTAAACTCAAAATTCCCAAACCGAAAAACAAATCTACTGACGATTACTACAGAGCATTCACCCTGGAGCAACGGGATTTGATTATTCAAAGCTTTGAAGAACATTCCTTGTATACCCACTACGCGCCTTTGGTGAAATTTCTGTTTTGGACTGGCTGCCGTCCTGGGGAAGCTTTTGCGCTCACCTGGGGCGATATCAGCCCAGATCGCTGCCGCATTGCGATTAATAAATCCTGCAACGTTCACCACATTCACAAAGGAACTAAGAACGGCAAAAAGCGAATTTTCCCGTGTTCGAGCGGGTCGAGAGTCCAAAAGTTGCTTTTGGATATTTGCCCAGTGCACTACCAGTCGCACAATTTAGTTTTTGTCAGTAAAACCGGCCGACCGATGAATAGCAGCATCATGTTTAGTTTTTGGAATGAATGGAAGTCAAAGTCCAGTACCTTCAAATACTCAGGGCTAGTCAAAAAATTGGCGAACGAGGGAAAAATACCTTACCTCAAGCCCTACGCTACCCGCCACACTTTCGCCACCTGGGCAATTAGCAGCCACGTGTCACCCGATAAAGTTGCTCTGTGGATTGGAGATACGGTTGAAACCGTTCTAACCTACTACTGCCATCCAGAAATAGTCAGTGCCGAGTGTCCAGACTTTTAAAAATCATGCTACTTAAATGCTACTTAAGACGCTAGCTTAGAAGAATCACCACATTACTCACTCTTTGCGTATCATGTTGCCTAAACCCAAGAGATATTGGACACCCCAGCACTGGGCAAGTTGGAAACCCTTCGGCATTGGCGAACAGTACCCTAACAACTATTGGGAGGTTTTTCGGGCAATCTGGCTGTCTCGTGACAAACTACCTTATGCGTGGAATATTCTTGATAAAGGTGTTTGCGATGGTTGCGCTCTTGGAACAACCGGGATGAAGGATTGGACTCTAGATGGTATCCACCTGTGCAATGTCCGGTTGCGGCTGTTGCAGATGAATACTATGTCAGCTTTTGACCCTGTACTATTGGCGGATGTCTCGCAGTTGCAAAAGCAAAAAAGTGCCCAATTACGAGACTTGGGACGACTTCCTTATCCGATGATTCGTCAACGGGGGGAAAAAGGCTTTCGCCGTGTTAGCTGGGATGAAGCTTTAGGGGTAATTAGCGATCGCATCCGCTCTACCACACCAGACCGCCTGAGTTTCTATGTTACCAGTCGCGGGACTGTCAACGAAACTTATTATGCTACCCAAAAAGCTGTGCGGGCAATGGGTAGCAATAATATTGATAATGCTGCCCGCATCTGCCATTCTCCCAGCACGGCGGGATTGAAAGCTGCTCTAGGTGCAGGGGCTACCACCTGTTCTTATAAAGATTGGATTGGGACTGATTTGTTAGTCTTCATTGGCTCTAATGTTGCCAACAATCAGCCTGTTACCGTTAAATATCTCCACTATGCGAAGAAAGCTGGCACTAAAATTATAGTTATTAATACTTACCGTGAGCCAGGAATGGAACGCTACTGGGTGCCTTCAATTGTGGAAAGTGCCCTTTTTGGTACAAAGTTTGCCGAAGACTTCTTCTTAATTAACATGGGCGGGGATATAGCATTTTTGAATGGCACAATTAAACATATAATTGCTCACAACTGGGTAGACCAGTCATTTATAGATTTACACACAGTTGGCTTTGCCGAACTCAAGGTATCGTTAGAAAGTCAATCTTGGGAAGAATTAGAGCGGCTTTCTGGTACATCCCGCGAGTCAATGTACGCCTTTGCGAAAATGGTCAAAGAAGCCAACAAAGCTGTATTTGTTTGGAGTATGGGCATTACTCAGCATGAATGCGGCGAAGATAACGTGCGAAGTATCATCAACTTAGCTCTCACCAAAGGTTTTGTCGGTCGGGAAGGCTGCGGTTTAATGCCAATTCGCGGTCACTCTGGGGTGCAGGGTGGTGCAGAGATGGGATGTTACGCGACAGTATTTCCTGGTGGGAAACCGATTACCTCAGAAAATGCTACTCAATTGAGTCAGTATTGGGGCTTTGAAGTGCCAGCAAGTAAAGGTTTAATTGCTCCAGAAATGATTAACGCCGCACACCAGGGACAATTAGATGTGTTGATTTCCGTGGGCGGAAATTTCCTAGAAGTGCTACCAGAACCGGATTATGTGGAAGCGGCGCTAAAGCAAATACCGTTGCGGGTACATATGGATATTGTTCTCTCCAG
The DNA here is from genome assembly GCF_020829445.1 of Nostoc sp. CHAB 5836. Taxonomy (GTDB): domain Bacteria; phylum Cyanobacteriota; class Cyanobacteriia; order Cyanobacteriales; family Nostocaceae; genus Nostoc. The sequence goes on from NZ_JAIVFV010000233.1 coordinate 4,879, forward strand.
CCAAATGTTGGTGGAACCTGCTGATACTGTGGTGCTTTTACCTGCGACGACTCGTTACGAAATACCAGGGGGAGTGACAGAAACTAACACCGAACGCCGGGTAATTTTTAGTCCAGAAATTCCGGGGCCACGCATTGGGGAAACGCGTCCAGAGTGGGAAGTGTTTTTAGAATTGGCAAGGCGGGTAAAGCCAGATTTGGCAGATAAGCTGGCTTTTGCTGACACAGATGCTATCCGCCAAGAAATTGCTCAAGTTGTCCCGCTATATGCCGGTATTCAACACTTACAGCAAGCTGGTGATCAGTTTCAGTATGGTGGCTCACACTTATGCTTTGGTTGGAACTTCCCGACAGCAGATGGTAAGGCACACTTTGGCGTATTATTGCCACCGCAGAGAGAATTACCAGAAGGTTATTTCTTAGTAGCAACGCGCCGAGGTAAACAATTTAATAGTATGGTGCAGGAACGCAAGGATGCAATTACTGGGGCGGTGCGAGAGGCGGTGTTAATGAATGCTGATGATGCAGCAAAGTTGGGTTTAAAAGATCGCGATCGCGTCATTCTTCAGAATGAGTTAGGCAAGTTGTCCTGTCAAGTCTATATTGCCCCAATTCAGTCAGGAAACTTGCAAGTACATTGGCCAGAAGGGAATGTGCTACTAGATAAAAGTAAGCGATCGCTCGAAGGTGTTCCTGATTATAATGCGATCGTGCGCCTGGAAAAACAAACCTAATATTAACGCTTTCACACTGCTACGCTCAACTTAAGCTCACCCCAAAACTAGCAGTTCCCAAACCCACCATATAGAAAAAGCAAAGGTGGTAGCGTTTCCAGCTTTTAACAAGTCCCCCGGTTATGTAACTGGTAAGTTTTGTAATGGGGATTTGAACCCCAATACAAAACTTAATTACGTTAGCGCAGCGTTAGCGAGTCCGCGAGCGTCATTACGAATTACGAATTGCGAATTATTTTAACAACGTGTTGCTACTAATTTATTGACTCTAGCTTAAGTGTAAATCAGACATAACATCTTTTTGTTTACTTTTACGGTAACGATACCGATACATGACAAAGCCAGTAATTAAAAGAATGGTTGGACTAAGACCAACAAAAATGTAAATAATCCGACTGCTTAATCCCCAAAATGTCCCATAGTGTAAGTACTCAAAGGCAGAAAATATGCTGTCTGCGAGTGGTAATTTTAGACTATTGACTTCGCGCAATACCTCACCACTATATTGATCTAAATACACTCCGCTTTCTCCGTAAAACATAAGTTCATGATTTTGACGTTTGCGGATATAAACTGCGTCTTCTGCTTTGCTGGGAATACTGACGGAAAAGGTCTTGGCATCAGGAAAAACATTGTTAGAAATTTGCAGAAGTTGAGATAGCTTTAAAGGAGCTTGATTGCTAATAAGTTTAGAAGTTACTTCTGGTGGTTGAGGAGTAAAAGTAACTGCGTAAATTACAGGATATGACCAATCATAAAAATTCCAGCACAAACCTGTAAAAGCAGTAAAAGCCAGAAAGATTGCGGTCACAATTCCCACTACCTTGTGAATATCAAAGTTAACCCGTTTTGGATGGCCATTCCACTTGATTTTGAATCCAGTAATTAGCTTGCGCCAACCAGTCCATAATATTAATCCTGTGATGCACAGGATGAACAATAACAATCCTGTAATACCAGTGATAATTTCACCATTCCTACCTAACAGCAGACTATAGTGGAGTTTGAGAACAATCCTTTCAAAGCTAGAATCGGATTCATTCCAACCCATTACCGCACCAGTGTAAGGATGAATGAATATCCGAGTAAGTTGATTGGTGACATCAAAAAGACCCACTTCGTAAGGCGAATCAGAAGTAGTAGGCAACCTAATGCTGTCTAATTTGAGATCGGGACGATTAGCAGTTACAGACTTGGCTGTTTCTAAGACACCATCAATAGAAATCATTTGTTCATGAGGCACTATAGCGCCAACTTGTTGAACAATTAAAAACTGCCCAATTTCAGGCTTAAAAACCAAGAGGCTACCCGTCAATCCGACAAAAGCTATTAATAGTCCTACTGCTAAACCAATATAGCGATGCACTATGAAGGCTATGTCACGAAAGTTGCGCGATTTCACATCAGATTCCCTTTTAATGACCGAATTTTAGATTTTAAGTTTTATTAAACATTCAAAATTTAAAAAGCTTTGTTCGCGTAGCATACCGCAGGGAAGCCACCAAATTTAGAATAATCACCTACTTGGTTGTATCTTCGAGCAACAGTCCGACGATCTTCAGCAAAGGGATTTTCAAAATCAACTGGCTGAAAGTTGAAACGCGCTGTATCAATGACTTGTATAGAAACCTAATGCTAATCCAACCGAACGTATCTCACTCATTAACCCAGACTTCATTTTTGTTGCTCCTTGGACAGAACCTGTAATTAACAGGCTTTTAAGTAAAGGCTCTAGTTGTATCTTGATACTCATCCTCACACCCAATTGAAAACGTCACGTCTGACATTAATAACGCAATCTTTTTTCAATAAGATTTGAGACTATCTTTAAAATTCTCAAAAATTATCTGGGAATAATTTGCATTTAGCTCCAGTACTATTAGGAGATATTATCATAAAGGTTTTGTGTGAGCAAGCATTTGTCAAAATTTCTGATTTCAGAAATCTCAGTACCGTTTTGCAATAAGTCCTTATATATCAGTCATTTAAGGGCATAGTCATAGTTATATTTAAATCAGAATTAGTTAATTTAGTTATAGTCATCTATCTAACGATAGATTATTTACAAAATTACTTCTCGCCTTTATATTAATCAAGTTTCTTGATTAATATTTGCTTGCTATTTTGGACAAATTGCTTTAGTCTATTGAAAATAGTTACAAATAAATCGCAGTAATGATTTAATAACAAAAAAGACACTGTAAGTACGTTGGCACGAAAAAAGTTAAGTATGTTACGAAACGTAAATAAGCTTTAAGCCTTTACTAATGACCAATGACAAAGGACAAATGACAGCCTTAGCCAGTTAACTTTAATTGCGCCAACCTACTTAGGCAAATAGAAAGCTGTTAACTGCTGTCATCCTTGTTGAAAAGGCTGCTAGTAGTCCACCAAGTCAACAATGCTTGGTTTGTAGTGAGCGCTTTAGCGCTCAAATCAAGGACTAAAGTCCTTACTACGAACTTATTCACCCATCAAAGTTGCTCTGGTGGACTACTAGGGCTTGAGATTTCAGAATTATTTAGGTTTAAGCGGTGAACGACAAGAACGATTGTGGTTTTTGGAGCAATTAGAACCAGGGAATCCATTTTACAATGTAGCGATCGCCATTCAACTCAATGGCACTCTCAACATTACAGTTCTCCAGCAAAGTCTCAATGAAGTTGTCCAGCTTAGCTTATTTCGTCGCCCCGTCAGTAGGAAAAGTTATCGCTCATCGGAATAATTTAAATGTTTTTATATCAGAAATTTTGTTAAAAACATACACATATTATATAAAATATACGCTATTAAAACATCTATTCAAACATCAACTCTAACAATAGGATGTTATGGTAAACACTGTTAATAAAGTTTATGTTTAGCAGGTCAAATATCAAAATCCGATTTGATTACTGAATTTAGTTGAGTAGCGAGGGAACAGCAAAGAAGGGATATAGATCAATACAGTTCAGTTAAGCATTTCCTCCTTCTCTCTTCTCTCTGTGTTCTCTGCGCCTCTGTGGTTCGTAAAAAAAAGAGTTTCAGCCCTTTTGTGAACCGTATTGGGATATAGATGTGTACTGATTTTTTTCAAAAATCAAATACGAGTTCTGTATTCGCATTAATCACTGCTTCTTGACACAGCTTTAGCCTGGACGTAGCCCGTTTTAGATATCCCTTTAAGTTTGGGAAACTAAAACAAACGATAAATGCAACACATCACCAGTTATCTTTAATTGCGCCGACCTACTTACAGCGATTTTCAAGTAAATAAACCACAACTAGACCTCACTTCCATTCCTCACTTCCTTTAAGGAGAGAGGCTTTGATT
>NZ_JAIVFV010000234.1 GCF_020829445.1 Nostoc sp. CHAB 5836
GGGTTATTCCCCAGTCGCTAGTACAGTCGAACTATCACGGTTAGAGGAATTTAAAAAAGGGTGGATAAGTGCGATCGCACTGCCAGACAATCTGCCAGACTTGGCTTACACCCTTGCTTCCACAGTGGCGATTCCGGCTTTGTTGAGTAGCTGTTGGGTAAGTGTACCCATGCCTGGGTTTATTCGCCTGGGGGTGTGGGGAGTATTAGCGATCGCTGGGATTGTCGTAATTTACTTGCGGCAAGCCCTGCCAGAGGTCAAAGATATTCTCCTACTCCGTGTTGGGTTAGTGGCTGTGGGAGTATTGCTAGGAATATGAGCAGTAATTTACACCCCTCCCAGTTACACCAACACTTGCAGATGTATGCCTGTGCTAAGTGGTCATTCTGGGGTAGTTTGGTTGTCAGTTGTGGCTTGCTATTTCTTGGTGCGAGTCAGAAGGCTGACTCCAAGCCGTGGATACTAGGGGCATCTGTTGGCACTTTAGAAGTTGGTCGCAGACATCGCCAAACAGCCAAACTTCTTCTGGAATCACTCGGTGATATCGACCGAGCATCACGGCTTAATTTCCAAGGGTGGGCCCGTGCCAATACCCAGCCCACAGCACAGCTAGCGCTTACTATTGGCGCTATTGATGTCAACTGGAAACCCGAAAATCTAATCACTGATCCGGTTGAATATATCCAGAAAAAACAAAAGCACGTTGCTTTAGTCGGTGGTACTGGCGATGGGAAGTCAACCTTTACCCAATACTTATCGTCAAAAATTGGCGGTCGAGTTGTTGTCTATGACAGCGACGCGAAACCGGATGATTGGTCGTGGCTTGATCAAAAGGATGTCATTGGTCGCAAAGGCAACTTTAAAGCCATCGACACTGCAATGGGGAAAGACTTAGAAATCCTTGAGCAGCTAGTTCAGCTTCGAGGGGAAGGGGGAGATAATGCGATCGCCGGTCGGGAACGATTCATGATCGCGGAGGAATTTCCCATTTTGGTGGATGAATGCGACAATGCCACATCCTGGATCAAACGCCACGCCAAACGGGGCAGGCGATACAAACAGTTCATTTGCGCGTTGGCTCAAAACGACACCGCAGAGAACTTTGGGTTACAAGGTGACAAAGACATTCTTTACAGCTGCTTCTGTTTAGTGAGATTAGGGCAGTTTGGACGCGAATACGCCAGGACTAAACTCAAAGATCCTCAACTAGAGCAGTGGTTGAAAGCTGGAGGAAAAAAGCGCTTTCTAGTCGATGACTGCCCAATTGAACTTGATTTGAGCAACTTGGGAACAGAGAACATGGTGCATATGGAAACCGACTCAGGGGGAGATGAGGGGGAGCAATCGCAACCGTCAGCCATGAACGAGTACGAGCAATTTATCCTTGATTGGGGTCAAAACAATTCAGACAAGGTTTTAAAAGCCAGAATCCTGCTGCAAGCCAGCCGATTATTTGAGGGTATGCAGCCAGATGAAGTACGAATTATCTTCGCTTCGATGGCTGATCGGGGATTAGGAGAAGTGGAAGGAAATGGCGATCGCCTGGGCTGGAGGTGGTCAAAGTAATGTCTACACTTTGCCTACAGTCCGTCTACAGGCTGTAGGCAACGCTTTACAGACGAATTGGTTATCAAGCTGCAAATACTTTGATATTTCCACCCAATGCCCAAGACCTAATGACTAATTGAGTTATAGACCGTCTACACCGCCTACAATTTTTGAACCGCAAAAATTTGGCTGTAGACGGCTAAAATCTTTCCCAGAGCGGATTTTAGCAATTGTAGACAAATTTTTCGGGGTTAAAAAAACTTAAAAAATCGAAATAATTTTTAAATCTGCAATGACTCAAACAACTTGTCCTCGATGTGATTGCACGACGCTTCAATATCAAGAAAATTATTGCAAAATTGAAAGCAGCGAAATTGACGATCGCAACGACGAAACCGGGGAATATTTTGTAACGGTTAAAGCGTGGGTGGCTGTTAGTTCTGGTGACGAAGAGGAGGAGGTTGACAAGAGCGTAGCACCTGACCTCCGCACCATTTACGTGCAACTTGACCGTGATGAGGAGGGCGATTTCTGTGTCGTTGGAACTGAAGAATGAAGACAAATGGATCAGCATTGATCCACGGTCAGACAAACTTTTGCTGCGGTTTCGGGTCAAAGGCTTCCCTAAGCAATTTCAAATATCTACGGGGTTAAAAGACCTTAAACGCAATCGCGATATTGTGCGTTTGCGCCGGGATGCTATAGCAACCGATATTTCATTGGGGCGCTTTGACCCCACTCTGGAGAGATACCAGTTTAGACCTAGTGCGATCGCAACTTCCCTAATTTCCCTCCCCCCAAAAGGTGAAGCCGACTTAAGGGAGTTGTGGGAGATGTTTACAGAATTCCAGTCCAGGCAGATAGAAGCAACCACAATCTACTCTACCTACAAAGTAGTAAGCAGAACTATCGATCGGCTGCCATGTCGTTCACTTTTAGACGCGCCAAAAATCAGAAATTGGCTGATGGAGAACACAAGCCAGTTTATGGCTTCAAAATATTTACTCCGATTTGACCAATGCTGTCGTTGGGCTTTAGAGGAAGGAATCATCAGAGCTAATCCGTTTGAGAGCCTCAAAAAAATTAAGAAAATCAAGAATAACACCGATGATTGTAGGGCTTTCACCATTGAACAGCGAGATACGATCATCGGAGCTTTTGAGTCTGACGACCGATGTAGTCATTACAGCAATCTCGTAAAGTTTCTCTTTTGGACTGGTTGCCGACATGGTGAAGCCTTTGCTCTTACCTGGAAAGATGTTTCGAGAGATTGCTTACAGATAAGCATCTCCAGATCAAAAAACCTTTTGGGGATAGAGAAAGGCACAAAGAACGGTAAAAGCAGAATATTTCAGTGCAGCTCCGGAGCCAAATTGCATGAACTATTGCTATCGATGAAGCCAACAGCATCAGGCGATTCCCGTATCTTCTCAACAAAAAGAGGCTGTCCAATGACTAGTTCGGCGTTGAGCCATGCTTGGAACCGAGACGGGAAAAACCAGACCGGAGTAGTGAGGAAGTTATCAAATCAAGAAATAACTCCCTATTTAAACCCTTATTCTACTAGGCACACTTTTGCAACTTGGGCGATCGCGTCTGGTAACTCCCCCGACAGAGTTGCCTACTGGATCGGAGACGATGTAAATACGGTACTTCGCTATTACGTTCACCCAGAAGCTACTAAGGGCGAATGCCCAGATTTTTGATGATTAGCCGCGACTCATCCGCTACTCAAAAATATTTAATGAGATACGAAAAACACGGGCTGTTAATGCCATTTTTGCATTTCCACTAATTCCATACACAATTGATTAATTTGCTCCAAATCAGGTTTGTGAGGTAGGGTAGATTGTTCATAAACAATTTCCATTTCGGCGACTAAATCTTCTGCCGTTTTCATCACCTGTTCATAAGAATACTCACCCTTTAAAATAGCTTTTAAATCTTCAACATCGCCGGCTATTCTCCGATCTACAATCACTTCACCTTGCCGTAATATTTCTACTCCACTGCGTAACAATCTAATGCAGTGCATCCCATGTTTGAGGTCAAAACCCGACTTTCTTTCCATTTCTGCCCTCGCCGGATTTCTATTCTCCCGCCAAGATAAGTAAGCCTTCCATTCTCTTAAAGCTATTTGATAGCTTTGGCTTTTCTGAAGTAGGCGAATAAAATCTTTACGGCTATTGGTTAACTGTTGGGTATATTCCAAAGTTTCATCAGGTAAAGTATATTGTTTTAACACTCCTTTAAAATCAATATCTGCTGTCAACAATTGGTATAATTGTTCTGCTTCTTCTAAAAACTCAATTCGTCCTCTGATTAAGTTATAAAGATACTCCAGAAAAGCATTTAACTCATCTTTGCTGAGGGGTGCTTCGTCTTCTATAGCGAAATCAGATGGTATTGGCTTTTTTTGCGGTGGCTTTAACAACCATTTACGATGAGTTTCCATCTTTTTGATTTGGGCAAAAGCATAACCAGTGTAAGTATGTTTTACCTTCTTGCTCAAAAATAACTGTTTATGATTAATTAAATGCTGTCCGACTGTGCTTAAAAAAGGATAGTTCTTTAACCAGAGCAATTCTAAAACATTGGGATTTGCGCCCGCTAATAACTGAAGGATTTTTCTTAATTCATATATAACTGTATCTTTGTTACCATCCAAAAATGGAAATATTCCTGGTTCATCCCAACCAGCATCTTTTTGTTCTATGTGATCAAATCCCAAGTAATACCTTTTGGATGCGATAAATACTCCCCGATAATCAAAGTCGGAATCAGGACGATTTAAACCATAGCCGTGGCTACCCGCCAAACCAATTAAAATACTTCTTTGCTCAACTTCTATTCTTTTCATATCACCACGCGATGTGCAACTTATTCTTAAAACCCCACTTCCATTCCTCTCCCCGAAACGGGGAGAGGCTTTGATTCTTGCTCCCCTTCCCTGGTAGGGAAGGGGTTGGGGGTTAGGTTTGAGAGTAAAGTTGCACATGGCGTTATCACCTGATGAAAATGTAGTCATCCTAACTCATGAGTTAAGCAAGTGGCGAGATGTGGAGCAGACAAAGGATTTTTAACAGAAATGCCCCTAAAGGAGATGATGCAATGGTATCCCCTTGAGGAGCAAAACTTGTCAATTTAGTTGTTCCTATACTTTCGGTTTCCTAAAGCAGGAATTATCTAGGATAAATGTGGCGTCTAGTCCCCCATCCTGGATTGACAATGGCGGCTAAATCTTCTTCAGATAATTTGCTGATCTCAGTGTCCAGTTCTCTGGCGGTGAAATCATAGCCACGCTCTTGAGCAATCTTAATGAAGGCTTCTGGATCAGCTGTTGCTTTGAGTCTTTGCTGTAATGCTTGATCTTGTTTTACAGCTTGAAAAAGTCGGGCAGCATTTTGCTGTGTCATCACAATACATCTCCTATTTGAAGTATCAGGTTTGAATGTAGTAATTTAACTCCTGGTGATTCAGTAACTTTTGTAAATATTTTTGGGATAAATCATCGTAGTTTTCATTTTAAAACAAAGAAGAAAAATCTGTTGATTTTGATAAGAAAATACAACTTTTCGGCTAATATTAATGTTAATGTAACTTTTTGGTAAAACTCAGCCCTAGGATAGTAGCAATATTTCGCTAAAAAGCATTTATTCTGACTTGTAAATGCAATTTACATTTGTGCTGGTGGGCGATGTCTGCGGCGGGCTTGCTATTTTTTCAAAATGAGCGATCGCACAGTAGTAAGTAAGGCAGAATCAGCTCCCCTCTCCGTAGGCCTGCCGTGTATACACAAGTCGGCAAACCTCTCCCCAAACCCCTCTCCGAGGCACAGAGGGGCTTTGAAGATTGACTCCCCAACCCTTGAAGGGTTGGGGGTGGGGTTCTTTTATTAACGTAAGTTGCTAGTTAGTGCCTATAAACAGTATAAAATTGATACAAAACTCTACTGCTTAAGTATCTCTTAATACTAAATAATTGAATTATGTACTTAAAAGAAGGCACTTTTTGATAACTAGCAACTTGGGTTCTTATGGCTAATTTGGCGGACATGATATTAGAGCTTGACTTGACAGACGTTAATAAAATAAAGTGGTAGATTGTCTGTCTAATTCCTGCTCGGATCAGGTAGACATATTACAAAAGCTGGCAAGAGCGTCTCTACACGAGACAAAAACCAGCTACCTGTACGGCAACCTCAAGGACAATTCCATGACCTACGCAATTATTGAAACTGGCGGCAAACAAATACGAGTAGAGCCAGGGCGGTTTTACGACATTGAACTACTTGCAAAGGAACCAGATGAAAAAGTTACAATAGATTCCGTGTTACTCGTGCAGCACGATGGCGAAGTCACCATTGGACAGCCATTAGTGACAGGTGCGACTGTAGAAGGGACTATACTGCGGCATTTCCGAGGTCGTAAAGTCCTGGTATACAAAATGAAGCCGAAAAAGAAAACCCGCAAAAAGCGAGGGCATCGTCAGGAAATTACCAGACTTATGATTGACTCCATCACCCTTAACGGTGCAGTATTTGCTGCCCAAGGAGAACCGGAGAAGGAAACCCCCGTTGTCGATGGCACTCCTGCTGAAGAAGTTGAAAGCGCTGCTGAATAATAAAAAGAAGTAGATACACAAGAGGAAATCATGGCTCATAAGAAAGGAACAGGTAGTACACGCAACGGTCGTGATTCTAATGCCCAACGTCTGGGCGTCAAGCGTTATGGCGGTCAAGTTGTACGTGCAGGAAACATTCTCGTGCGTCAGCGCGGCACTAAATTTCACCCTGGTAACAACGTCGGTATTGGTAGCGATGACACTCTGTTTGCCTTAATCGACGGTGTTGTAACTTTTGAGAGAAAGGGCAAAACCCGTAAAAAAGTTAGTGTTTACTCACCCGTAGCTGCTGTTGAGGCAGTTCCTGCTGAGGCCGTGGCAAGTTAGAATGTGGGGGTGTCAACTTAACGTGAAACCCTTGCCAAGGAATGACATTAGACATAGGAGTGAAAAAGAATTGTAGAGACGTAGCACTGCTACGTCTCTACAAGGGTTCTGGGTGACGCATATTTAATTTCACCAGATGTCTATTGAGTCCACTGACTTCCCATCACGATCCGCGTCACCCCACCCCGGTTTTGTCTAAAGCCAAAACCTCCCCTCCCCGCTCTTCGGGAGGGGATTGAGGGGTGGGGTTCTTCGGTTTTAATAAGTAATCAAGCGGACATGATATGACGTGCAAAAGCGATCGCCTCTGTTGTTGTTGAAACTTTTCCCTCAGCTTGTGCTACGCCAATTTCTCTCAACAGTTGGCCGATAATTGGCGAAGCTGGAATATCTAATGCTATAATCAACTCCTTCCCGCTCACGAGGGGAGTGGGATGAGCGACCAGATCATCAGGGTTGAGGTAGCGGTTGATCAAAGGTGCCAAGACTTGGCAGTGGATTAGTTTGGTTTCCTCTTTTGTAGCTACTGCCGTGTGCAGTGCCTTGTCACCTGACATCGCCTCTACCAAATTATCAAGTGCTACAGCTAGCACTGCCGTAGCGGGAAACACAATATCTGCATCATGGAACAAAAAGTATTGTTCTCGCAAGGACATATCGACTACTTGAAACTGCGGTAATAGCTTCAGAGCAGTAGTTACACCCCGGATTTCGGCACGACTATAAGTTAGTTCTTGTAGCTCTATTTCTGCTAATTGCGGATCTGGGTTGACAAGACAAGCAAGTTTAGCAATACCTAACCAAGTGGTTTTGATCCGATCGCGGACACATTCTTGCAGTTGTAGCCCTAGTTGTTGCCAATTTTGGGTGAGTAAGGCAGCTGCATTGTCAACTGCTGCTAGTTTGATCAAGCTTTCACGAGTGGCGTTTTTGAAGAAAGGGGCAAGTAAACCATCTTCCCAAGCACTTGTGATCCAAGGAGTACCCTGAGAATTTGCCAGCAGATAGCCAATTTCTACCCGAACTCGTTCGGCTGCAACTTTGCTAATATGTGATGCCAAAGAACGAATTGCGGCTTTGGTAGCTGGCTCAATAGTAAAACCTAGTTGGGCAGCTTGGCGATAACCTCGCATTAAGCGCAAAGGGTCATCTTCTAAGTTCGCGGGTGATACCATTCGCAAAATGCCCTGTTGCAAGTCTGCATAACCTTGCAGAGGATCAATAATTTCTTGGGTATGGGGATTATAGGCGATCGCATTAACTGTAAAATCCCGTCTGTGCAAATCAACTTCTAAACTATTTCCTTCCTGTTGGGCAAAGTCAGCCGTAGCGTGGGGAAAAACCACACGAGCAATTTGTCGTTCGGCATCGAGTAACACAAAACCAGCTTGGTAATGATGAGCGATCGCTCTTGCTACCTTTACTGCTTTAGATGGTATAACAAAATCTAGATCCAGATATTCGCGAGTTCTGCCAAGGATGGCATCTCGGACAGCACCACCTACCATGTAAGCTGGCTGTGGCAAGAATTCCAAACTAAAAGGCCAATTTTCGGGAGCTAGGGTAGAAGGAACTGATTCATGCATTGTAATAAAAATCAACCCAGCAACTCATGAATAACAGTTGGGCTTAAGTTAGATTAACAATAAAGGCCCCTGGAGTTGGTTCTATTATGTGTATTTGCGTGAACTGCCACTATGTAGACAGCTGTGTTACCTATCATGCCGTAGAAGGGCAGCACCAACAGCCTCACTTGACCGAAACACCAAATTTTGATCCGAATGAACCTTCTATCAATGTCAACATTCGGACTAAAGATGATGTGATTGAAATGGAATGGGATGTTGTTGGTTGTCTGAGCTTTAAACGAGAAACGGGTAAGTGGTCGAAGTTGCGTCCTGGTGAATTAGTGCCGACTTGATAGAAAATGAACGAGAGTGGCAGTACTTAAAACGATGGGCGGTAAGAAAATTTAGAAGCATCCCCTAACTAACAAAAGTTATTGTCACTCAGGCGATCGCCGAAGATAAAGAAACCAGCTAACACAAAACAGCATGACCAACGCACAGCGACTAGACCATGTAGAAGATGAACTCGAAACTGTTAAGCGATTGCTAGTGTCTACTGCTAGCTATGCCGAATCAACAAACAAGCGGCTTGAGCAGTTAAGCATAAAACAAGACCGTACCCAATCTCATCTTGATGAGTTAAGCATAAAACAAGACCGTACCCAATCTCATCTTGATGAGTTAAGCATAAAACAAGACCGTACCCAATCTCATCTTGATGAGTTAAGTATAAAACAAGACCGTACCCAATCTCATCTTGATGAGTTAAGTATAAAACAAGACCGTACCCAATCTCATCTTGATGAGTTAAGTATAAAACAAGACCGTACCCAATCTCATCTTGATGAGTTAAGTA
>NZ_JAIVFV010000235.1 GCF_020829445.1 Nostoc sp. CHAB 5836
TAAAAAAAACCTTGTGGTAAACCTTAAAGGAATTTTTAGGACTTATTGTTTTTGCCAAACCTCAGAGAACAGCGAGTTAATGGTGCAAGCGTCATCAACCCACTCTCGTAAATTGGCGAAGGTATTGCACATAGTTGATCTTTTTTAAGGTGCTGCCACTCCAATTCAATTGGGTTCATCTGGGAGCAGTATGCGGGCAAAAAGAAGATGTACAAACCCATCTCTTCCCATTTTGACCATAACTGCTGAACTTCGTGACATCGATGTATTAGACCGTTGTCCTGCACTATTACTCTGATGCGGCCAACCTTCTGGGTATCAAAAGCTTCATGTTCCATCATCTGGATGTAAGATTTACGACCAACACCCCCGATCACAAGACCGTAAATAAAACTTATTATTGGTTGAAAAAACCCAATAATGCTTAATCTACGACCACGACGCTTTGTTTGTTCTAAATGCTTTTGCTCCCCTCGTTGGTAATAGGTGTATCCAGGTTCGCTCCATGCACAAAACCCTGATTCGTCCAAATACTTTAGGTCTATTTCTCCAGCAGCAGCTAATTCCAGCATATCTAAGTCTACTTGTTTTTTTTCCCGTATTACGGGGTCTTGTTTTCCTTGATGACTCTTCTTCGCTCGTTTCCAAATGATCCCCTTTTTTTGAGTACCCGTCTTAACCTGTCGGGACTTAGTTTAATGGAGCGATGCCTGCGGCGGGCTGCGCCTACGCTCTCTAATTTCTGGGCTAGTTGAAGACTGTTGTATGTACGTGCTTCTTTTTTCAGGCATTCTTCCAAAAATGCTATGTCCATTTCGGTCCACTTCGGTTTTCCCCCTCGCCCTGGTAATTCCCAAAGCCCTTCTATACCTAACTTCTGCCATTTATGTAAAACTTCTCTGACTGTTTGACAAGTCCAGTTAAAGTGAGCAGCTATTTTTTCCACATACCAGCCATGTGCGTTTAACCTGATTACCTCTGCTCGGTCTTTAACTTTTTGTGGTACATCGGTAGTTCTTAGATTTAAGAGGGTCTTGTTTTGCTCCGATGTCAGAAATACCCTTAGACGAGCGCCCATATTTTTAGTCACCTCGGTAGATATATTATCCGTATTTATTTATCTTTACATAGTTTAGTTTTTTCACGCCGACCTACTTATTGAGCCTATCAGCAAATGCGACATCAAAATGGGCAGCAGGACCAACTTGTTGGAGGTGAAGTTCTTTTAACATTTGGCTCTCATACACAAATTTATATTGATCAACTTACTTCTTATAAATTAAAAGCTATATCTCTGGATGTTTGCAGTTTGCTGTAGCGAATTCACAGTCTTTGCTCAAGCTATTCGTAATCGTTCAATGTCCTTCATAGGAGGCGCACCAAACATCCGAGAATATTCGCGACTAAACTGTGAAGGACTTTCGTACCCCACCTGATAGGCAGTACGGGTCGCATCGGCATTCTCGGCAAGCATCAGGTGACGCGCTTTCAATAGTCTTAATTGCTTTTGATATTGCAGCGGACTCATGGAGGTGACTTCTTTGAAATGGCGATGGAACGAGGAAGGAGACATATTGGCTTGAAGAGCTAGATCCTCAACCCGCAGTGACTTTGTAAAATCAGCCTTGATAAGTTTTATCACTTCAGCAATGCGCTGCATATTGCTGCCCGATGTGGCAATTTGGCGAACTGCTTCACCTTGTTCACCAATTAGCAAACGGTAGTAGATTTCGCGGACGATCATTGGTGCTAGGAATGGAATATCCTGCGGTGTGTCCAAAAGCCGTGTCAGCCTGATAGCACAATCAATCAACGATGGATCGGCATCGCTGATGAACCAGCCTCTAACCGAGTTTTCTTTCTTACCCATGCTTGGGTTAGTTTGAGCAATAATGTCACAGAGTTGAACGGGGTCTAAATCTAGCTTAAATCCTAGATACGGCTTCGCAGGTGTCGCCTCGATCGCACATCCACAGAGCGGCAAATCCACCGACACCACTAGATATTGAGCCACACCATACCCATAGGTTTCCTCATTTAGCAACACTTCTTTTTTGCCTTGAACGACAATGCCGAGAATCGGTTCGGCGACTCCCTGCATTGTGGTTGAAGTATCAGATTTCCGCATGAATTCTAACTGACTAATTGCTGTTGGATGAACACCGTTTCCCCTACTGTCAGTGTGCCGGGCGACTAATGCTGCCAGTTCGTCACACTTGCTGATTGCCGCTTCATAGTTCAGTGTTTCAATCACCACGCGCTCATTCCTGACTGATACCATCCTCATAGGCTCATTATAGAGAATATTTCTCCCTTGCCAACGCCTGACTTGAGAGGATTAGGCAATCATCTGCAAGGTTTGTGTATTTAGGGAAAAGCTTTTCAACCTTATGATGAACCCATGCTGAAAGACAAGGCTGAAAGGATGAGGCAATGAAGAGAAACAAGGCAAAAATTGCTTTAGTCACAGGAGCGAGCCAAGGACTGGCGAAAAAAGGGGTTGGTGTAATTGTGACGGATCGCAGCAGTGAGGCAAAAGTGAACAGTGTTGTTTCTGCGATCGCCTACTGTGGCCATTCACCCATCGCGGAAACCGATGAGTAAATACCCAAAGAATTGAAGTCTCTAGAGGCATATTTTTCTAAGTCAAATCAACCTCAACAGCAAGGACAGTCATCATGTTAAATGTAGAAAACAAAGTTATTGCGATCACTGGAGCCAGTAGTGGCATTGGTGAAGCCACAGCAAAGTTACTTGCTCAAAACGGTGCAAATGTAGTTCTGGGGGCACGGCGTACAGAAAAGCTAGAAGCGATTGTCAAAGAGATCCGCGACCAGGGAAACATTGCAGAATTCAAAGCAGTGGATGTCACCGATCGCGAGGATGTGAAAGCATTCATTCATTTTGCTAAAGAAAAATTTGGTCGCGTCGATGTCATCTTCAACAATGCAGGTGTGATGCCCTTGTCTCCAATGAATGCCCTGAAAGTCGAGGAGTGGGACACCATGATTGATGTAAATATTCGTGGCGTATTGAACGGCATTGCGGCTGGTTTACCGATCATGGAAGCACAAGGCGGCGGACAGTTTATCAATACTGCGTCGATCGCTGCTCACATGGTAGGGCCCACCAGTGCAGTCTATTCCGCGACAAAATATGCTGTTTGGGCGATATCTGATGGACTGCGCCAGGAGTCGAAGAACATTCGCGTGACCATCATATCCCCTGGTGTCGTTGAGACCGAACTCGGCTCTGATATCACGGACGATGCAGTAAAAGGCTTCTTAAAAGAACTTCGCAAAACTGCCCTCACCCCTCAGGCGATCGCCCAATCTGTCTTATTTGCTGTGTGCCAACCGGATGATGTCGATGTCAACGAAATCATTGTCCGCCCGACAGCCAGCGCCTTCTAGGTATTGAAGACATCACTTCTGTGTCCCTTCTTTGCGTTATGAGCTTGATTGACACATACAAGACACTTTTACCATTCTGAGTACTCAGTACTCCTCTTCTTACTCAGCACTCAGCACTTTTAACTCAGTACTCTTCATCGACTTTGTTGTTTCAGCCAGAAAAGAAACCTATGAGCCTTACCGCCTTCCGCACTCTCGGACACTCCGGCTTGATCGTCAGCCCGCTCACCCTCGGCACCATGACCTTCGGCACCCCGCGATGGGGTGCGCCCGATGAGGTTTCTGAGTCCATCTTCCATGCTTATGTCGATGCTGGCGGCAACTTCATCGACACCGCCGATGTGTATGCCAAGGGTCGCAGCGAGGAACTGATTGGTAGCTATATCACCGATCGCAGCCTACGCGACCAACTAGTGCTTGCAACCAAGTTCAGCTTTCACGGCGGCGAACCGGGCAACGCGAATGCAGGCGGCAACGGACGCAAAAACATGCATCGGGCGCTTGAGGGTTCGCTGCGCCGCCTCCGTACCGACTACGTTGACCTCTACTGGATGCACACCTGGGATATGGTAACGCCTGTTGAAGAAGTACTACAGTCGCTCGGCGACCTGGTGCGCGTCGGCAAGATCCGCTACTTCGGCTTCTCAAATGTGCCAGCCTGGTACACTGCCAAGGCAGCGGCGATCGCCACAGCGCATAACATTCCCGGGCCCATCGCCATGCAACTGGCGTACTCGCTCGTTGAACGCAGCATTGAGCGCGAACATCTGCCCGCCGCCCGTGAATGCGGTCTCGGCATCTGTGCCTGGAGTCCGCTTGCTGCTGGTTTCCTCACTGGCAAGTACCAGCGCGAGGAGGCGGGGGCGAGCGGTCAAGGACGGCTGATTGGCCCCAATCCTTTCGGGAACCAGATGTTCACCGATCGTAACTGGCGCGTCCTTGATACCCTGCGAACGGTGGCAGAGGAAGTCGATCGCCCCTTGGCGCAGGTCGCCCTTGCCTGGGTTTTGGCACAGTCTGGCATTACCTCGCCGATTCTGGGTGCAAGCTTGCTCGAACAACTGTATGACAATCTGGCATCATTGGACATCCGCCTCACCCCGGAACAGATCCGGACGCTGGACGAGAGCAGTGCCCTTGATCCCGCCTTTCCCTATAGCATCTTCACCAGCGAGGTGAATCGTAGCATTTTCGGCGGCGCGATCGTCCAAGGCTGGAGGTAGCTGCTTCGGTTGTGTTGCAAAGTACTTTAGTAACTTAAGGTAGTCGATCTAACCAAATTCGAGAACAAGTTAGCCAAATTACTAAGCAATTGTTAGGAGGATTGTAATGCCTAACTGGAGTGCAATTGAAGCAAGTTTTTTACGTCAACCCCACGCGCAACAATTAGGAGAATTGGCAGCTAGTTTGGCACGCCTTAACTCTTGGTCACAAAAGAGTGCAATTCGTGAATTAGTTCCAATATTGTTGTCAGAAAGTTTGTTGTACGTGTCTTTAATACAACAAAAAAGTGAAATAAATAATGTTGAATTAAATCAACTCCAAGACTTATTACAAAACTTGATTAATGTTTGGGACAAATCAATGGAAATTACAGATATTGCATCTAACTTTTCCCGTTAAGTCTCGAAAAGCTTGCTCACAAAGGATTGAGGAGAAAGCACACCATATACGGTACAGTAATTGAAATCGGGTGCTGGAGGCGACAAGCAATGCTGGACTGGTGGGAGAAAAATTTTGCGACTTATGATTTAGGCGATTACCTACGGTAGGCTTCGCCAACGCCGATTGAATGAGCGTGCTTTTGTCTTTCGGCTATGCTCTAAGTCTTGGATTTGGCAAAGCACTATCGGAAATCTTCAACAAGGGAACCGTACTCAAGAGGGCTTATGAGTTTTTGCCAACCCAAAAGTGGAATTTGCAAAACTAATAGAGCCGCACTGTCAAATGACGGCGGAAACTGTTGCAGAATATGATGTCGTGTTGTGTGTTGGAGACACTACTTTTCTCCGCGATCCTCTACTCGTATCTGCTGTTTATGCGACGGAAGTTGATTGCCCAGGCGGTGAAACCCCTGTGGAGTGGATGTTGCTCACCACGGAAGCGATCGCAGATATTGAGATGGCGGCTACGATTTTACGTTGGTATTCTTACCGTTGGCGTGTAGAAGAGTATCATAAAATTTTCAAGTCGGGATGCCAAGTAGAAAGATACAGACTTGCTGCTGATGGGATGAAAACCTTAATTGCAATCTTTACGTGTGATTGCTGTTGAGCTTTTGCAGTTGACTTATCTACACCGTACCCAGCCAAACGCCGACGCAATTGTTATCCTCAATCCCCTTGAGCTTCGCATTTTGAAAGCTAAATCACCTAAACTACCCAAGATATTAACTGTTAGTTGGGCTGTGGAAGCGTTGGCGAAGCCCGCCGTAGGCATCGCTCGTTTAGGGGGTTACTTAGAACATCGACATAAAACTCCTATTGGTATCCAGGTACTGTGGCGGGGCTGGTTAAAATTGCATGACAAGAGTGAGGGTTGGCAGCTTGCTAGAGAGACTTAACGGGAAAAGTCAGCACCAACAATTTGCTCATGCATTAATAGATCGCTATTCTTCCAAAGCCAGATAAATCAGGATGATTGACCGTCAAAGTGGAGGCACTGGCTAATTAGTCCAGAAACCTAATCTAACCCGAAGTTTTGGGTTAGTGGTAGCTAATGCTCAATCTTCATGCCGTAACTGCCAGACTGCACCAAAAGCGGCCCCAGCCCCAGCTAACAATCCAGTACTCATTCCTTGGATAGTTTTTTGGATTGGATTTTGGCTTAGGCACTCACTTGTAACCTTACTGTCTTCCAGGCAGAGACTACTTTCTGCCCAACCAGCAGTACCTCCTAAAATTACACCAGTAATACCACAGGAGACAATTAGCAGCAAAAGGCGTTGTGTTTTTCTAGGCATAGATGGATGTGTCAAAAGTACTATGGTAGTTCACTTTTAATTACTTTACACATCCATGCAGCAAATGTCAGCTGATTTATGGCTAGGTCAACTCATCCGCCTCGGGGTAGTTGGTGAGTTTTCGCCGATTGATGCTCAAAAAAATCTACTCAATCTTCAAGTTGAAAGGTAAGCGGGCATAAATCCCCTGTGGATCGTTCATCTTTTGCAAAATCTCTACTTCCTGTTGCAATTTCTGGAATTCGGCGGTGAGGGGATTGGCTGATTTGAGTTGTGCTGACTCAATCCCGAAAGCAGTCCGCGCCTCTTCTGTTACACGCCCAAAAAAACGTTCTCCAAAGCTGCTAGTGCGAGGATATTCTTGCACCTCCCAGTCTTCTCCTAGTTTCGCCTCCTTGGCAGTGTATGCGATCGCAATATTCAAACCGCCAATTTCATCCACCAAACCAATTTCTTTGGCCGCCTCACCCGACCAAACCCTTCCTTGGGCAATTTCTGCTACTTTTTGTTCTGGGAGTTTGCGACCTTGAGAAACTTTATTCAGAAACATATTATAAATACGGTTAACACTGCGCTGATAAAGTTCCAATTCTTGAGGCGATTTGGGACGCGAAACTGTTTGACTATCAGCATAGCGTCCGGTTTTCACCGAATCCCAAGTAATACCATTATCCTTTGCCAGTTTTTCTCCATTGAACAGCAACCCGAATACACCTATGGAACCTGTAATGGTATTTGGTTCGGCAAAAATGCGGTTAGAGTCGCTAGCAATCCAATAACCACCGGAGGCAGCGACATCACCCATTGAAACAACAACTGGTTTCACCTCACGAGTTAATTTTACTTCTCGCTGCATGACTTCGGCTGCGGTGGCACTACCACCAGGACTATTAATTCGTAATACAACAGCCTTCACATCCTGATCTTGTCGTAGTTTGTTGAAGATTTTCGCAAAGCGATCGCCTCCTACTTGCCCATCATCACCTTTACCATCGACAATCTCACCCTCAACATAAACAACAGCAATTTGATTTTTTGAGCTACGTTCTACACCCAAAGATTTGCCAGAAACTTCTGCGTAGCTATTCAGGCTAATTTGTCGGAATGTTTTGTCTTCTTTATCGCTATTTGTCAACTTTTTCAGGTCAGTTACCACTTCATCGGGGTATTGTACTTGATCAACTAAACCGCTAGTTTTGGCTTGTGTGGCTTCTAGTATTGCCTGATTATCTGCGATCGCCTGCAATTTATCAGGCTCAATTTTCCGACTTGTGCCTACAGCAGTGCGCCATTCTCCCCAAACATCATCCAGCAATCTCTGAGTTTGTTCACGGTTTTCTGGACTCAATTTTGTGAGGATAAACGGTTCAACAGCTCCTTTAAATTTCCCTACCCGCACGACTTGAACACCAATGCCATATTTTTGCAATCCTCCCGCTAAGAATATTGGTTGTGAACTCAAACCATTGACTTCCATCATTCCCAGAGGATTAAGTATGATGGAATCTGCTATTGAACTAAGGTAATATTCCTTTTCACTCCAATCACTGCCATAGGCTACAATCTTTTTCCCCGCAGCACGAAACTCCTCCAGCGCTTTCCGAATTTCTTTAAGAGAGGCATAGCCGACGTTACCAGTTCGGCTTGTGTTCGTTGCATCTAAGTAGATGCCGACAATTCGCGGATCGCGCCGCGCCTTTTCCAAAGTTTCCACAACTTTGCGCAGTGCCATCCTCTCGTCATCTACACCTGATATTGTGTTTTGAAACAGTTCGCCTGAACTAGGTTCACTATCAGTAATTTTCATTGACAAGTCAAAAACTAGCACTGACTTATCTTTGACATTTGGCCCAGTATCTTTAGAGGAGGTAGCAGCCAATACCAGTAAGAACAGTCCAGTGGTTCCTAGACCACCAAAAATAATTAGTCCTAGTAAGGTGCCAATTAAACTAGCAAAAGTTTGTTTGATAAAGTTAGTCATTGGTCATTGGGCATGGGGCATTGGTCATTGGGCATGGGGCATTGGTCATTTACAAATGACAAAGGACAAATGACTAATGACCTATTTACTTATTCTATGCGCTGTAAACTACCAGAGTGCTTTAACTGATACAAGTTGACACTCCCCGCCCTAAAGGGAACGGGGATTCTTAATTAAACAATTGTAAAGACAACTGTTCAAATAATATCCGCTTTTCAGGTATTACCTTAGATGTACGGTTCTTGCCCTGATCCTGTTTGC
>NZ_JAIVFV010000236.1 GCF_020829445.1 Nostoc sp. CHAB 5836
CCAGATTTTTTGGACTTGACAACCAATCTGCGATCGCAGATGGTTGCTCTGTTTTCCAAGCAATATAGTCTACACGACCCTGTTGATCAACATACTGACGCAATAACCTATCCCAAGGTTCAAAATCAATCATTATCACTGATTTAACTGTTGGCTAACTCCTTACAGTAAACCACAAACTTTTCAAAACCAAGCTAAAAACAAGGGTTTCAGCCATTGTGAATCTGGAGTATTCACCATTGCTTTTAGAGGGTTCAAGCGATCGCTCGCTTGAAGGTAGCTAGGGGTATCGTCTGAAATCCTCAATAAAACGTTGTTTTGTGAGTTCTGTGAGATCCCTGGTTTTAGCTGAAATGTCCAGGTGGTAAGACTTCTAAAAAACTTTTTGGTTTACTGTTCATAACTATTTTTTAGCGATCGCAAAACTTTTCGCTCTACTGACAGTAGCTCCCGTCGCTAAACAAAATATCACACTTGGTGTATCATCACGAAATCAATTGCTACTTTATTCAAAAGATAGATAAATTTGATACCCAATATACCCGTTGATTTATAGCTTAATTACTGTTGACAAAAATATTTTTCCCTTAACTTGTCACGAATGATATTAGGTTAACTTTATACACAACTGTGGAGGAGTGGTACAATAATAGCAACTATTTAATCTTACATAAAGTTTAGATTGCCGCACCACTAGAGTTATTAAATATACCATAATTCCGGAATACACACAAAAAAAAGTTAAAAATAACACTTAAACCAGTCATGTTTAACTGAGAACAATGCAATGAGAGGATATTAGGGGAAGATGCTTTAAATAAATCATCTTGAAAAATTCTTGTTTGATGTGTGTAAGCTTCTATGGTCAAGCGATCGCTCCAGGGATCAGTCACCGGCATTGAACAAGCCAAAAAAGCGTTCGCTCATAAGGGGTGGACACAAGACAATTTGGCTTTTGAAGTCAACTTAAAGACTCGCCAACCAATTTGGCGGTTTTTTAGTGGGCGTTCGGTTGACCGTTATATATTTATAGAAATTTGCTCTGTGTTGTCGTTGAATTGGCGGGAAATTGCGGCTAATCCTCCAGAAGAATTAAGCGAATCAAAAGAACTTGGTGCTGCTGAATTTTTAGATATTGATGCTCTAGTACAACAAGTGCGATCGCAACGCTTTGACAAAATTCAAGACCAGTGCGGCACTTTGCAGTTATTAAATGTTAGTCGCCCCGTTAGAATCGACGACATTTACATAGATGTCAACATTTTGGAGGAGATTGCAAGCTTTCAGTGGTTAGAGTTTGCTGACTTGCAAAAGTTTACATCAAAAGAATTTGATCGCTTTGGTTTAGGTGAAGTATCCCAAATAGAAATCGCGGGGATCACAGCAGTTCAAACTTACTCAAAGCTACGGGTGTTGGGTAAACCGGGAGTAGGTAAAACCACTTTTTTACAACATCTGGCGATTGAATGCAACCGAGGTAGATTTGCTGCAAATCGGGTTGCCATTTTTGTCACCTTAAGAGATTTTGCCGACGAATCTAGAGAAGCAGGAGAGTTCAATTTACTCAACTATATTTGCAAGGAATTCCTTACCTGTGGGATTTCCGATCCATCTGTGCTTGAAACTTTGTTGTTGTCAGGCAGAGTGTTGGTGTTGCTGGATGGATTAGATGAAGTGCTTCATCAAGAAAGGAAGGGTGTCGCCAATGAGATTCGCAGATTCTCTGAAAAGTATCAAAAGAATATATTTGTCGTCACCTGCCGCACGGCGGCTAAAGCTTTCAACCTTAGACGCTTTACAGATGTTGAAATTGCCCCATTTAGTCAAGACCAAATTGTTGCTTTTGCTCACAAGTGGTTTACAGCACTTACAAAAACGAACATCCAGAATAAACAAGAACAGGCAATTGAGTTTATTAAGAAACTAGATTTACCCGAAAATTTACAATTTCGTAGACTTGCCGTCTCCCCCTTGTTTTTACATCTCGCCTGCTGGGTTTTTCATCAGCAGAACAAATTCCCAAACCAAAAAATTGCGTTTTATAAGCAATGTTTAGACCTCCTCCTGGGCAAATGGGATGAAACTAAAGCAATTGAACGGGATCAAGTGTACGAAGGTTTCTTATTATCACAAAATCTGAAGTTGCTGAGTCAGGTTGCTAGCGCGACATTTGAGCAGGGTAATTACTTTTTTGAACAACGCATTGTTGAACAATATATTAGCAATTATATCTGTGATTTACCGAATGCTTCGACGGAACCAGAGGAATTGCAATTAGATAGTGAAGAGGTACTTCAGGCGATAGAGTTACAACATGGATTACTAGCAGAACGAGTGCGGGGGATTTTCTCCTTCTCTTATTTGACGTTTCAAGAATACCTAACTGCTCGAAAAATCGTTGCCAGTTATAATTTACAAACATTAGAACAACCGTTAGAACGTCTAGTGAGTCATATTAGTGAACCCAGGTGGCGTGAAATCTTTTTGTTAACGGTTGCCATGCTGCGGAGTGCAGATTTCCTAGTACTGTTGATGAAGCAGGAAGTTGATGCGCTAGTGGCTGAAGATCCATATTTGCAAAAATTTTTAACTTGGGCAAATCACAAGTCCCTTGCCGTTCCCTCCCAGCCTACTGCAATTTGCGCGTTTTACCTTGCTCTGGCTCGAACTCCTCACCTGATCTCGCACTTTGCTCTTGTCTGCATGCTTGATCAGGGTATTTTTTTGGATGCGGCATTAGATAACCTAGTAATGGAATGCACTATTGACTGCAAATCTAATTTTGTCGATGCCCATGCCTGCGACGATGCTTTGAGTTATGCTTTAGCGATCGTTCAAGATGCTGGCTTACATCAAGCTTTACAACAACTTAAAGATCTACTGCCTGATCCAGAACAAAGTAGAGAAAGGTTTCAGACATGGTGGGACAGAAGTTATCCTGCCTGGATGGAACTGTTAAAAGCCACGATCGCCAAGCATCGAAACATTGAGCATCACTGGCACTTCAGCCCACAGCAACAGCAAGTATTGCAACAATATTATAATGCCAATCAGTTGCTTATTGATTGCCTTAATAGCAACTGTGAGATTACAGACGTTGTGCGCCAGAAGATTGAAGCCAGTTTATTGCCGATAAAAGAACTCTCCAACCGAGAATGGCATGGGGCATGACACGATATGATATCAAGTTCGGTTAAACACTTATAATATCTGTAGGTTGGGTTGAGCAACGAAACCCAACGTTTGATCCTTGTTCATGTTGGGTTTCACTGCCGTTCAACCCAACTACATTGAGAGATTTTATTACAAGTAATTACCCTACTTATGTGGTAAGCCGCAAATCTGCCTCGGTGAGGAGTATCATAGTTTCTGCACCAACTCTGCCAAAGTCAGGCTCTAGCCCTAATGCCATCTCAATGAGATACGTCCATGTACCAGATTCAGGGGTGTAGTTGCGTACAATCCCTTCTCCACCTACAAAGCTCACCCATTGACTATTGCGAAACTTAGGCAGCTTCATGAAGGTTGCAGTCATGCTTTTGATTCCTCAATTCATAGTTGATACTTTCTGTTTTAATAGAAAAAATTAAATATGTTTTGTATCTTTTTAAGTAAAAATGTTAAATATCATCTATAACTTAAGAATGTTTTAGGTGCAGATTAGACAATTTATACGTAATTCAAACATTTATTCAAACATGATATATAGCAGTCCTAAATAATTTGTGAAAAATTAGATCCCCGACTTCTTTGAGAAGTCGGGGATCTAGATACCGCAAATTTTCAAAAATCAAATGTTATATTGCTATATTTGACAACAGTACCCTCAATGACAAATGACAAATGACAAATGACAAATGACAAATTACGAA
This sequence comes from Nostoc sp. CHAB 5836, assembly GCF_020829445.1. Lineage (GTDB taxonomy): Bacteria > Cyanobacteriota > Cyanobacteriia > Cyanobacteriales > Nostocaceae > Nostoc. The sequence continues at coordinate 3,873 of NZ_JAIVFV010000236.1, forward strand.
TTATCTGTGACTCGTCCACTCAAATTTGCAATCATCAATCCCAATTCAGCAAGGTCAATCGGTTTAGCTAGATGCATTTGGAAACCAGCATCAATTGCCGTTTGCTGCTCTTGTTCGGTGGCATAGGCAGTGATTGCTGCTGCTGGAATTTGTCCCCCCGCTTCAAGCGCTCTCACCTGACGAATTAGGGAGAAACCATCCTCCTCTGGCATCCCAATATCTGCTAGAAGTACATCATATTTGCCAGGAGATTCAGTTAAAGCCGCGATCGCTTCTCTTGCCGATGTCACAACCACTACTTCAGCCCCACAGTCTTCTAACATCCACTGGATTAAGTCGCGGCTATCCGCTTGATCATCTACAGCCAAGATGCATAACCCTTGAAGGGTAAGGGGTGGATTTTTAGCATCTAATGTATCCGGAGTCTCTGGCAAAACCCTCGGCTCTAAATCAGTTGGCGGTGTAATCTCCAACGGCATTGAGCGCAGAGGCAGCCTGATGGCGATCGTGGTTCCTAGTCCCTCGCCTGGACTTTGCGCTTGAACTGTTCCACCGTGAAGTTCGACAATATGACGGACGATTGACAAGCCTAATCCAAGTCCCTGAGTTGTTTTGCTGGTGCTAGAATCTCCTTGCCGGAAGCGATCAAAAATATATGGCAGCAAGTCTGCCCGGATGCCAATTCCGGTGTCGCTGACTCGAATTTCAGCATGAGTATATACAGCTTCGAGCGTGATTTCCACTCGCCCACCGGCTGGAGTGAACTTAATCGCGTTAGAAAGTAAATTCCACAGAACTTGCTGTAAACGATCAAAATCTCCGACAACTGTCGCCGAGTTCAACTGTGAAACAATCTGAATGCCTTTCGCCTCTGCGGAAAATTCGATAGACTCAATGGCGGCATCCACTACTGAAACTAGATCGATTAGACGAGTGTTTAAATGAAGCTTGCCACTCGTAATTCGTGAGACATCCAGCATATCATCGATTAACTGAGCTTGCACCTTAGCACTCCGCTCGATCACTTCCCAGGCACGAGTGACTGCTGAAGAATCTAAATCGTGAGTACGGAAAATTTGCGCCCAGCCCAGTATGGTATTGAGCGGATTACGAAGTTCATGGGAGAGGTTCGACAGGAATTCATCTTTGGCTCGGTTGGCAATTTGGGCCTGTTGACGGGCTGACTGCTCTTGTGCTAATAGCTCGGATCGCTCTAACTCAAACTGCTTGCGATCGCTGATATCTTCAATGGCCAGCAAAATCCTTTGAGCCTCTCCCTGTTGAATAATTTTCCAACCATTGATCAGCATGGTTTTCTGCCCAATCTGCTCAAAACGATGCTCTACTTCCCAGTTTTCAATACTGGTATCGTTGACGAGAATGTCTTCTAGGAGCGATCGCAGTTCGGGTATATTCCACTGACCGTTCCCTAACTCAAAAATCAGAGATTGCGCTGTCTGTGATTCTGAAACCTGAAATGTTTCATAAAACGAGCGATTGGCTTTGTTCACCCGGAAATCAGAATCAAGCATGATTAACGGCACTTGTACCGTCTCCACAATCGCTTGGGCGTAATTTCTCGCTTCTTCTAACGTTACTGCACTGCGTTTAAGAACATCAATATCTATTAACACCAACACTACACCGTCAATCTGGTTTTCTGTGGTGCGATAAGGACGGATGCGGAGATTGTACCAATGTCCCCCCAAAGTTTGAACTTCTAAGTCTTTGGTGCTGAGTGTGTCAAGTACCTCCAAAATTAGAGTTTCTAATTCAGGAACATCGAGATTCGCTCTGATATCACTCAAAGGTCGTCCAGCATCGGCGGGAATTAAATTGAAAAGTCGTTGCGCCATTGGCGTAAAACGTCGAACGCGTAAGTCCGAAGTCAATATCAAAATGGGAATATTAATACTGGCAAGTAAATTCGTGAGATCGTTGTTAAGTTGGTGTAATTCCAGATTACGAGACCGAAGTTCTTCATTAGTGGTGTTGAGTTCTTCGTTGGTTGCCTGAATCTCTTCTTTGGCAGTTTCTAGTTCCTCATTGGTGCTTTGCAACTCTTCATTACTCGACAGGATTTCTTCATTGGCAACTTTCAGGTCTTGATTGATATGCTCCTGCTCAAGGATCACCGCTTGCAGATACTCTTGAGTTGCAGCCCGTTCTTGGATGGCAGTTGCAAGTTCAAGCTTTAGCCGAACAATCTCCTGCGCTAAATCTGACTGCTCTTCGCTCTCAGGATTTACTGTGCTGGGGTTGTTAATTATGGGTGGGGCTGATTCAAATAAAACTAGAAAGTAGAGTTCTTCGTCAGTCGCAGGGTTGAATGGAATCACCTCAAGATTGATGATTCTTGAAATATCGCCGGATTCAATCCGTAACCCTTCCTTTCTAACTAGAATTTTTTGCCGTTGTGCCTGATAAATTGTCGCCCGTAGCTCGATGAGCAAGCCTTGGTGCACCATTTTGAATAAGTTAAAACTCGGTTTCCCCGGTGCAAGTTTTAGATAGAGATCGATTTGTCCCCGAAATTGCAGCACGTCCATCTTGTTGTTGATTACTACACCCACTGGGGCATAGCGATCCAAGAGTAGTTGGTCAGTTTTTTTCTCTAAGTCAAACTCATCCGATGAATTCTCATTGATCGGCTTTGGTTCGTCCACTTTTACTATCGGATAATTGCTGGTAATAAATGAAAAACTTGGACGAATTGCAGTTAGCTTTTTGGCATAAATTTTATACTTTCTGTCAATTAGAGTAAACAACTCCGAATATTTACCTGTGCTTTCTGAAGTCCCTAGCAGCAAGAAGCTAGTCGGATTAAGACTGTAATGAAAGATGGGCAATATCCGTTTTTGCAACGTTTCGTCCAAGTAAATCAGTACATTCCGGCAGCTAATTAAATCTAAGTTAGAAAAAGGGGGATCGCTGCCCAAGTCTTGTCGGGCAAACACACATAGTTCGCGGACAGTTTTGCTAATTTGATATCCACCGCCCTCAAGGGCATTAAAAAATCTGCGGCGGCTCTCTGGTGAGACTTCCACCATTTGATTTTCTGCATAAATACCTGATCTCGCTTTGTCAATCGCTATTTCACTGATGTCTGTGGCAAAAATTTGGATCGGCGGCGAGATTACTTTATTCGACAAAAACTCCAGCAAGGAGATAGCGATGGAATACACTTCTTCGCCCGTCGAACACCCAGCTATCCAAATCCGAATCGACAACCCTGCTGATTTGTTTTGGATGATGGTAGGAAAGACTCGCTCTTTCAAGAGTTGAAATGCTTCGGGATCGCGGAAAAAATGGGTGACGTGGATCAGAATTTCTTCATAGAGCGCCTTGACTTCACTCGGATTATTTTGCAAATATTGGGCATAATCCTCCAAGCGTTCTAGTTTATACAACAGCATTCGGCGCTGGATTCGCCGATCGAGGGTATTGGGCTTGTAGTGGCTGAAGTCAACGCCAGTTTGCGATCGCAATAATACAAATATAGTCGCCAGGGCATTTCCCTGTTTGGGCAATTTCTCAACTGCGATCGCGGGCAAAGAGTTAGAAATAAAAGGATTGCGACTGAGGTTTACCAGTTCCTCGGCGATTTTTTGAGGCGGTAGCACAAAATCCACATTCCCAGTGGCAACAGCTGTATTGGGCATACTATCGAATTTTGCCGTGTCTTCACACTGAGCAAAAGTTACGCCTCCAGCTGCCTTGATTGCCTTCAGCCCCAGTGAACCATCTCCATCCGCCCCAGATAAAACTACTGCGATCGCTTTGTTCCCTCGATCTGCTGCCAATGAAGTAAAGAACGCATCACCAGGCATATATTTACCATGAACTTTCTCTCGCGGCGTGAGTTGCAACACTCCAGCAGACAGCATCATCTTAGTGTTAGGCGGAATAATGTAGACCTTGTTAGGTTCTACAGTCATGCCATCTTGCACTTCAATAACAGGCATTTGAGTTGTTCTTGCCAGAATCTCGCTCAATAGACTCTTGTGGTTAGGGTCTAAGTGTTGAATCAACACAAATGCCATCCCTGTATCGGTAAGCAAATGCTTAAGTACCTGTGTAAATGCCTCTAATCCACCCGCAGAGGCGGCAATGCCAACGATGGGAAATAAAGCATTTGCAATGTCTTGCTGCTCTACGTCGAACACTTCATTAGCGGTAGATTCAGATACAGGTTGCTCAGAGGGTTGATTGGATGTCATAAGATGAAGTTTAGTACCGCAATGCTTTGGCGGCTAAGGTTTATATTTTAAGTTGCTTTACCAATTAGAAATTATGCTGAAAGTTTGTCATAAGTAGAAGTATGAAGTTAACTCTTGTACTGAACCAATGGAGTAAGAATAAAAGATGCGTATCAAAATTACGCGTAGGCGCAGCCCAACCTAGGCATCACCTACTCAAAAATAGTGTTTTCAACCCCAATTTTAGCCCGATTCTAGGGATATTTTAAGTAAAGAGTGGCGGATGAATAAACGGGTTTAAGTCCCCCACTAAATCGGAGATTTAGTGGTCTTTAATGAGTGGTGGGTCTGAATCCCCCACTCATTAATTCTGACTTCTGAATTCTTCTTCAATTCTTCTA
>NZ_JAIVFV010000237.1 GCF_020829445.1 Nostoc sp. CHAB 5836
CAGTTAAGGCTAAAAACTAAATCTGGTGTAGGTTGGGTTGAGGAACGAAACCCAACATTATCGAGACTTTGTTGGGTAACGCTTACGCTCAACCCAACCTACTATTCTCTTAACCCAAGCGTATTGTGTTATGGGACTGATGTTTGATTTTTCAAATACACGTAGTAGCGTGTCAAGACTAAATTGTTGCAAGAAATTTTCTTGTGGTGTGGGCCGAAAAGCCCGCACTGGACGGGCGAGACGCCCATCCCACAAGAGGAAAGCTAATGCACTATTTTAGCCTTGTCACGCCACTATACATACTTATATTTTTTCAGAAATCAAATACTAATCCTATATCTGAAACTCCCACTAAGCGTTCGCACTCATCAACAATTAAGCGATCGCATTCTCCTGTCATCTAAAACTGTCACTGGGGGTTCGCATTCATCAACAATTAGCGATGGCATATTTTTGAGAATCAAGCGATCGCAAAATCAGTGTATTGTCTAACATCCTCTGGATGAAAAGCTAAAACAATTTTATCTTTGAGAATTCCTGCGGCTACGAGTTCATTGGCAATGCCATATTCAGTCCCATCGCGCTGAATCCAAATTTTTCTATCAATGATTTCAATATGGATAATACAACCATGAACTCGTTCTTCTCCCTGCCATCCCAAAGTCATTACTATGTAATTAGTAGCTGTGCGATCGATGATTAGCTTTGTTTCTAACTGACAATTTGAATAGGGTATTTTTATATATTCATTCAGAACATCTTCGATTGTTTTTTGATATTTCTCTAAGGTATCCATTGCATAATTACCTCTTGCTTTGGGTCAAATACAAGTAAACGTAAGCGGTTCTTTTTTAATAAAATCTTGCCGATGGGTTCGTTGAAAATTTCAGTGTAAGTTCGGTGGGGGATAGCACAATACGGTTCAGTTAAGAGAATAGTAGGTTGGGTTGAGCGTAAGCGTTACCCAACAAAGTCTCGATAATGTTGGGTTTCGTTCCTCAACCCAACCTACACCAGATTTAGTTTTTAGCCTTAACTGAACTGTATTGGGGGATAGCAAGATATAAAATCCGGTCGCTTCCTTGTTCTTCTAAAATATCGTAATAAAGAATAAACTGTCCTAATGGTATTGTCACAATCCCTTATAAATTATGTTTTGTTTTATTTTTGTCAAAAAAATCAGTATTATCCCTGTAGTCACAACAGGGATATTTAATGAAAAGTGGCTTCATTTAGTTCTTACTTACTTAAGGACTAGATTTTACTTACGTGTAAATACAGAAGTTCAAATATATTACCGTCTACAAAATCAGTATTATTCCCGTGGTCAGATTGGGGTTACTCAATGGAAAGTGGCTTCATCTAGTCTTGATATTTCTATGTCTTATTTCTCGAAAGATGTTTATAAATCTCAGTAACAGTAAGTAAATTAATCACAATTTACGAATTTACTCAGATTTGCTCATCTGAAAATAACGCTACTGTCGTTGAGTTTCACCACAAACCTAGATGTAAACTGATGTACTTTAAAATACAAAAGTTTGATGCTTTTTAACTGATTTAAATTGTGGAATAACTCTACACAAATTTAGCTTACACATATCGAATTTAGCTGGAGTAAAAGCAAAATGAGCACAACTCCTATAGGTAGCTACAGGTTGTTCCAGAAACTACATCCGCTATCTCTGTTGGCACAATTAACCAGTCGGCGTGCTACAGGATGTTTAAGCATATTTACGGGTGCAGCTTCTTGGTCAATTTATCTAGAGGATGGTAAACTTACCTATGCCTCCTATTCAGATAAACTGTTTGAGCGCCTTGACAGTCACTTGCGACGCTTAAGCCAGCAAATTCCCGCTCTCAACAGCGCCACTCGCGTGCAGATGCAGCTGATGTTTGAGACGAAGAATGAACATCAATCAATACAAAATGCGGATTACCAAGCTATTTGTTGGTTAGTAAATCAGGGCTATATCAACTCTGTGCAAGCAGCAAGCCTGATAAATGAATTGGCTAAAGAAGTTCTGGAATCATTTCTGTGTTTAAAAGAAGGGAGCTATGAATTCAGTTCTGAAAGCTCTTTGGATGAACTACCAAAGTTTTGTCGCCTGGACTTGCGGTTACTTGTTGAACATTGTCAAAAGCAGTTACGAAATCGGCAAAATATCCAGTCATCAATTCCATCTGGTGCGGGTTCTCAAGTTTTGTCTACAACACAAACGTCTCAATTTCAGCCACAATTGCAAATAAAACTTGGGCAAAAATTGCCGATATCAATCAATTTTGATATTCCTGAGATTAATCAAAATACTCAGCCATCTGTTGGCAAAAAGCTATATACAATTGCCTGTATTGATGATAGTCAAACAGTTTTGAATTCCATGAAGCATTTTTTGGATGAAAACACATTTTCGGTTGTGATGATCAACGATCCGGTAAAAGCTTTAATGCAAATTCTCCGGAGTAAGCCTGATCTCATTTTGCTAGATGTCGAAATGCCAAGTTTAGATGGCTACGAGCTATGTTCTTTATTACGGAAACATTCAGCTTTTAAAAATACACCAATTATTATGGTGACAGGAAGAACGGGATTTATTGATAGAGCAAAGGCTAAAATTGTCAGGTCATCAGGATATTTGACTAAGCCTTTTACACAATCAGAATTGCTCAAAATGGTTTTTAAATATCTTGGTTGATTAGTCACAAGCAATAACTATACTAATCCTATTTGAGTTATGAAAGTTATTGAACCACCTTCTCCCTTAGCGCTAGCCTCTCCCTTTGGGAGAAGGACGCTAAGGACGCAAAGAGAAAAAAGAAATGCTTAACTGAACTGTATTGGTATATAGGACTCATATCAATACGGTTCAGTTAAGGCTAAAACTCTGTTATCCAAGTCAATTTTTTAACGAACCGCCAAGGCGCAGAGGACGCAGAGAGTAGAAAGAGAAGGAAAAAAATTGCTTAACTGAACTGTATTGGGACTCATATTTGATTTTTTAAAATATACGTAGGGTGTGTTAGCGACAGCGTAACGCGCCATTCTTAAGGGTTTGGTGCGTTAGCGTTTCGCCTAACGCACCCTACAAATACTAATTTTGTTTAAAAATCAAATCGGATTCCTATATAACCAAATTTAATTGCCTTAAGTTACTTTTTAGGAGATTTAATAGTGAGCCTGACTTTGCTTGGCACGATTCTGATTGTAGAAGATTCTCCCAGCGAATTGGAATTGATGAGCCATTATCTCAAAGAGAGTGGTTACAACGTAATTAAAGCAAGTGGTGCAAAAGAGGGTTTAGAAAAAGCTGTGTTAGAAAAACCAGATGCGATCGTTACTGATGTAGTAATGCCTGAAATGAGTGGATTTGAATTGTGTCGTTCTCTCAGAAGAAATGCGATTACTGCAAAAGTGCCGATTGTAATTTGTAGTTCCAAAAATCAAGAAATTGACCGTTTGTGGGCGATGAGACAAGGTGCAGATGCTTATATAACTAAGCCTTACACCCGCGAACATCTCCTACGTACTATTAAATCAGTGGTAATTTGAATTAATGACTAGTACAAACATTACTCTTTCCTCAAAACAAACTAAAAATAATTTAGCAGATGGTTATCTGAAGTTTCAGCTAAATCAACAAACTACTGCTGTTTTATCAATGAGGCATACGCAAGAAGCAATTATTGTGCCTGTTGAATCTATCACGTCGATGCCCAATATGCCCCCCTGCATATTAGGATTAATGAATTGGCGGAGTCGGATAATTTGGGTAGTTGATTTGCCAAAAATGCTGAATTTAGAATCCCTAGATTATCGACTGCGGCAGTACAATATAATCGTGATTCGAGTGGAATCATTGGTGTTGGGCTTAGTTGTACAAGAAATCAAAGGTACAATCAAGTTCATCGTTGATGATATTCATTCTCCTATAGGACAAGTGGCATCCAGTTTAGTTCCTTATTTATGTGGGTGCATTGTACAACAAGAAGAAATATTACTAGTATTAGATGCCCAGGCGATTGTGCAATCTTCTATTCTCCGCAGTGATTAGGATGTACGACTAAAAAAGATTTTTAGTGTTCTTAATTCACATACTCAGAAGATGTACTTTTATGTCTAATAAAACCAAGACGAATCAAGGTAGTGATGCTCAAAATAGAGCATCACTAATTTCATCTCAAAAAGCCATTGGGACTGTAGTAAAGCTACCAACTAAGCTGACTACTGGTACTGCTAATAATTATTTTTTGAATCAGGTTATTGCCTATTTTACAAGGCTGGGATTGGTTAAGAAAGCAACTATTTTAGCGATCGCAGTCGGTACAATACCAGTATTGACCATCGGCGCGATCGCTTTTGGTTTTGCCAACAAGTCAATTATTAAGCAAATTACTCAATCTCAACAAGCTGAAGCAACTGGGTTAAGTGATAAAGTTAACCGTTTCATGCTGGGGCGCTACGGAGATATCCAGGTCATATCAAGTTTGCCTTTTTTGGTAAATCCCCAAGCTGGTGTCAGTACCCAAGAAAAACAAGCAGTTCTAGATCGCATCGTCCAAGCTTACAAAGCTTATGACAGTGTTGCTGTTTTTGACCGACAAGGTAACTTGATTGTGCAATCCACAGGTGAACCCCTGGAAAATCAAAATGACCGTACCTATTTTCAAGACGCTTTACAAAAAGATACTCTTGTAATTAGCAAACCTGAAGCAGCAAAAAATACTGGTGTAGTCCGTATTTATTTAGCTGCACCCGTGAAAGAGAGAGGGACGGGCGAAACTATTGGTGTGGTACAGGCACGTATGCCCGTAAAATCTTTAGAGGAAGTACTCAAAAGCTACATAGCCAATGGGCAACAATACCATTTGATCGATGCTTCAGGAATAGTTTTCTTGAGTCCACAAAAGCAATTACTGAGGAAAGAGGCAAAGGGAGAGTATCCTAGTTTATCTAAACTGCTTACAGCCAAAAAGCTAGATAGTTTTATAGAAGTTTCCAAAACTCAGAAAAAACAAGAACTAGTCAGCTACGTACCATCTAGTATCGTAGATGGCTTACCTGATTTAAACTGGCGGGTACTTTTATCCACAGATACCGCAATTATATTTGAGCCGCAAAGACAATTGTTGTGGATTATTAGCATCGGTACAGTACTGACAGCATTTATTGTGGGTGCGATCGCATCTCGGTTAGCTAAACTAACTACACAGCCAATTCTGAATGCGACTGTGGCATTAGCGAAGCTAGGTCAAGGTAAATTCAATACCCGTTTGGAAATTCAAAGAGAAGACGAATTAGGGGTACTGAGTGCAAATATCAACCAGATGGCTCAACAATTGCAGGTCTTGGTTAAGGAACAAGAACTCGACGTTGAAGGGGCAAAATTACTAACAGATATTACCCTACGGATTCGGAGAAGTCTCAAAACTGAAGATATTTATGACGCAGCAGTCAAAGAAGTTCAGCGATCGCTAAAAACAGATCGGGTAATCATTTATAGTCTGAATCCAGATGCTTGGGATGGCGTTGTCGTTGCGGAATCGGTAACTAGTAATTGGCCGGAAATGCTGGGAGTGCAAATTGACGACCCCTATTTTCGGGAACGTTATTTAGAAACTGATCACGATGGACAAGTGCAAGCGGTTGCCAATATTTATCAAGACCAAAGCTTGAAAAATGCCGACAGTTACATTCAACTTTTAGAAAATTTTGCTGTCAAAGGTCATTTGCTCGTACCAATTATTGCCCAAAAGCAATTTTTCAGCTTATTAATTGCTCATAATTGCCAAACTCCTCGTGTTTGGCAACAGCCGGAAATTGACTTGTTTCAACAGATAGCAACTCAAGTCGGCTATGCCTTAGAACAAGCTAAGTTATTAGAGCAGATCAAACAAGCCAAAAGTATTACATTCATTGGCTCTGATCACGAACGACATCAAAAGGAAACATTGCAACAGCAACTTTTAGAACTGCTTAAGGATGTAGAAGGTGCAGCCAGAGGCGACTTAACAGTACGTGCAGACGTGACTGCTGGGGAAATAGGGACTGTAGCTGACTTCTTCAACTCGATTGTCGAAAGTCTGCGGGATATTGTTACCCAAGTTAAACAAGCTGCTACCCAGGTGAATACCGCCATCGGTTCTAACGAAGGAGCCATCAACGACTTAGCAGAGGAAGCACTCACACAAGCTGCCGAAATCAACCGCACTCTCGATGCTGTTGACCAAATGACCCAATCCATGAAAGCCGTAGCCGAAAGTGCCGAAAAAGCTGCGTTTATTGCCAACCATGCTGCCCACACCGCCACCAAGAGTGGACACGCGATGGATTTAACAGTACAAAATATCCTGTCTTTGCGCGAAACTGTAGCTGAAACTGCTAAGAAAGTGAAACGTTTGGGAGAGTCTTCTCAACAAATTTCCCGTGTAGTGTCCTTAATTAACCAAATCGCGATTCAAACCAACTTGCTTGCCATTAACGCCGGCATTGAAGCAGCGCGTGCAGGTGAGGAAGGTGAAGGTTTTGCCGTAGTTGCTGAAGAAGTCGGCGAATTAGCAGTCCGAAGTGCCGCAGCAACCCAAGAAATTGAACAAATTGTTGAAAATATCCAACGAGAAACCAGTGAAGTGGTGCAGGCGATGGAAATAGGAACCACCCAAGTGGTGGAAGGTACACGCATTGTGGAGGAGGCTAAAGAAAGTCTGAGTCAAATTTTAGATGTATCGCGTCAAATTGACTCCTTAGTGCAGTCAATTTCCGCTGCAACTGCATCTCAGCTAGAAACATCGGAAAGTGTCAGCCAATTGATGAAAGATATCGCTGCTGTATCACAACGCACTAGCGATTCTTCTCACCAAGTTTCCAAATCCCTGCAACAAACTGTGGAGATTTCTCATCAGTTGCAAGAGACTGTCGAGACTTTCAAAGTTAGTTAAATTTGTCATTTGTCATTTGTCCTTTGTCATTTGTCATTTGTCCTTCGTGATTTACCAATGATCAATGACCAATACTTCGACTTCGCTCAGTACAAGTGACCAATAACCAATAACCAATGACCAATAACCAATGACCAATGACCAATGACCAATAACCAATGACCAATGACCAATGACCAAGGACAAAAACCATGTTACAAGACAAAGAGCTAGAAATCCAGATGCAGTTTCTGGAAGAAGCAAGTGATTATTTGAATACCCTAGAAGGGGTATTATTGGAAATCGATACTACTAACCGCATCGATTTAGATAAAATCAATGCTGCACTCCGGGCTACTCATTCTATCAAAGGTGGCGCGGGGATGATGGGATTTAGATCGCTAAGTGATTTAGCTCACCGTCTAGAAGATTCTTTTAAAGTTTTAAAAACTAAAAAAAATTCTTTAGAAATTGATACTCAGTTGCAAAGTTTATTGCTGTCTGGAGTTGACTGGCTGCGTCAGATTGTAGAATTGCTTGCAGAAGGAAATGTTGTTGAAGATGGGTGGTTAGCAACCTTTTGTTACCCAATTTTTGATGAGCTGCACGATCGCTTGGGCGACCCTACCCCAGAGGATGCCTCAACCATGCTATCCCCAGAAGATGGACAAGATGTTATCCCTTTGCTATTTGGAACAGAGGTAGAAGAGTGTTTGCAGCGTCTAGAGTCTATCTTGGCAGATAGCGAACAGCCCGGTTTGTATGAAGAAGTTGTAATGATGGCAGCTGAATTGGGCGGTTTAGGGGAAATGCTCCAGTTGACAGCTTTTACCAAGCTTTGTGAGTCAGTAACGCAGCAATTGGAAACTGTGAACACTACCAGAGGCTTCCCTTCGGGACGCTACGCGAACGCCAACGATAACCCCTTGGGGGAACGCATTTCCGAAATTGCTCAGTTAGCATTGCAAGCATGGCGGCGATCGCAAGCTTTGATACTGACAAATCAACTAGATAACTTGCCTACAGACATTAAATTAAATATTTATACGCAACATCAACCACTATTACCAGCAGAAGTTATACCAAAATTTATTGCCACAGATACATCTGCCACAGATATGCTCGATACATCTGTTTGGCAACCAAAAATAACTCCAGAAACTTGGACAAAAGATGAAGCGATTGCCGCCAAATTTACATTTTTAGATGCAGAATTTGCCGATGAGGTAAATGCTGTTAATGTCACCGAGCAAAGTACAATATTGCCTAGAGAAAATCATCCTCCAGATGCTAGATTTGCTGAAGGTAAGGGAGAGGCAGTTGGCGTTAGTAAAGAGCGAGAAATTCATGAAAATAGCGTCCGAGTTCCTAGCAAACAATTAGAGCAAATTAATGATTTATTTGGGGAACTAATCGTTCAACGAAATGGGTTAACTTCGCAATTAGAAAGATTACGCAAACTCGTTCGTAACCTCAACCAGCGAGTACAGACTCTCGACCGAGAAAACCAGGAATTACGTATAGCCTACGATAA
>NZ_JAIVFV010000238.1 GCF_020829445.1 Nostoc sp. CHAB 5836
AAAATCTATGCACAAAGCAAAGAAAAAACAGTTACGCAGTTGGTTGAAGACTGGATCGACAGGTTGCCTAGTCCCAAGATTGACGACTCCTTATCCACCCCACTCCCTAATCAATCTGACGATTGATATCAGTCGGGGGTAGAATCGTCGCCATCCGCTCCCTATCCCCACCTTATGAGTACATTGAAGGTGGGGACTTGGGCGACACGTTAAACCCCCAAAGTTGGTTAAACTACAAGAGTAGGTAGGGTATACGCCCTACCTAGCTAAAATTATTTGTCAAAGTCAATTCTCCTACAAGGAGAGAGGAATGGAATTCCGATATATTAGACTTGTTGCGTAATAAAATTTGAAACAGCTGAAAAGCTTACTACATAAGGATTACGATTGTTTCTGCTTCTAAATCGCTGAACACCTTGATTCACAAGGGTTTTAGCCACTTTTTTAGTTTAATTCGCAACAAGTCTATTTTCTTCCCACCGCTTCCTTATTGTTCTTGGGCAGTGTAAGTATAAAATTGATCAAAGGCTGCCACGGTTTCAAATTTGTAAGAAGGTATCCAAGAATTTATTTTTAAATCTGTACGGTAAATGCTAAAAATAATGTAATTTTGTCTTTCTGTAGTCCTGGCAATAATTTCTTGCATTTGTGGGTTAGCCGAGTCAACTAACTGATCACAATTAAAACGGATTAAGTTTTCTATAATATTTGTAGTTTTTTTACATACATCGGTTTTTAAGTATTTTGTCAACCGTTGCACTGCATATTGTTCATATTCAACCTGACTGGGATTGGTCTTCGCCATTGTCACACCCAAGGCGGCGAGTCCTGCTGCTGCTCCAGTATATACAATGATGGTTAAGGGTTTCATGTTTGCCAAGTAAAATTCATTGTAATCGTTAGATTCCAGAGACTCTAAATCAACTAAGTCCGTTCCTTGAACAAAAACTCTTGATCCCTTGCCAAATTGTTGCTATAATTCAAATTGTTGAATGGCGAGCGTAGCCAAGTGGTTAAGGCAGTGGTTTGTGGTACCACCATTCGTGGGTTCGAGTCCCATCGTTCGCCCTAAATAATTGAATAGTAATCCATAAGGACTTGATATCATGTCCGATTGATTACTTACTAAACCCCAAGAACCCCACCCCGCTAAAGCTATGCTTTATCTCCTCTCCCCTAATCCCCAGAGGGGGCCCCGAGTTCCCCGCTCTTCGGGAGGGGATTAAGGGGTGGGGTGCAATGACTATGGGAATCATAACTAATTACCCGGACATGATGTGACAGATGTCTAGTGTATTCCTTTAGTTAGAGCCAAAAATACTGAACCATAGATACTTTAAGTAAAGTACAACATAATTTAAGTGCCTGCTGAAAAGTTAATACTTGTAGGTACACAGATAAATATCATTTATCTGTTTTATTTCATGTTTCTACGTGGTGCAACAAGAGGTAGAGCCTTTATTTGTCTCACCTTGAAAGTCAACAATGCAAACATCGTCATCTTGTGGAGTTACCATGTCTGAATTGCTTCAAGGAGTCTTAGATAGCGAAGAAAGAAGTGATTTGCGTTCTTTTCTTAGTGAATTACGCCAACAAGAAAAGAAGTATTTGCTGCGGAATGATATACTCAATGTATATAGCGAGTATTGCTCCAAGTCCCATAAACCTGAGACTTTTTACACATCCTCTGAGTTAGGCAAACTTATTTACTATACTCAGGAAATTATTCAGGAGGACTCAAACTTCTGTTTGATCATCCGTTCTAAAATTGCTAGTCAAGAAGTTTATTGGTTGACATCAGACTTGAGCATTGAGCCGATGACGGTGCAGGATCTCTTAGATCTGCGCGATCGCCTGGTGAACAAATCTCATCCTAACGAGGGCGACCTGCTAGAATTGGACTTCGGCCCATTTTATGATTACACCCCAGTCATCCGCGACCCCAAAAATATTGGTAAAGGGGTACAATTTCTTAACCGCTATCTATCTAGCAAAATATTTCAAGACTATAAACAATTACTGGACAGCTTATTTAATTTTTTGCGTCTGCACCAATACAACGGTGTTCAACTGCTGATCAACGATCGCATTCAATCACAGCAGCAACTTTCCCAGCAAGTTAAAAAAGCCATAATTTTTGTTAGCAATCTCGCCGATGATCAACCCTATGAACAATTCCGGTTCCAATTGCAAACGATGGGTTTTGAACCGGGTTGGGGTAATACCGCAGCGCGTGTACGGGAAACCTTAAATATTCTCGATGAATTGATTGATTCTCCCGACCCTCAAACTCTCGAAGCCTTGATTTCTCGTGTTCCGATGATTTTTAAAATCGTCTTGGTATCAGTTCACGGCTGGTTTGGCCAAGAGGGGGTTTTGGGGCGTCCTGATACTGGCGGTCAGGTAGTTTACGTTCTTGACCAGGCCAAGAGCCTAGAGAAGCAGTTACAAGAAGATGTCCTGCTAGCTGGTTTAGAGGGATTGAATGTCCAGCCAAAGGTAATTATTCTCACCCGCTTAATTCCCAATAGTGATGGTACTCTTTGTAATCAACGTCTCGAAAAAGTCCTCGGTACTGAAAATGCTTGGATTTTGCGAGTACCTTTACGGGAATTTAATCCTAACATGACTCAAAACTGGATTTCCCGGTTTGAGTTTTGGCCTTATCTAGAAACCTACGCTATTGATTCAGAAAGAGAACTACAGGCAGAATTTCAAGGCAGACCTGATTTAATAGTTGGGAACTATTCTGATGGCAATTTAGTGGCATTTTTACTGGCGCGACGACTGAAAGTTACCCAATGTAATGTTGCCCATGCTTTGGAAAAATCAAAATATTTGTTCAGTAACCTGTACTGGCAAGATTTGGAAGATAAATATCATTTTTCTTTGCAATTCACAGCTGACTTGATTGCGATGAATGCTGCCAATTTTATTATTAGCAGCACTTATCAAGAAATTGTCGGAACACCGGATAGTGTGGGACAGTACGAGTCTTATAAGTGTTTCACTATGCCAGAATTGTATCATGTAACCAATGGGATTGAATTATTTAGTCCGAAGTTTAATGTCGTACCGCCTGGAGTCAACGAAAATTACTATTTTCCTTACTACCAGACTCCAGACAGAGTGGAGAGCGATCGCCAACGCCTTACAGAAACACTTTTTACTCTGGAAGACCCCGCACAAATCTTTGGCAAACTGGATGATCCTAACAAGCGTCCTCTCTTCTCAATGGCGCGTCTTGACCGCATCAAAAACCTCACAGGTTTAGCTGAATGCTTTGGGAAAAGTCAAGAATTGCAGGAGCATTGTAACCTAATTTTGGTGGCGGGTAAGTTGCACGTGGAAGAATCAGGCGACAATGAAGAACGCGACGAAATTATCAAACTTTACCAAATCATTGACGAGTACAATCTCCACGGTAAGATTCGTTGGCTAGGTGTGCGCCTTTCCAAAACTGATTCTGGTGAAATTTACCGAGTCATTGCTGATCATCAGGGAATTTTTGTACAACCAGCTTTATTTGAAGCTTTTGGTTTAACAATTTTAGAGGCGATGGTTTCAGGATTACCGACTTTTGCTACACAGTTTGGCGGCCCACTGGAGATTATTCAAGATCAGGTTAATGGCTTTTATATTAACCCAACACATTTAGAAAGGACAGCCAGCAAAATTTTAGGCTTTATCACCAAATGTGAGGATAATCCTAACTATTGGAATGAGATTTCACAGCAAGGAATTGACCGAGTTTACACCACCTATACTTGGAAAATTCACACTACAAAGCTGCTATCATTAGCACGAATTTATGGATTCTGGAACTTTACCTCCAAGGAAAATCGGGAAGATTTGTTGCGCTATATTGAAGCTTTGTTCTATTTAATTTATAAGCCGAGAGCGCAACAGTTATTGGAGCAGCATAACTGTATTGGTCTAAAGACGACTGAGAAAAGGTTATAGTCCGTTTGAACGGACTTTAGTTATGAGCCAGGAACTTCAGTTCCGGGTGGTTTATGTCTCAATACGGTTCACAAAAGGGCTGAAACTCTTTTTTTTACGAACCACAGAGGCGCAGAGAACACAGAGAGAAGGGAGAAGAGAGAAGGAGGAAATGCTTAACTGAACTGTATTGGTTTATGTCTAGAATGAAATAGCCTGTATCGTTAAGAATCTCGATGCTTTAGGCTAGAAAATGTCAAAAGCAAAAAAATTATTATATGAATGCTGAAGATTTTTTCAATCAAGGATTAAACCACAATTTGCAAGGGGAGTATCAAGCAGCGATGTCTTCGGAAACCCCAGAGGGTAACGCAGCTTATGCCGAAGCTTACCATAATCAAGGGCTGATTTTAAGTGGTCAACTCAATGATTACCGCAGTGCGATCGCTAATTTCAACCGCGCCATCGAAATCAATCCCAATTTTGCCACAGCTTATTACAACCGAGCTAATGCTCGTTACTTTTTAGCCGATTATGAAGGTGCGATCGCAGACCATAATGCAGCATTACAATTAGATCCCAATTTAGCCCAATCTTACCACAGCCGGGGAAATGCCTACTTTGCTTTGGCAGACTACGATAAAGCGATCGCAGACTATATCCAAACTATCGAAATGAGTACCCAATTAGCTGATAATATTAATGTTGATATTGCCAACGCTTATCATAATCGCGGCGTGACTCGTTTTGAACGTGGTGATCATCAAGGAGCGATCGCAGATTTCCAGCAAGCTTTACAATGGCATCCCCATTTTGCCGCAGCTTACAGCAATCGGGGCAACATTCACCATATTTTAGGCAATTATCACGAAGCGATCGCTGACCATAACCAGTCATTACAATTAGATCCTAACTTGGCGGAGGCTTATCATAACCGAGGTAATGCCCACTACGCTTTAGGAGATTATCAAAGTGCGATCGCTAATTTCAACGATGCCCTAAAAATCAACCCCAGCTTTGCCGGAGCGTACTATAATCGGGGTCTGGTGCTTGCCCACCTCAAAAACTATCATGGAGCAATTGAAGACTTTAACCAAGCATTAAAGCTGAATCCTGATGATGTGCAAGCTTATTGTGAGCGCGGTTTGGTTCGTAGTATTCTTGAAGATTATGATGGTGCGATCGCCGATTATGACCAAGCGTTACAAGAAAATCCGACTCTAGCTTTAGTATACGGCTTTCGGGCTAATGCTCGTCGCCGATTGGGAGATTATCAAGGTGCAATTGAAGATTGCAATCGCCTATTACAACTCAATCCTAATTTAGCAGAAGGATATTGCGATCGCGCGGCGGCTCGTCGTTCTTTAGGAGATCATAAAGGCGCAATTAAAGATTATGATCGAGCATTGCAGATTAATGACCACTTAGCAGCAGCTTATTATGGTCGGAGTATTGCCCGTGAAGCCCTGCAAGATTTACAGGGAGCAATTGATGATAATACCCAAGCCATAGAACTTGTTCCTGATTTTTCCCAAGCCTATTGCAATCGGGGAAATGCTCGTCGTCTTTTAGGAGATGAACACGGAGCGATCGCAGATTATAATCAAGCATTAGAAATTAATCCTGATTTAATTGAAGCATATTACAACCGAGGTTCTACCCGCTATGCTTTAGAAGAATATGAAAGTGCGATCGCAGATTACACCCAAGCTTTGCAAATAAATCCCCAATCTGCTGCATTTTACAGCGATCGCGCCAATGCTCGCTATGCCCTAGAAGATTATCAAAAAGCTATAGAAGATTACAGTCGAGCGATCGCCATCGACTCTAGCTTTGCCGAAGACTGGTATAATCGGGGTCGTAGCCGTTCACTATTGGGAGACTTACCAGGAGCGCTTGCAGACTTAAACCAAGCCTTACAACGTCAGCCTAATTGGGCTTCAGCTTACATCCTTCGGGCAGATGTCTACAGAAATTTGGGAGACACTCACAGAGCAATTACAGATTTCCAGAAATCCGCAGACTTGTATTACCAAGAAGGGAATATCCAATATTATCAACAAATTATTGAGCTAATTGAACAGCTTCGATAAAGGGATTGGGCATTGGGCATTGGGCACAAGAGTTCTAGAGAGATGCAAAGGGGACAGAGGCGAAAAACTTACTGTAACTTCTCCCTCATCCCCCTCATCCCCCTCATCCCCCTCATCCCCCTCATCCCCCTCATCCCCCAAAACGAAAGCGTTCCATAAAACGGCGGTCAATCCAATCTTTGTAACGCCACAAGAGTTTATGAGGTGGTAAAGTGAAGATATATTTTGTTGCCATCGCTCGTTCGTCTCCTGTACCAATTAAACTCAAATATTGTTTCTGTGGTCTATAAGGTTTGAGCGACTTAGCTAATAAAATTCGCTGCAAATTTTCAAATAAAGGCTTACCTTGTTTAACAGCAAATACCCCAGCTTTCGGACGCGGATGATTTACCATTGTGGCAATATCACCAGCAGCAAATACCTGCGGGTGTGTTTGAGATTGCAACGTGTCTTCTACCAAAATAAAACCTTGCTCATTTGTTCCTAGTCCAGCAGTTTTTAACCATTCGGGTACTGAAGCTTGTGTTACCCAAAAAATTTTATTGCACTCTATGATCAACCCAGATTCACATTTAATTTCAAATACTTCTTGATTTCCCCTCTCTGTTTGCAAAGAAGGGTTAAGATTTTTCGGTGCAATTTTACACACACTTTCTCCAAGGTGAAGCTTAATACCTCCCTCAGTTAAAATTTGCTGAACTTGATGCCGCACTGATTGATGGTAATTGGGCATCAGTTCCATGCTACGCTGAAATAAATGAATTTCTAAGTTTTGAATTGCTTGGTGACTTTGATCAAAAATTCGATGTAAACGCGATCGCATCGATAGCGCCAACTCTACACCACCAGCACCTCCACCGACGATGGCAATGCTAATTGGTTCTTGAGGATTTTTACCTACGGCTTCAATTAGTTCATGCCAATGCTCTAATAGCTGCGATACTGGTTTAGCTGCGATCGCATATTCTGCTGCACCTGATACAGATATTGTGGCCGGAGTGCTGCCAATATCAATAGACAGCACATCAAAATCTACCACAAGTCCCTTAGCACAAAGAACTTTGTTGTTTTTCAAGTCTAGGGCAACTACTGTGTCAATATATAATTGTGCTTGAGCAAAGTTCGCCAAGGGTCGCAAGTCAATATGGCATTCATCGTGGCTGTAAAATCCGGCAATGTGCCCTGGTAACATTCCAGAGTAGGCTGTGTCTGATGCTGCGGTAATCAATGTCAAACGTACTCCAGGTAACGGTTTCATCCCAAACATCCTCATAACAATCGCATGGCTGTGACCCCCACCAATTAACACCAGGTTTTTAACAATTGGCTGTAGGTTTTGCTGCATTTAAATACTTATATGATGATTTTGGACTGCTATATTTTGTTTGGCACATTAGCATCTTCAAACAGGGCTATTTCATTTTAGACATAAACCACCCGGAACTTCAGTTCCTGGCTCATAGCTAAAGTCCGTTAAAACGGACTATAACCCAATACGGTTAGTTAAGCATTTCTTTCTTCTCTTTGCGTCCTTTGCGTCCTTCTCCCTTGGCGCTAGCCTCTCCCTTTGGGAGAAGGGGAGACGCACTCGCGAATGCGGTTTCTAAAAAAAATTGACTTTGGCAAAGAGTTTTAGCCTTAACCCAAGCGTATTGGACTATAACCTTTTCTCAGTTGTCTTGAGACGACTTTCGCTATTAGACTGGTGGATTCATTCTCAGGCGGGCTAGATGAGAATGAAATAGCCCTGATATTCAAATAATAAGTTTTTAAACACTAAGTACATTGGTGCAAAAAAAGTCAATTATGTTACGAAACGTAAATAAGCTTAAAACCTTTACTAATGACAAATGACCAATTGACTTAGGACAGCCTTAGCCAGTTAACTTTAATTGCGCCAACCTACTTACTGTGACTATTTCAGTAATTATTATCCTTGTCATCTCATGAAAAACATTTTATCAAAAAATAACATCCAGCTATCCAAAATATTCCTGTCCATACCTAATTTCCAAGAACAAGTTAAAAAAAATCAGCATCATTCGCAAAAACAACGCTTAAGAATAGCAAGTGAGCAGCTAAAAAATAACACAATAGAAATGAGTTTAGCTGTAATTAATGATTTAGAGCAAATAGCGCAGAATCATCCACAGTACCACTGGATAATCATCGAAATTCTTACTACTTTTGTACGAGAAAATGCTCCTTATATGCCCCAAGAGAAAGTAACGAGCAACCTGTCAACAAAAGTTCCTGTAGATATTCAAGCAGCCCTGACTGTTATCGCCAGAAGAGATGTCAACAAAGACCCAGAAAGTGAGCAACTTGATTTGAGCTACACTCATTTCTATTGTGTTATTT
>NZ_JAIVFV010000239.1 GCF_020829445.1 Nostoc sp. CHAB 5836
CCTAGCTTTTTGGCAAAAACTTTTTCCATGTCACTGATTATCGGTGAAATCGAAAAAGTAGAACTACCGTAGCACAGAGGTTTCAGCGTCAAGTTGAGCGTTGGCAAAAAATGGATAAAGTCGAGCTCAGGACTTACGCAAAATAATGAAAAAACGAACCGCAAACGCGAGTGCGTCTCCCCCTGGGAGAAGGACGCAAACGCGAGTGCGTCTCGTAAGAGAAGGACACAAAGGAATAAGAGTTTCAGAGAGTTATTGCGTAAGTCCTAAGTAAGTCGGCAAGAATAAACCAAACTATATTACGAAACGTAAATACACCTTAAACCTTTATAAATGACGAAGGACAAATGACAAATGACAGCCTTAGCCAGTTAGCTTTATTTGCGTCGCTCTACTTAGCTAGGCGGGTTAGGTTTGGGAGGCTTAGATGTTACCAAAAATACTTTTCAAACAACCTCTAAGAATTTTTGTTATCCAATCATCTTCTCCAAAGCGATTTGCAAATCTTTTGTCAAATCGCTCACAGCCCGTCTCGCCGCCTGGCGATCGCCCTGACAATTTCTAGAGCGTTCCGTAACTGAAATTGGCTCCCCCACGGTGATTTGTACCTGTCGCAAACCTAACTGAGGTCGCCTTGGAAGTGTTGTATCCTGAATTCTAGAAAGCATATCGAATACAAGTAAAGCTGTTTCTGCAAACCGTTCCGCCGTCGGTTGTTCCTGAATATAACTAGCGGTAACTGCAACAAAACTTTCCACCATCCGCATATGCCGCATTCGCAAGTCCGCTTCCTCAGCAATCCAGTCTGCCAAGCCGCGTTTAAAGGGTGGTAGACCATTGATATCTGGCAAATCTTCCCGATAAATGTAATTCCAGCCAGCCTCTTCCAAGCGGCGACAGCGATCAATAAAATTACCTTGCGCTTCAACTCCAAAATATTGCTCAGTAACTTGTAAAGCGTTATCCAGTAAGCGATGAAGTCGAGCAATCAACACCTGATTAGAACTAGCAGATTCATCAGGTGAGATGGTTTTTGGGATGTCTTGATGATAGAAGCGACGATAAAACTCTTCCATCTCCGTAATGAGATATTCAGCCAACCTACAGAGGCGTTGATAGTAAATCTCTTCGCGTCGGGGTAGCCCGCCGCAAGCATCGCCCGAATCAATTTCCTTAACTGCCAAGCCAGTATCAGCTTCCAACTTACTCAGCAGCCAATCCAGTTTAGACCAAGGTGGCTCAACGTAGCGATACTGAATGGCGATCGGCACAATAATTACAGTTTCAGTCCGGTTGGCTTTTTGTAAGTCTTCTACACACCAGAACCCCATTTGAGCAACACCAGGTTCTAAAGGGCTAACAATACCACTATGACCATTAGTACCGCCTTCCGGTGCCACTGCGATCGGTAGTTCGCCATTAGCAAACAACTTCCGTGCAGTTTTAATAGCTTGCCCATCTAGTCGCCTACCCCGACGAACTGGTACGCCCCCAACCCGTGAAAACAACCAACCCAGCCACTTTCCAGCCCAAACGGTCATACCCCGGTCATAAAGAAAATAGCTATGAACAAGGGATTGTAGTGTAATACCTTCTTGACGAGCAACCTGTGGCACAATGCGGGAAAGCAAATACAGCATACAAAGGGGATCTTCCACCTCTGGGTGGCGAAATGCCAACAAAAAGCGAATTTTTCCAGCCTGGAATTGTTGATAAAGTTCAGCTAATACCTCAACATTGTTGGCTTCAATTTTGACAATACCAGCCGTTAGCCAAGGGCGAGTGCGAAACCGTAGTGCGATCGGCAGTAACCACCGAACAATCTGGAGTACCAGCGGGTTCAACCGT
The DNA here is from genome assembly GCF_020829445.1 of Nostoc sp. CHAB 5836. Classification (GTDB taxonomy): domain Bacteria; phylum Cyanobacteriota; class Cyanobacteriia; order Cyanobacteriales; family Nostocaceae; genus Nostoc. The sequence goes on from NZ_JAIVFV010000239.1 coordinate 1,849, forward strand.
TGAGGAATAAATTTTAGTGGTGCTTGAGTAGACTGAATCGATCTAGGCAAGTCGCTCTCCAGAGTGTATTTCTTGTGATTGTACAAGGTGGGGTCTTGCTCTAAACTATTAATCTGGTCAAGTAAAGTATCCTACAAGCCCCTAGCTTCTAGCTATGGGGTTGACACTCAACTAGAGAACCCTGAGATCAATTATATTCAATGGAGGTTAGCGGACTCGAACCGCTGACATCCTGCTTGCAAAGCAGGCGCTCTACCAACTGAGCTAAACCCCCATAAAATTAAAATACTAGGTAACGTTGATTGCCCTAGTTATTTTAACTTATATTCTTCCATTACTAAAGGGATGAAGCCAGAAAATATCCAAGTTGTCGCAGCAATGTATAAATTTGTCAAACTGCCAGATTTTGCCGAGAAACGAGATCCTCTGCTGTCTTATTGCCAAGCCCAAGGTGTCAAGGGGACAATTTTGTTGGCACAAGAAGGCATTAACGGTACAATTGCGGGTTCGCGTCAGGCGATCGCCTCTGTTCTCTGCTTTCTGCGTTCTGACCCCCGTTTAGCAGACCTAGAATACAAAGAGTCCCATACCGAAACCCCACCTTTTGAGCGGATGAAGGTACGGTTAAAGCAAGAAATTGTTACTTTGGGGTTGCCTGAAATTGATCCAAATGAGCAAGTTGGCACTTATGTCAATCCCCAGGAATGGAATGATTTAATTTCTGACCCAGAAGTAACCGTAATTGACACTCGCAATGATTATGAAGTGAATATCGGTACTTTCCAAGGGGCAGAAAATCCCCAGACTAACTCATTCCGGGAATTCCCCGATTATGTGCGTCACCACCTCGACCCAACTAAACACAAAAAGGTTGCTCTGTTTTGTACGGGCGGCATTCGCTGTGAAAAAGCCTCATCCTTCATGCTTGCGCAAGGCTTTGCAGAAGTCTATCATCTCAAGGGCGGCATTCTCAAGTATTTGCAGGAAGTTCCAGCAGAAGAAAGTTTATGGGAAGGGGAATGTTTTGTCTTTGATGAGCGGGTAGCTGTCATTCAGGGGTTGGAGGAAGGAAGTTATGAGTTGTGCTTCTGTTGTGGGCGTCCCATTTCCGAACAAGATAAAGTGTCTCCAAAGTATGAGCAAGGTATCTCCTGTGCCGATTGTTTTGATAGCCTCACTGATGATAAAAGAGCGCGTCAACAGCAAAAATGGCGTCACTACCAAACCCAAATTGTTAACAAAAGTTGGGATCTGAGTTCAAGAATAATAGACATCTGGTGAAATTAAATATGCGTTACCCAGAACCCTTGTAGAGACGTAGCAGTGCTACGTCTCTACATTCTCAGGACTTACGCAAAATAATGAAAAAACGAACCGCATTCGCGCAGCGTCTCCCCCTGGGAGAAGGACGCAAAGGACACAAAGGAATAAGAGTTTCAGAGAGTTATTGCGTAAGTCTTAATTCTTTTTCACCAGATGTCTAGTGACAAAATCTCCCCTCCCCGTGAACGGGGAGGGGATTAAGGGGGAGTCAGTGCGGTATTCTCAGCGTCTCTGGAATTATTTTCATCTTGGGCGTCCCAATGTAGTGATATATAGAGCAGCTTCATCAGCAGGGATACCCAAAACTTCATTTACTTGGTCATCAAAGAAGCCACCGATACCACTGACGCCTACATTCAGGTGCATTGCGGCTAAATTCAGGCGTTGTCCCAAATGACCAGCATCCATATGTAAATAACGGTAAACGCGATCGCCATACTGGGCGATCGCAGCTTTCAAATCAGCTGTATGAAACAACACTGCGGCTGCATCCCGCCCTAATTCTTGCCCTAAACAGAGAAAATGTAACTCTCGCCGAAAGTTTTTAAAGCGAATTTGGCGTAATTCTTGGGCTTTAGGCGCGTAATAATAACAACCCGCGTCTAATCCTTTGACTCCGCAAACAGCAATGAACGTTTCTATTAAATTGAGATCAAAGTAGTCTGGAGAAATATCTAAACTTTGGTCGATGTAATTTTGCGGTTGGTAAGTGAAATCGAGTAAGCTTTTCAATTCATCAAAGCTTAAATCATCACCATTATAGGCGCGGGTAGAACGTCGCTTGTACATAGTGATTTCCAATTCTGACAGTTTTTGTCCCCAGTCTATAGGTGTGGTGTTGGTGGGAATTTTTAAACAGAAAGGAAAATTGTATTTATCCTCCAAAGATTTTTCTTGTTTAATAACTGGTAGATTAAGATTGCCAGTAACACCCGATTGAATCTGAGTATGTCGATGGAAATATGTTAGTAGTTCGCCATCGGGGATTTGGGGATAACTAGTTTCGGTAGCGGAAGGTAAAGCAGTACATCCCAATGGCAAATTTTGATTGACATCTAACAAGTCTGCCAGAGGTAAGACAGCGATCGCACCTTCTTGTTGCGGATCGACATAAAGCAGATCGTTAACCGATTCATCCACAAAGCCGCCGATTAAATGGGAGCGATAATCAGTAACCGCACCAGCTAACTCGATATTACCCAACAGGTGTCCCGTATCCAGAAAAATCCGCCGATAAGCCCGATCTTCATAGCGCCACGCAGAACGATAGAATACCGCAGTGATAATAATTGCCAATTGGGTATTTTCTAAAGAAGGATGCCAGAAACAAGCCTCTTGGAGAGTTTGCCAAACATCACTTTCCCAATAATGCATGAGAGAATGAGTTCGACACTGGTAGTTATATAGACCAGGTGGCAACAACGACATACCACGGGAAACCACATACATCTCAGCAGGGTATAATCCGCCTGCACTGGGAGCAGCCCGTAAATATACTGCACTACCCATAGAAGGCATTTTCGCTGTTAATCCATAGCTGCGAAACAACAGCCGCGAGAGTCTTTGCCACCATTGAGCATCTGGGTTATTCGCAAATGCCTCTGCTTTTTCTTGGATATAGGGTTTGAGATCAAAAGTAGAGCCAATTTTGTACTCTTTAAAGGGCACCGGCTGTTTAGTCCAGTCTAACTGCTGACTTTTAGAGGCGAGAGTCTCAGGGTTGTATTTAGTCCGTTCGTGATAATGCTGGGCAATTGATTGGTGTAATTCTGGCATATTACTTTTAATATCCTTGGGGCATCCTTTTGTTGATCTTGGCATTCATTAGCGTCATTATTTCGTGTCAATTGGTACAATCCTCAGAGTCATAAAGTGGTAATTGGTAACAATTGGAATAGAGCATGGGGCATAAGTTATTCTCCCTCATCCCCCTCATCTCCCTCATCTCCCTCATCTCCCTCATCCCCCTCATCCCCCTCATCCGCAGTAACATATAAACGCAAAACTATCTAGACCTGGATGTGCAATGATGCCTGTACGTCAAACTTTATCAAAGCCTGATATCCAACTTTCTTATTTAGAGTGGAACCAAGGTAAAGAACCTTTACTACTGTTACATGGCTTAGGCGACCATGCTCTGGCGTGGTCTAGCTTAGGAGATTACTTGGCGACAGACTATCACATAGTTGCGCCAGATATGCGTGGACATGGACAAAGTAGTAAGCCAGAGATAGATTATAGCTTTGACAGTGCGATCGCAGACCTTGAAGCACTCATGGATCATCTGGGATGGACTTTTGCCCAGATTGTAAGCCACTCGTGGACAGGAAAATTAGCCGCTATCTGGGCAAGACAAAACCCAAAGCGTTTACGGAGTATCATTCTTGTCGATCCGATTTTCATCTGGAAAATGCCTAGTCTTTTCAGGGTAACTTTTCCGATGTTGTATCGCTTGTTGCCTTTTCTTAAAAGCATGGGCCCCTTTGCCAGTTATGAAGAAGCCGAAGAACAAGCACGGCAATTAAAGCAATATCAAGGATGGAGTTCCTTACAGCAGCAAGTCTTTCAAACAGGAATAGAACAAAAACCCGATGGTACTTGGGGCAGCAAATTTACCATAGCCGCCCGCGACGGGATTTTCGAGGCAGTAATGCAAGTGCCCGGTTTTACCATTCCTCTCGACACCCCTACCCTATTCATCCAGCCCAAACAAGGACTGAACCGTCAAGATTGGCAAATCCAACCCTACAAAACCTATCTTAAAAACTTACGTATCTGCCAAGTTCCCGGCAATCATTGGCCGTTTTTGACACAACCAGAAGCATTTAACCAAACAGTGGCAGCCTTCTTGGCAGAACACAGATAGAAAATCTCATGATTATTGGACGGGATTATCATACGCCAACAGAAGAATTAATAGGAGCAATGTCTAGCCCAATTGGGCATCCCTTATTCCCCCATCCTCCCATCCCCCCATCTCCCCCATCCCCCTCATCTCCCCCATCTCCCTCATCCCCCCCATCCCCCCATCCCCCCATCCCCCACTCATGAGCCTTTGTATCAATCCCGTTTGCGCTAAACCAAATCACCCGAATAATCATCAAAACCGCTTTTGTCAAAGTTGTGGTTCCCATCTAGAATTGCTAGGGCGTTATCGGGTGACGTGCCTATTGAGTGAAAAAACAGGTTTTAGTAAAGTTTATGAGGCATACGAACAAGATACCCCCAAAATCCTCAAGATACTTAAAGAGGATTTATCAGGCGATGCTAAAGCAGTAGAACTATTTCAGCAAGAAGTAACCCTTTTGGCACAATTCAAACATCCCGGTATTCCCAAAGAAGATAGTTACTTCCAGTATCAAACCCGAAATGGTTTAGTGTTGCATTGCATTGCAATGGAAAAAATCGATGGCTACAACTTAGAACAGTGGTTAAAGCAGCAGCAAAATAGTCCCATATCCCAAGAACAAGCCATAGACTGGTTAAAACAGTTGATAGGAATTTTGGATGTAGTCCATAACAAACAGTACCTACATCGAGATATTAAGCCATCTAACATCATGATTAGATCCCCCATTGAGAAGGGTTGGGGGAATCTAGTACTGATTGATTTTGGCACCGCCAGTGAAATTACTAAAACCTACCAAGATAAACTCAGCAACACCGACAAGATGACAGCACTTATGTCATCTGGGTACAGCGCCTCAGAACAAATGAATGGTCAAGCAGTACCGCAATCAGATTTCTTTGCCTTGGGACGCACCTTTGTATTTTTGCTGACAGGATACCATCCTTTAGATATGTATGATGTCCAGCACAATTTATTGCACTGGCAAAATCATGCAATCCATATTTCACCCTTGCTGTTGAATTTAATTGATTGGCTAACAGCATCTGATATCGAAAAACGTCCTGTCAATGCCCACGAAATTTTACATTACCTAGAAGAAATTGAAAATGAGCTAACAAAAACTACTCTGAAAAATCCTAACATACCAGAATCACCTCAACTGGAAAATTTACCTGTAGCAATTAATAATAACTTATCATCTACACATAAACAGCCAGAAAAAGTGCCGCTATTGGCATTTTTTGCAGCGCTATTGCTAGTGTTAGGATTGCTTAGTACAGTGGCTTTATCAACGCGGAAATCAGATTTTTCTGTGAATCAAAATTCCCGACAATATCCCCAAAAAAAAGGTAAAATTGATTATTTTTCTGATCAAGAAGGTAGAGATAGTCAAGGAAGGATTGCTGAGTTTAATCTAGCAGTTTTATCATTAGAATATAAATGGCTTTTAGGCAGTAGCTTTCAAATTAAATATAATGACGAAATTATTAGTGTTGACCTTTTAAAATTGAACTTAGAACAAGAAGGTATAGACAAGATAATGGAAGCTCACAGTGAAATTATCTCTGTAGGAACAGCTTCTTGTAAAGGCAATACAGCAGTTCAAGAGCGTGTGGCTTTAGAACGTTCTAAACAAATACAACTTTTAGCAAAAAAAATATTTATTAATACCCCAAGCGTGAAAAGTTATCGCTTATTGAATTTGGGACAATTTCAACGAAGTAATTGTCAGATAACTCAGGATTTAACTACATATCAGAGAAGTCTTATAATCATTGGTGTAAAAAAACAATCAACAGGCGTGATTATTGATGAGGCGCTACGAGATCGTTTAGAAAACAAGCCTTTTGCTGATTTTAAACTAGAAGATTACTCTTTGGGATCAGCAGATAAGTTTAAGACGATACCGAGTAATTTATAAAATCTCTAGTACATTAAGTAGGTCGGCGCAATTAAAGTTAACTGGCTAAATACAATATTTCATAAATTCGTAGCCAATTCTCTGCGAACCTTTGCGCTTCCCTTTGCGCCCCTTTGCGTTTAAAATTCAACCCTCAATTCACCACGAATTAATGCAAAGCTGTACTTAGTGCATAAGCATAGCCCATCGTAGACATCTAAATTGTTCATGCTCCCATCCCAGAATACCGCTTCAAACCCGCACGCCAAAGAACACGATTCACACCTAAAAATACTAATATCCAACCTAGCATTGACCCAAATCCACGCCATATATCCACCTGTAACCCGATCAAAAGACTCGCAGGAAAATCAATCAAATAGGGGAAAGGTGTAAACATGACTATTTTCTGCACAGCTTCTGGAAAGACTTCTAAAGGTGCTATGCTTATGCACTAAGT
>NZ_JAIVFV010000023.1 GCF_020829445.1 Nostoc sp. CHAB 5836
CTGCAACCGGCGCTGAATAGGCGATCGCAATCCAGGGGCGCATACCTAAGCGGTAGGATAGTTCCCATTCCCGACCTAAGTAGCAGAATACGCCAATCAGGAAGTGGAAGATTACCAATTGGTAAGGGCCGCCGTTGTACAACCACTCATCTAGAGATGCTGCTTCCCAAATTGGGTAGAAGTGCAAGCCGATGGCGTTGGAGGAAGGTACTACTGCACCGGAGATGATGTTGTTTCCGTAGATCAACGAACCTGCAACTGGTTCACGGATCCCGTCGATGTCTACTGGAGGTGCGGCGATGAAGGCGATTACGAAGCAAGCGGTGGCCGCTAGCAAGGTGGGGATCATCACTACCCCGAACCAACCGATGTAAATCCGGTTGTTGGTGCTGGTGATCCATTCGCAGAATCGATCCCATACGTTGGCGCTTGAGCGCTGTTGTAAGGTTGTTGTCATTGTTTTATAAATGCGGTTATTTGGAGATGAATTTAGGTAGATTTGACTACCTGTTACACATCTTAAAGAATTTATTGCGTTTTGTAAAGTACTTTCCGAAAAAACTTTCTCTTGGGATTTACATATCCACAGAGGCAGCATCCCAAATGTGTAAAAACCTTGATAGCCCAATACACTTGGGTTAAGGCTAAAACTCTTTGCCAAAGTCAATTTTTTTTACGTAGACGCTTCGGCTTGCCGCAGGCTACCGCAAACGCGAGTGCGTCTCCCCTTCTCCCAAAGGGAGAGGCTAGCGCCAAGGGAGAAGGACGCCAAGGACGCAAAGAGAAGAAAGAAATGCTTAACTGAACTGTATTGCTTGATAGCCCTCATCCCCTAACCCCCAATCCCAAACATGGGATTCGGGGAACTAGAATTATGTCTCCCCTCTCCCAAAGATGGGAGAGGGGCTGGGGGTGAGGGAAAAGATTTAAGCTTGCATTGGGATCATTACCCCACAGAAAATCCCCAATTTACTGAAAAATGGGACTTTGGGCAGTACTATTTTGGATTTTAAATCTTAGATTTTGGGTTGTGAAAATGCTGGCTGCTGGGATATGGACTCTATAGCCACTTCCGGCAAAGGCGGACGCACAGATAAATAAATTAATGGGCCCAATAGCGGTATCAAGGCTATTAACCAGAAAAACTGCGGATTTTTCCAACCACGACGTGCCATATCATCCCCCAGCAATGTGGGAAATAATAGGGAGAGTAAGCAAAAATCTAAACTCATCACATTTATGAAGCGGTTAGTTTGCCACTCTTGCACAAAACTGCCCCAATCTCCGCCTCTTAAACCGTAGGCAACTAGAATAACTGTGGCTACGGTCAACACAAAACCAGTCACACGAGAATCTAGCAGTTTGAGCAAGGTATTCTTTTTACCGACAAACTGATTATTTGGTTCTCTAAGGGCTAAGTACGGCAACAAGGCAAAAGCACCAACTGCGAAAGAGGCAGTAGCAAACACCCAAGCAGGTGTTTTTTGCCCTCTGCCATCAATAAAGACTACTGCGCTGTAAATAATAGCCCAGATACCCATGAGGTTGAATAGTGCTACTACTAATGGGTTAATGCCTTGCCACTGGCCAAGAGAAAGGTTTTTAATTAACTCGAATGTAGCGGGTTGCTCAGGAGGTGCGAGGAAAAAAGCATAGACAGTGAATCCCAGCCAGAGCAAGCCAAAGGCAATTTTTCTAACCATGAAAGATTTAGGTAGGATTAATTACAATACACTTGGCTTTGTGGATAATTGTAGGTTGGGTTGAGGAACGAAACCCAACCTACGCAAATTTATTTTTACGGCTTAACCCAAGCGTATTGGGATTAATTATTGATTTTGCCGCTACAAATTGGGCTATCTGCTTGCTATTATATTGTTGATTCGCCTACACCTGTAGCGGCTTGTGCTTAAATATTACTTGATAGGATTTAAGGGTTGAAATAAGTGAAAGCTTCTGAGAGGTAATCAGCAGCAGAGGCTACTACTGCGATCGCACTTTCATAATCTAGGCGCGTTGGCCCCAAAACTCCCACACTTCCTACAGGAATCGATCCTCGGCGATAGTTGGAAGAAATCAAGGTGCAGGTACGTATCGGTTCTAATGGATTTTCTGCGCCAATGCGAACCGTTACCTTTGGTTTAGCACCTTCCTCCGGTTCTGGCTCCTCAAATATTAATCTCCACAGTTGGTCTTGTTCTTCTTCCAAGAGGTGGATAATCGTTTGTACCTGCTGTAACTGCGAAAATTCTGGCTGGCGCAAAACTTCTGACACACCCCGAACCATAATTTGGGTTGCAGTGGGTGCAAGAGTGCGACGAGTCAATTCGGCAACTGAGTTTTTCAAGAATTCCCCGTAACGTTGGAACTTTTGATCTAGTTCGCTCCAGTTGAGGTAGGCTAATTCCAACAGACTTCGCCCCCGCAAGTGACTATTCAAAAAGTTAGAAACAATCTGTAACTCGCGATCAATTATCTCTGAATCCCGTCGTGTTTCTTCTGGTGTTGGCGACAAATCCATCAATTTAGAATGTGTCTCGTAACCATCAGTGACCACAATCAGCATGATCCTTCCGGCTTCAATTTGCACTAATTGCAGATGTCGCAATAGTGCTGTAGTCGTTTGCGGCATGGTGATCAAGCTAATGCAACCACTTAAGGTTGCTAAAATTTGTGCGGCTCCTTGTAGTAGAGTTTCTAAACTGCGATCTTCCCACTGGAGACGCTTTTGCAGTGCTACTTCTACTTCTCGCCCTAAACTTTCTGTACCACTTCCCTGCGGGACGCTGCGCGAACGTGGAAGCAAGCTACGCGTAGCGTCTGTCTGCGACACGCTGCGCGAACACAGAGAAGGTGTAATTAGCTGGTCAACATAAATGCGATAGCCTGAATCTGAAGGTACACGTCCAGCAGAAGGGTGTGGTTGGTAGAGTAATCCAGACTTTTCTAAAACGCCCATGACATTGCGAATTGTCGCCGAGCTTACACCCAGGTCGTACTCCTCGACTAAAGCCTTTGAACCAACAGGTTCTGCTGTAGCAATGTAGTGACGTACCGTTGCCCAAAGTATATGCTGTTGTCGATTTGTTAACTGAACTTCCATTATGGTATGTTTTGCTGAAGGCAAATTTTAATCAAACTCTGACAAAACTTCTGGATTTAATCGAAAACAGAGAAAGAATATTAATAATTGATTAAGATAGCAAATTATACAACTATATTGTGATAAGTATTTTTAAAGTTTATATACATAAAGCATTTTTTAACAGTAGACTTGGAAAAGTAGCTCAACTTTTTTCGCAAAAGCTGCTAGTTATAATGTACCCTTGATATGCTTCTTTCTAAGCGTACTTTTGCACAAACTTGCACTTGCAACAGTATTACTAGATACGTATTTTTTTGGGATGGCTAATACTGAACTGTAGATTTGGGCAAGTCGAAAAGTTTCGTGCAGATGTACCTGACACCCAAATCCCAAGCTTTCCACCAAAACCCCGAAAGTGATGTACTGCTATATCTAGCATAGCAAAAGCCAGATGGAAGAGTGAGTTCCACCTGAGCAAAGGCTAATATTGGGGAATTGAAGGGTCTACTAGTAGAGAGTAAGCATCAATACCACCCGAAATATTTTGCACGTTTGTAAAACCTTGAGCAATCAACCACTGGCACATTTGGGCAGAGCGAATGCCGTGGTGGCATAGCACAAGGGTTTCGCCTTGGGGATTGAAGAGGGTCGGTACTTGATCTCCCCATTCGGCAAATTGACTTAAAGGTAGGTTGACAAAGCCCTCAATGCTAGCGATCGCCAATTCTTCTGGTTCACGCACATCTACTAGTTGAATACTTGAATCACTAGAAGAAAGACGTTGCGCCAGTTCTTGTACACTAATTTGGTTCATGAGTTCCCTGTCATGAGGTTTTTGTAAACAGTCCTAACACTATTTATGGTGACAGAAAATTTGTGCCTTGGCATGAGCATCCATTCTCAAGAGGGCTGATTAATTCTGGTAAGCTTTCTGCTTAAATGGCTGTAAATTGTGTTTTTTAATAGGTTTAATGTGAATAGGCAACGTTCATCTATCGGTTTTATCGTAGCTGGGGCGATCGCTCTACTAGTAATTGCGATCGCCAGCTTTTACTGGTTTTTTGCTAAAAGTCCGCTTAACCTCATTGCTTCTACCGGACAGCCTGGTGCAACCATCTTCGTGTCGAAACTTTCGCCTGTAATGGTTTCATTGCTGACAAATCCTGACCGTTTGCAGGCGTTGGAGCGGGAAGAGGAACTATCTAAACTCAAAACCAGTTTATTCGCCAAGAGTGGCATAGATTACAAACAAGACGTTCAACCCTGGTTAGGGGACGAAATTACATTAGCGATCACGACTTTAGATATTGATCGCGATCAAGAAAACGGACAGCAGCCAGGGTATCTGTTGGCGCTAGCCACCAAACAACCGGAAAAAAGCCGCGAGTTTGTCGAGCTGTTGTTTTCCAAACGGGCGTTAGCTGGAGCAAACTTAGCTGTTGAACAATATAAAGGCGTAAAATTGATTTCTGACAATTCTCAACCTGAACAAGACTCCCTTGCAGGTGCTGTTGTCGGTAAAGGCTTTGTCTTATTTGCCAACGATCCGAAAGTACTACGAGATGCGATCAATAATGTCCAAGCGCCCGATTTGAATTTGACTAGTTCCCCCGAATACCAAAAAGCTACCAAAGAAATCCCCAAAGGGAGTTTAGCTGTAGCTTTCTTGAATCTTCCCATCGTGGCAAAATGGCAAGGGTTAGAGTTACCAGAACAGCTTTATAACAGCCAAATCATATCCTTGGCGTTAAACTCTAAAGGATTACTGGCAGAAACCACCTTTTTGACTTCATCGGAAATTACCCCTCCATCTGCACCACTATCTAAACCTGTGGGAGCATTGCAATATATTCCAGCGTCCGCAGGTTTGGCAATTTCCGGCTCTAATTTGAGTAATTTGGGTGACAGTGATTTAACTAAACTCTGGAGACAAGCAACAGCAACTCTATATGGTTCTGGGGAAGATGTGGTTTCTCGGTTAGCAAAACCTTTGGCGGATGTTCAAAAAGATTGGGGTATAAACTTACCAGAGGATATTTTTAGCTGGGTACAAGGAGAATATGCCATAGCGTTGTTACCTGAGAAAGACCAAACAACCCCCCATTGGATTTTTGTGGTGGAAAAATCCGAGGATGTAGAACAAGGCGTTGCTCATTTGGATGCGATCGCCTCATCTAACGGACTCAGCATCAATCCCCTAAGTATAGATCAGCAAAAAATCTCTGCTTGGACGGAGTTAACCACGGCGACCAAAAAAAGTGATGCCAAAGATAGAGCATCTTTTAGCATTGAAACAAAAGTGCGGGGGTTGCATACAACTTTAGGAAATTACGAAGTTTTCACCTCTGATTTAGAAACTATGGATGAAATTCTTACAGCGAAGGATAATTCCATAATTGACAATCCCAATTTCCAAGATAGTATCGCTGCAATTCCCCTACCAAACCAAGGCTATGTATATCTTGATTGGACAAAGAGCCGGAATTTTTTAGAGCGTCAAGTACCAATTCTCAAGCTAGTGGAAGTTTTAGGTAAACCATTTTTTAACAATCTGCGATCGCTCACAGTCAGTAGTTATGGAACTGACAGGCGATCGCTTAAAGGCGGCGTTTTCTTCCAACTCCATTAGGACTTACGCAATAACTCTCTGAAACTCTTATTCCTTTACGGTTGCGGTTCGTTTTTTCATTATAGGACTTACGCAAAAACCCTCTCAAACTCTCATTCCTCCGTGAACTCTGCGTCCTCTGTGGTTCGTTTTCCGTTGCCTTTGCGTAAGTCATACATTATTTTGCGTAAGTCCTGTCCATAATTCGTGAGATTTTCATAAAAGTTCAAAGTGCAGAAGGTAAAAGAATTTTTTTACATTCTGCACTTTCTTACCTCGTGAAAATTACCTATGCTTTATGTAGCAGTTGCTGTTTTAATTTGTCTACGGAAATCGGTAAAAATAGAAAGCGAAAAGATAACCTGTGGGCATATTTGTAGTAACTGCGATCGCCATCAAACTACTTGCTTGAGTAAAGCTATCCACATATCAGGCGGATCGGAGTAGTAATCAATTTCCTCAATTTGATATTCATAAGATTCGCAGCCTTGTCGTAGAATAATGCGATCGCTAGCTCTAATGCCTTTACCTATTCCAGTCATGTAAGCGATCATACCTTCATTTGTCGGCTCAAATATGTAGTCACTTCCCCAAATTTTTTGGCTGTAATCGTGTAGTTTATTCTTCTGTTTTAATTTTTTTGCTGAAGAGGGAACTAGGACTAACTTATTTAAAAAACTAAAACTTAAGTTCATACCTGTTATCTTCAAAAGGAGGTACTTAAAAATAATTTTTTAATATTACTTCATTTTTGACAATATAGTGTATATCCCCTCCGGGATGAATATTGGCTTCAAAAAAGAGATTATTAGTGTCTGAGATATCAAATCCATAGAGGTTGAATTGTCTCACTACAGGCTGGTGATCAGTTACAAACCATGCAAAAGAATTGATTCGTTCTATGTGAGTATCAGGAGCAAGTATTATTAGAGATCGCCCACTGTTTATTTTGCATCCTCCTCTTACACCCGATGAGTCGGAATGCCCAGTAGGGGGTTTTTGATCTTTGGGTGGTTGATACCCAGCTAGTGCAGTCTGAATTATACTTAAGAATATACTTAAAAAACAACTTGTTAAAATTTTAGTCTTAAAAATTTTGTTTAAGAGCCTTTTTCTGTATATCTCTTTTGGTAAGTCTGCCGTTTTGTAGACAGAGGCTACTCTACATATGAAATTGTCTACTTCTTGCACTTCTCCATAGCTACTTTTGCTAAATATATGTGATTTAATCACTGTTTTATCCTTAAAAACTACACGAAATAAATAATTAAAAATTGAGTATTTAATCAAAATTTATCCACCAAATAAATGCATACAAGTAGGTCGGCGCAATTAAAGCTAACTGGCTAAGGCTGTCATTTGTCATTTGTCCTTCGTCATTCACAAGGGTTTTAAGCCTATTTACGTTTTTTAACATATTTATGTTTTTTCGCGCCAACTTACTTATAGGAATCATATTTGATTTATGAAAAAATCTCAGTAGTCATGTAGGGTGCGTTAGCAAAGCGTAACGCACCATTCCAAGCGTGTGGTGCCGTACTTTCTGCGCTAACTAGTCCTATATAAACTATGCAGTTGCAAATTAAGTATATTTTCAATAGCTATATGGCGTTATATGGCTATTGAAAATATCAACCAAGTTCAGTTGCTCGAAAAATGAATGAAAGTCAAGCTGATCATAAGAGTTTCAGGCTACTTTCTTGGGGCTTTCCATCACAAGCATAAGCGATACCAACGGAAGCGATCGCTCTTAGATATGCCTGAAAAAGTGTGGAATATGTCCATCAAATTTCAGGCAAATCTTCTAGATAAACCGATTATAAACTGATTGCACTTTCCCAAGCATAATAGGTTTCATCTGCACTAAGTCCAGGGACGCCATATACCATACCAGCACCTATAACGAATAGGTAAGCATCAAGATTGAAATGGAAATCATTTCCTTTCTTGCCTTTTTTACCACCACTAACAACGGAAGATTGTTCAGCAGAAACTTCGGTGAATAAGGTGTTATTTTCTAGAACTTGCATGATTTTTCTCCGAGAATTGGAATGTTTATATTTAATGAACGCTGGGAGTTGATTGTTACTGTTGTTTTCCTTCAACCCCTTGCTTAATTAACACAATAAGTGAAAGCACCAAGGGTTGTCATGTCTAGTTTCAGTAAACTTAATTACCAGATTTATGAAAATAGATTTCACAATTAGGTCACGACTATTTCCGAAAAATACATAGATAGAGCAATTGCCCTGGAACTATAGGAATCCGGTTTGATTTTTGAACAACATTAAGTATTTGTAGGGTGCGTTAGCGACAGCGTAACGCACCATTCTTAAGGATTCGGTGCGTTACGCGAAACGCTAACGCACCCTACGTATCTGTTCAGAAATCAAATAGTAGTCCTATAGTTATTTCTAGGCAAGAATATTTAATTTAATAATGAAATACCTTCCTTCCAGCAAAGAATAAATTGTCCCAATTAATTTCTGGGCATTTAAGAGGTTGTTTGAAAAGTCTAATTTATTACTTGCGTCGGCGATTAGAAATCGCGGCTACACAGGCAAAACCTGCCTCCGCAGGTTAAAAACCCTTGATTTTGATTAGTCCACGAACGCGAACAGCGTTACGAACAAAAGGTGTACTTTGCTTGTGTAAGTACGTTGGTGTGAAAAAACCTAAGTATATTACGAAACGTCAATAAGCTTAAAACCCTTATTAATGACCAATGACCAATAGACATCTGGTGAAATTAAATATGCGTTACCCCGAACCCTTGTAGAGACGTAGCAGTGCTACGTCAAAACAATTCTTTTTCACCAGACGTCTAATGCCAATGACCAATGACTAATGACCAATGACAGACGTAGTACGGATACGTCTGTACAGTTCTATGTCTGTTTTTCAAAGGCATGACTTGTGGCACATTCTAATGTGGCACAACCACCTGAAATTTCACTAGATTTTTTTAACTAGAATATGTATATATCATTACTACTTTAAAAGCCTGTTGGAGGGCTACTATGAAATACTGTCGCCCCCGACTTCAGTTTCACTGCGGCTGGATGTTGGCTATACTTACGACCATCACAGCAACCCCTGTAATAGCAGAGACAGCAAATTTTGGCACTTTCAATTTATCAACAAACTTGAATTCAGCACAAGTAACAGTGCAGGGCTTTACAGGCGGTTCTTACTCATTGTCTGCCATCAGTAACCGCGATCGCGAGCAAAAAGCCTGTATTGGCTTTGCTGATCCCAATCCAGATCACATTATGGTTTTGGAAAAGGACTTTTCCGAGCTAACAATCCAAGTCGATAGCAACAATAACGACACCACTTTGCTCATTCAAGGCCCAGATCAGAAGACAATTCGCTGCGGCGATGACACTGCCAAAATAAAAGATGCTAGCGTTAGCGATCGCAACTGGAAAAGTGGCACTTATCGGATTTGGGTAGGTACATTTAATTCTGGGGTTAAGCGTGACTATACTCTGAAAGTGGAGCAGTAGTGAGTTGGGAGTTGGGAGTTAGGAGTTGGGAGTTAGGAGTTGGGAGTTGGGAAAAATTCATGCCCCATACCCAATGTCCTATTCGCAATTTTTACGTGTAACACTTGAGAGGATAATATGGGAGAGTAGCTTGTTGTGCTTTCCGAGGGTGCTATCTCGTGCTATCTATACTGCGTGCTGACTTTCGTATCATATTTGAACGTGACCCAGCTGCCCGTAACTGGTTGGAAGTCTTATTTTGTTACCCTGGTTTGCAAGCCCTGCTATTCCATAGGCTGGCTCACTGGTTGTATACTCTCGGTCTTCCCTTTATTCCCCGCCTGATTTCTCACTTGGCTCGGTTTTTAACTGGAATTGAAATTCACCCAGGTGCAGTAATTGGGCAAAGTGTGTTTATTGACCACGGTATGGGTGTAGTAATTGGTGAAACTGCGATCGTCGGAGACTATGCCCTAATTTATCAAGGTGTCACACTTGGGGGAACTGGTAAAGAATGTGGCAAGCGTCATCCTACTGTGGGTGAAAACGTCGTAGTCGGAGCTGGAGCGAAGGTACTGGGCAATATCGAAATTGGCAATAATGTCCGTATTGGCGCCGGGTCTGTTGTTCTAAGGGATGTGCCTTCAGACTGTACTGTGGTAGGAGTGCCTGGGCGCATCATGTATCGTTCTGGAGTCCGGGTTTCACCTCTTGAACACAATAACTTACCAGATTCGGAAGCTCAAGTAATTCGTGCTTTAGTAGACCGGATTGAGGCGCTCGAACAACAAATACAAACTCTTGTGCGCACCAACTCTTCTGCAAAAACTCCTGTGTTGGTAAGTTGTGTAGCTTCTAACCAAGCTGATTTATCCCAAGATGCTCCGGTGTGCAGCCTTAAAGATAAGGCAATACAGCAGTTTCTAGATGGTGCAGGTATTTGAAGAAGGTAATCTGCACTTCTGTGTAATTCTGTTTAACTGCGACAAATCTAGGCCAATGACACAACAGCCACGCAGCAAAACTCATTTACATCGCTAGAAGATAATAATAATTCTTCTAGTAGTCTGTCAAGTTGAAATTGATGGGTAAACAAGTTCTTCGGAAGGGAGCATCCCAAATGTGCCAGTTCAAGGATTAATTTCTTCACAAAACCACTCTTGATTTTGATCGCGGCGATAAAACCTTCTATTTTGTGGTTCGCCGCGTAATTCTAAATGGTCTACCTGCACCGGATCGAGTAGCAGTAGACAAAAATTAGGTACTGGCTCAATAGAATCGGGTGGTGGTGGCTCAAAGGCTCCTGCTTCTTGGATTCTGGGTTTACCAGGATGGGGCCAAGCAAACTGTAAACGCGCCGCATCACTTAATTCTTGCCACATTGCGATTCGGGCTGGCTGTAAATCCTGGTCAGAATCATCACTGCTAACCAGGGTCAAACAACCACTGATGCGGAATTGTTCTCGTGTATTGGGGAAGTACCAGCAAATTTCTGCCCAAGGTTGTTGCTGTATCTGGTGGGTTTTGGCGCTACGAGTATCGGTGATCAATTTTAACTGGTTTGTATCTTCCAGAAAGCCCCGAAAGACTAGGGTACGATTAGCGGGGCGACCATTCGCTTGTACCGTTGCTAGTTGCACGTAACGGGCATAAACAAGGCTAAGGTTGCGATAGAGGGAATGAGCGATCGCACTTCTCCAAGGAGCAAGAGACATATTAATTCGTAATAAGTACGTTGGTGCGAAAAAATTCAAGTATGTTACGAAACGTAAATAAGCTTAAAACCTTTACTAATGACCAATGACAAAGGACAAATGACAGCCTTAGCCAGTTAGCTTTATTTGCGCCAACCTACTTACCTCGACTTCGCTCGGCACAAAGAAAGTAATTCGTAATTTTTGAAAGTCAGATTTAATCTGGGTTTTCAGGTTTGGGTTTGTTGCCTTATTTTAGACAATTAGTACAACACTAAGTAAATAATTTTGCAATCGTTTCTGTGTCTGTGCGTGAAGCTTATCGCCAATTCAATGCAGAATATACAGTTTACAAATGAATTTTGGCAGCAATTTAAATCAGAGAATCAGGATCTATGCCGAGCGTTCGCAACCGTTCTGCTAATAATTCAGCACGTTGTCGTGCTTGCTGTGCATCTTGTTTAGCAAGTTGTGCATCTTGTTTAGCAAGTTGTGCATCTTGTTTAGCTTGCTGAGTTTGCTGTTGAGCAAGTTGTGCGTTTTCTTCGGGTGTTAAAAGCTTTTCCCCTTGCTGGTTATACCAATACAACCACTGGCGAGGAATGCCGAGATAAGTTCCCCGTTCCATACCAATTCCTAAACCAATCTCTGGTAGCCAAAGGGGATTACCATCTGCTAATGCAGTGTAATCACCATTAATTAATTTGTATACTTCTAAAGGTGGCTTTCGCCGACGAAATGGATTGTAAACTACATAATATAAAATCCCTAGTTTTCCGTACTCTGCTTTTTTAGTAGAGTACTCACCACGATATTTTTGAGATACTACTTCTAGGGCTAATACTGGTACTCTTCTCTCTTCCCAAAGCACATAACTGGGACGGAGGTTTTCATCATAAAATCGCTCTACCCCCAGACTCAAAAAACCATCTGGTACTATTGGCGGTAAGTTGGGGTCATAATAAATACCCATATCTACCCCAAAAAACCAATCCATCCGTTCTGGCCAAGCGATCGCCAAAAGCGCCTTGAGTAAACCGGGAATCAAATCTTGTAATTCATTATCCACTGGCGTATCGTCAGAGTCAGGTAGCTCCTCAGATGAGGGCAAACAAGCCAATGGATCGTACTTTAGCATGATGGGTTTACGCTTCCTCAGTTATTAGTACATCTTTATTTTACAAATGAATTTTGGCAGCAATTTAAATCAGACAAGACTTACGCAAAATGTTGGGCTTGTTTTGTTTGCTGGATTTGTTGTTTAGCTTGCGTTTATTCTTTGTAAACCAGTGTAAATATTGAACTGTTGTCCGCGCAGGAATCCAATTAAAGTAATCCCGAATTCCTTGGCGACAGACACCGCCAAACTACTGGGAGCAGAAACAGAACAGACAATGGGAACTCCAGCAGTTGTAGACTTTTGTAAAATCTCAAAACTAGAGCGTCCACTGACCAGGATAATACAATTATTTAAAGGCAACTCGTCACTGAGCAAAGCTGTACCAATCAATTTATCCAAAGCATTGTGTCGCCCAACATCTTCTTGCAGATTTAAGAGTTGTCCTTGAGCATCAAAGATAGCCGCAGCGTGCAAACCCCCAGTAGCAGTGAAGATACCTTGAGCAGCCCGGAGCTTGTCTGGTAAACTATAAATGATCTCAGGTGTTACCGTTGGCCCAGAAGGAATTACTGGACATCCGCGCAGACGCAAGGCTTCAAGGCTAGCTTTACCACACACCCCACAGGCGCTACTAGTGTAGAAATGACGCTCTAAAGGCTGTAAGTCTGGAATCAACCCATCCCGCAGTTCTATATTGACGATATTATGGCGCTGCTCACCATCTACTAATTCATCTACGCAATAGCTGATACGTCGGATATCTTCTCTGCGGTTAACGACTCCTTCACTGTAAAGGAAACCAGCAGCTAGTTCAAAATCTGCTCCAGGTGTCCGCATTGTTACAGCTACCGTCTTCTGGAGAGGAACAAGGCGAATTTCTAAAGGTTCCTCGGTGGTGAGTTGGTCTAAACGAGGCCGTATCTGATCTTTTTCTACCACCCAGACAGTGGCTTTAGTTTTGCTTTTAGTTGGAATCATCTACACCAATAACCCTTAACTAAACCCTATTGATTGCGAAGGTTGTGAACGAATGCAGTTTAACGTGAATTCGATGAACCTCTCCCTCCCAGCCTCCCTCTCCGAAACGGAAAGGGAGGAGCAACGAAAAATTAAGCTTTTTGCTCCCCTCTCCGCTTCGGAGAGGGGCTGGGGGAGAGGTCAAATAAGACTTGTCAAACTCACGTCAGTTTATATCCCTGTGCAGTATATATTACGTCTTAATAGGCAAACGAGAAATTGTCCATAAGATGAGCAAGAAGATTAAGTAAATTGCGCCAACCAGCCCAAACTCAATCAAAGGGATATAGGTTACTTCGTAAATTCTGCCCAAGCCGCGCTCAGTCAGTGCATAAACGGCCAGTACACTTACTAAAAAGGCTCCGTAGATTGTACGTTTAGTCAAGATACCTACAGGTAGACCGTGAAGCTGAGTAAGCACCAGAATGCCAAGAAAACCAAAGAGAAATGTTGGCCACTTGCTTTGTCCTAGCATTACCGATACAACAACACTATGTAAAAGCACCGTAATTTCTAAAGTGAATGTCCACCAACGGTTTACATGACTACGGTTAAATATCAACGACGATTGGAGCAGAAGCAAGAACATATAGAGGAAACCAATTAAGTGCCCCACAGTCGCTTCCATTGGATGATACCAAAAAGTGTAGATAGCGGCGAAGGAGAAAAAGTAGCCGTGGTACAGCTTGATAATTTGCAAAAACTGTTGATGGAATGGAACAGAATTGCCAAAAAACAAACCGCGTCGAGGCGTTTCCAAAATCAGTACGAACACCAGTAGGAGTACAACTGCACCTTGAGAAGCCCAAATTGAAGTATCTTGAGCTAGAGCATCGTACCAAATATAGGTTTGGAGAAAGTGTAAAGCGATAAATGCACCATTAATGGCAAGCATGAGGTAATTAATCGGGTGCAACGCTGATTTGTATTTTAACTGCGATCGCTGCGCCCACAAGATACACGCCCAGATGCTAAACTGATGCCCAAGGTACATACCCCAAGCCGTCGCTCGACTCCAAAAGGTCGGGCTGGGAAGCTTCCAATAGTACCAATTTAATCCTTGGTCAGGAAGTTTGATGATGCTTGCAGGAATGCTCCCACCTAGCCAAATTGCGTAGGTGAGCAGAATGCTTACAAAGATGCCTAAAAATAATGCTCGGCGACCTGTCATATTAATTCGTAATTCGTAATTAAAAGGCAATACACTTGGTGTTCAATACTGCTCGGTTAAGGTTAAAAAATAAAAATGTGTAGGTTGGGTTTCATTCTTCAACCCAACATATTGCCGGGTTTGTTGGGTTTCACGACCTTCAAGCTAACCACTTTTCAAACAACCTCTTAACCGATTTAAAACATCCTCTAAAAATTAGAATTTCAAGCGACACGTTCTGTGTTTGGTTCAGATACGTTTTTAGTCACTCGCAAACTCAGAGTTAAAGCTATCAACATTACGATAAATCCACTCAAAAAAGGAGCATAACTGCCAAACTTCACAAAACTAACCCCTGCCCACGTTGGCCCCCCGATGCGTGCCAACGCAGAGCAAGAACTGGCAATTCCTAATATTTGTCCTTGTTCTTCTGGAGCTGTCATCTGGGAAATTAGACTGTTTAATATAGGCTGGGTAACACTAATTCCCCATGCCACAAGCGCGGCGGCAATCAACAATAAAATTAAGCTTTGTGAGAATCCGATTAGCAGTAATCCTGAACCTAATCCTAATATCCCCAAGATAAGTAACTTTATTTCACCCAATTGTTTCTTGAGGAATCCGATGAGTCCTCCTTGAATGATTGTGCTGACAATCCCCATGAAGGCAAAAAGATAACTAGTGTGTTGAGGGCCCCAGTTCAATTGCTGCTTAGACCATAAAGCCAATGTAGAGTCCATAGCTGCAACAGCAAAGGTAACAAAAAAGTAGATGCTAACAAGCACACAAAACTGTGGACGTTGTGACAGTTGTACCAAGTTCAGCCGTCGCTGACGGTGGCGATGAACTTGAATTTTGGCTTTAGTCTCAGAATTGAGAGATTCTGGAAGTAATATCAAAGCACAAATAAATGCTAATAAAGATAATCCGGCTGCGAACAACGACGGTAGATGGAAGTTAGCGTTGTTCTGATCTGACCCAATCAGAAGACCTCCAATGGCTGGGCCAAGAATGAAACCAAGACCAAAAGCTGCTCCGATTACACCCATACCACGAGATCGATTAGCTGGCGTGGTAATATCTGCTATGTACGCCTGAGCGGTAGCAATATTCCCTGCCATAATGCCCGCAAGACTACGAGCAATAAACAAAATCCCCAATGAGTTAGCAAAGCCTAACCCTGCGTATGCAATTACAGAACCGAATAAAGTAAGTAATAAAATTGGACGGCGACCGTAGCGATCGCTAAATCTGCCCCATAATGGTGCAAATAAGAACTGCATTAAAGAATAAATAGCTACAAGTAGAGTCGCTTCATTAGGTTTTGCGCCGAATTGTTCAGCATACAAAGGCAGTATCGGTAGGATAATTCCGAAACCAAGCAAGTCTATAAATACAGTCAAAAATAAGACGAATATAGCCTTGCCATTATTTTTACTCTCCATAGGTGCAATTCCTTTTTAGAAAAAATATGTGTAACTGGGATTAATTTGATGAACATCATAAACAACTTGATCATAAAAACCCATTGAATGCAACTAAGTAAGTTTGCGCGAAAAAACCTAAATATGTTACGAAACGTAAATAGGCTTAAAACCCTCGTAAATGACGAAGGACAAATGACAAATGACAAATGACAGCCTTAGCCAGTTAGCTTTAATTGCGCCGATCTACTTAGTACCGTGTGGCGTAAATACGCATACGATTTTTAAGCCTTGCAATCAATCAAATTCTCGTAGTTTTTAATGGTCTGCTTATTTCCGCCGCCCTGTACTAGTAATCAGTTAAAGCAAAATGTATGAATTTGAGTGTGATTGAGCCAAATACTGTGGAACAAACCCACTATAAAAATTAAGCCAATAATACTACTAATTAAAGAAACTATGATTTCGTGCTTCCGTATAGCTTTTTGTATCTTAGTGTCTATGATATTTTCTAATTCTTTGTATGACATTGACTTGAATTTGGTGAGAGAGAATAATTATTATGTGGAACTTATACCAATACTGCGTAGGTTTTGGCAAAAAAATAAAAAATGTGTAGGTTGGGTTGAGGAACGAAACCCAACCGAAGAGCTGGGTTTGTTGGGTAACGCAAAGGCTCAACCCAATCTACAAATATTAAAAACCTACGCAGTATTGAAACTTACGTAGCCAGGGCTATAGGAATCCGGTTTGATTTTTGAACAAAATTAGTATTTGTAGGGTGCGTTAGCGTTTCGCGTAACGCACCAAACCCTTAAGAATGGTGCCGTACTTTCTGCGCTAACACACCCTACGTATATTTTCAAAAATCAAATATGAGTCCTATATTTCAGCCTAGACATAAACCACCCGAAACTGAAGTTCCTGGCTAATAGCTAAAATCCGCGTTTTAAGGGACTATAACCCAATACGGTTGACTTAAGGGCTGAAACTCTTTTTTTTACGTAGACGCAAACGCGAGTGCGTCTGGTAAGAGTTGCGGCTTGCCGCAGGCTAGCACTCCAGGCGCAGAGAACACAGAGAGAAGGAGAAGGAGGAAATGCTTAACCCAAGTGTATTGGACTATAACCTTTTCTCAGTCGTCTTTAGACGACTTTCGCTATTAGACTCAGAATTGATTCTGAGGCGGGCTAGATGAGAATGAAATAGCCCTGCTAGTGGAGATAGTTGAAACGACTGCCGTGTTCAACAGTTGTGTTGCAAAAACTTTTTGATGGCTGGATAAAATCTACAAAAATAATACTTATACCAGTCTAATAGCATTTATGCAATACAACTTCAGCCCGTTCTTACAAACACAGTTGCTCATGTTTATACCAATGTGAAAAACATTAGTT
This sequence comes from Nostoc sp. CHAB 5836, assembly GCF_020829445.1. Classification (GTDB taxonomy): domain Bacteria; phylum Cyanobacteriota; class Cyanobacteriia; order Cyanobacteriales; family Nostocaceae; genus Nostoc. The sequence continues at coordinate 16,984 of NZ_JAIVFV010000023.1, forward strand.
TCATACCAATTTAATATTCAAATTAGATGAAAGATTTTCAACGAAGGCGAATTGGTTTCCTAAGAAAGATAATTTTCCGCTAAAGGCATCGTAAGAAAAGTCGTTAATGCTAGTAGTACCAAACCCTACTTTAGAAACTTCGATTAGGTCGTTCTGACCCAACTTGTAATCTTTAATGGTGTCAACACCCTCTTTAAAACTGTTGAAAATAAACTTATCTGCACCAAAGCCACCAATGAGAATATCGTCACCTTGTCCACCAATGATAGAGTCATCACCATCATTACCAACTAATTGGTTATTTTGGCTGTCCCCAGTGATGCTGTCACTTTCATTTGTACCGATAACATTATCAAAGTTGATGATCGTAAATGGCAATGTCCCATATTTGGGAACATTATTGGCAGAGATACTTTTGGTTTGTAGGTTAGCGGTGATATATATACCAGGAAGCGATTGGGACGTATCTATAGTATTGTTGGTAACACTAGCATCAGCAATAACTGTTTCTACTTTAAAAACTTGGTCTGTCCCAAATCCATCAGCTTTGGTAATTGTCCCTACACCTGAGAGGGTAATGGCTTTACCTAGTTTGCTATAATCTGCTGTATCAAAGCCATCTCCGCCATCGATGCTGTCCTTACCCTGACTACCCTTGAAGGTGTCATCACCTGCACCACCCACTAAGTTGTCACTACCGCCTCCACCGTCAATGGTGTCATTGTCACCTCTACCATCAATAGTGTCATCGCCATCATTGCCGAATAATTGGTTACTTTGGTCGTCGCCAGCAAGGATGTCATTGGCATTTGTGCCGATGATATTATCAAAGTTGATTATTGTAAATGGCAATTTTCCATATTTGGGAACATTATTGGCAGAGATAGTTTGGGCTTGCAGGTCAACTATGGCAGATACTCCAGGTAAAGATTGAGACCCATCTATAGTGTTGTTGGCAACACTAGCATCAGCAATAATCGTTTCTACTTTCAAGAGTTGGTCTTTTCCAAACCCGCCAGCTTTTTCAATTGTCCCTACACCTGAGAGGGTGATGCTTTGACCCAAGTTACTGTAGTCTGCGGTATCAATGCCCTTTCCACCATCAATGTTGTCGTTACCTTGACTACCCTTGAATCGATCATTGCCGTCATTACCAAATAATTGGTTACTTTGCTTATCGCCAACAATGATGTCACTTTCATTTGTGCCGATAACATTATCAAAGTTAATTATATTAAATGTTAATGTCCCATATTTGGGAACATTATTAGCAGAGATAGTTTGGGCTTCCAGGTCGGCGGTGACAGATACCCCAGGCAAAGATTGGGAGGTATCTATGGTGTTGTCAGTAACACTAGCATCAACAATAACCGTTTCTACTTTGAAGAGTTGGTCTTTGCCTAATTTGCCTTTATCAACTGTCCCTACGGCTAAGAAGTTGATGCTTTGACCTAGTTTGCTGTAGTCTGCGGTATCAAGACCATCTCCGCCATTGATGTTGTCGTCACCCTGACTGCCCTGAAATGTGTCATTGCCTTTACCACCTGACAACTTGTCATTGCCACCTCTACCATCAATAGTGTCATTGCCATCAGTACCATCAATGATGTCATCGCCATCAGTACCAAATAATTGGTTTCTTTTGCCATTGCCCTTAACACTCTCATTTGTATCTGTATTGATGGCATTGTCAAAGATAGTTTGAACTTTTGTCCCTAGATCTAATAGGGTAGTGCTTTTATTTAATTTACTGAAGACTGCCTTCTCAATACTGCCATCAACTCCACTGATATTAAATATATCATCGTCTCCATTACCAAAAACCTGATCGTCAATACCAGTGCCCGACAAAAAACCATTGTTAGGAGTACCAACAATAATCGACATAGTGTATACCTTTATAGTTTTGCAGTTCAAATAAATGCATTTGAACCCTGTAGTATCAGTATACTACAAAAAATGACTTATCAATTTATGACTGAAATATATCTGTTGTTAAAGAAATATGTAATTAATAGACCTCTTGCAAAAGTCCCTAACACCCCTTTGCGCTCTTCGGGAGGCAGCGTGGTTTCATCCGAAGAAAGAAAAATACATAAGTCTTGATTTCTCGTGAAAGTGGCATGGCTTTTTACCCCACTTCCATTCTTCTCCCCGAAACGGGGAGAGGCTTTGAAACCCAGTTGTTGTTTTTCTCTGCTTGTATGAAACCACCCTGCTTTGCGCTCTTCGGGAGGGGAGACAAAGTGTAGCTTTGGCTCTTTGGGGTTCAAATTGTTTGATTTATGCAAGAGGTCTAATGAGGTAGAAGGACGTTCGCCGAACAACAGTCTACATCCCTGGGCGATCGCACGGCATTTCTGAAAGCCATGTTGGATAATGAAACGCTGAAATCCCTACTATTAAAGGATTATTCTAGTTGAGATGCCTTTGTCCTGATCTACATACCTGTTGCAAAACTTAATTACGTTAGGACAGCGTTAGCGATCGCACCAAGGTCGAAATTGCCTAGTTTTCAGCCTCGTTTGCATAACTCCGATAGATTACCGCAAATGCTCTGATAGTTCAATTTCCCCTCTTCATAAATTCCGCAAAAACACTGTTACGCTATTTCTGCTTGTGATTAAAACTTAGAGCATCCAGTTTATTAGGGCGTGTTTATGACCAACCCTGTAAAGACCGTTATTCAAGTCAATCTGGAGATGGCTCTAGAAGTAGCTCAAGAATTGGAGCAATCTCCATACACTCAACTTAGTAATTATTGTTTGGAGATTTTACGAGAGATAGGATGTCCTGGTACTGAACTCCCTATTAACTTACAAACTCGTGATCAGCAGCTAAACTTTATCACAGGCTTTGCATCTTATGCTTTCGGGGAGGTACAAAGTGTATAAAGTATTAATTGAAGATATATTTTTTGATTCAGAAGGCGCAGAAGAAACTACTTTTGCGGCTACAGATCAAGATTTGTTAATCTTAACAGAAAAATTTTTAGGGTTTGAAATTCCTCCAAAAATTTTTTTGCAAGCTATAGCCATTGCTGACTACGACTGTGCTGCTGCTTTTCGCTACGTTGATAATTATTTGACTACCCTTAAGAATAAGAATAAGCGTAAGCATAAGAAATTACTTGTGTTAAGGCCTTCGACTAGGTTTGACAATAATTGATGTGTTTATTCACAAGCTAACTATGCAATAGGATTTAAGTAAGTAGGTCGGCGTAAATAATTATCGTTGGGATAAGGCAGGGGGCAGGGAGCAGGGAGCAGGGTGAAAGACAGTTTGAGCCTTGTTTACTTTTCTTTACACAGTTTGGTTTTATTATGCCGACTTACTTATTTGGACTTTGGACAAAAAACTTGCAAGGTATAAAAATAATTCGTAATACCTCGACTTCGCTACTTCGACGCCGCTCAGTACAAGTCGGCACAAGTTCGTAATACTTCGGCTACGCTCAGTACAAGTTCGTAATTCGTAATTGAATTAAGCCAGATACAACGGCAGAGGGTTTCTACCTACCTTGGGATACGAACCGTATTGAGAGTAAGTCTACCAGTTTAAGACTTCGGCGACAGTCAGTGTTAACTGAGGAAAATATAGTGATTTAATCCGATCGCTATTCTGAAATACAGCTTCTTCATACAGTCCATCTACCAACGTCAGCACGATAACCTGTTGTTTCGCAAAATCAACAATCCAGTATTCAGGAATTCCCCTAGCTGCATACTCAGAGCGCTTGTAGCGGTAGTCTCGGTCTTCATTAACTTTACCAGGGGAGACAACTTCAACCACTAGTGCAGGGGATGGCATATCTATGGTAATCGTTGCTCGCCTACCCCCGATTGCCGTAAATAACTCCTCAGTCAATATCATCAAGTCTGGTAGTCGCACTCGATTTCCCGTGACTATAATTTCTGTATCTTTGTGACGGATGAGACGGATTGGTACAAACTTTAAGAATTCTGACAGTAAATACAAGGAAATTAAATTATTTCTATCCGTTTCTGGAGGCATTGCTACAAGTTCTCCATCCACCATCTCATAGCGGGTATCTGTCCCGTCATCATAGGTTAGATACTCCTCAAGGTTGAGCTTTTTTGTAGTGGTGGTCATGGCAGATAGAGTGTGACCTGATTTCTCGATTATTAATTGTAGCTTCAACCAAGCGATCGCATTGGCATTTAATCGCAAGAGGACGACTTCGGGGATGAGGGAGACAACAAGGACAAGGAAAAAAATTGCTCGATTGTCTCCCCCTACTTCCCAATACGGTTCGGTTAAGGTGGATAGTCCTCCAAAAGGGGGAAAATAGAGCCATTCTTAGCCCCCCAATTCATCGGGGGGTTGGGGGGATCGAATCTTATCCGAACCGTATTGCCCTACTCTCTACTCCCCACTCCTCCTCATACTTTGCAGCACCACAACTAAGATGGCAACAAATCCTAAGATTGGAAGTGCGATCGCCCAAAGTGGTAATTGCTGAGATTCACTCTCTACTAAATCACCATTGACATCTCGCAAGTTTCGTGTATTCTGTGCAGAACCACTTGCCACAGTAACTTCAAATTTGAACTCAAAGGGTCTGAATCTTGCCCCAGAAACTGGTTTCCCATTTAGTTGCAACTCATAAATACCTGCCTTGGGAAAGACAATTTCTGCACCTGGAATGCCTTGATAGCGTTCAGCGGCCACAGGTTCTAACTGTGGTTCTAACAGTGGTGGCTCTCCGGCTGCATAGGGTTCGGCATAAACAGCCAACTGACAATTGCACTGTGAGAGGGGAATTACCTTTCCACCTCTGCGGGTAAGTGCAAACCAGGCTTGGCTTGGTTCTCCAGCACGGGGATTATCATTTGGTTCAATGTGGAGAGTACCACCGACATCTCCAGATATCTCTACTTTATGAGCAGAGGCCGGGTAAAGATTAGTTATTGATATAACTAAGCAACTCAGGAATAATAAATACTTTATTGTTCCTTGATGCCAAGAAATGCCTTTAAGCAGGTAACGCCTGTGTTTTTGACTCGTTGAGATGGAGTCAGAAAATAAGGATGATTTACCGCGATTTGGTTGGGGGAACATAAAACTTTTCTACGCCTAACTTTGACCAAAAAAAGCGCGAACGTACCATCAAAACACCGAGGGTAACAATTCCCATAAGTACTGCCGCTAATTTATTTCCCCAAGTTGATTGTAAGGAACCCAGATAATGGGAACCAATCAACACAGTATGAATGGCACTCAAGAGCAAGGCTGGCACACCCAATAGATGAATCTGTCGCCAACGCTTGCCCAAGGATTTCTGCAATGATTCCCAACTCGTTAAAGCGGCGGGGGACATTAATACCAATGCTACAGCACCCGCAGCCATACCCCACTGAAATTCTGGCGGCAGGAAAAAAAAGGCGGCAAAATTCCATTGCAAAGAGTGTTCTATCATGTGGAGGGTGTGAACCACAGAAAGCACAAAAGCACCCACTCCCAAACCCCGACGGTAACGCAGTGGTGAAGCCCACAAACCACTAATGGGACGCGCAATTAATGCCAAGATTAAGCAGATTAATGCGGCGTGTCCGGTGTAATCTACCATTGTGTCACCAGTCCGCAACAAGGTGATAACGCCAATGGTGAGTGTTACCCAGCCGCCTAACCGAAACAACTGACTGCGCCTGTCTTTACTTACCAAAGAGGTAGAAACGCCGACACCTAGCATAGTCGGCAGGGTTCCCAAGCCAAAAGCCAGCATAGTTGCCCCACCCATCCATAAATTACCAGTTTCAGCAGCTTTAATTTGGGCAGCATACAAGAAACCACACGGCATTAAACCCCAAGTCATTCCCAAAAGCATTGGCGTCCACCATTTGGTTTTTAAGGAAAGCTTAAGCATTCCTCTGCTGAGGCGATCGTGTAAACTACCTTGCAAGAGGGGATGTAACACAGGAATGGGCGGCAATAAATCAGGTTTTACTTGTTTTAACCCAAACCAAATCAGCATTACACCAGTCAAAATTGCCATCCAGCGCCGGAAGTCGCTACCAACACCCGCTAGCTGTCCACCTTGCAGCAATACCGAACCCAGTGCCCCAATGCCAGCACCGACTAGAGCATAGCTCAACATCCGCCCCAGGTTTAGCAAGATATGAAATTTTAATTGCTGTTGCCAAGTATTGGACTTTTCTATGGATGATGCCCGTTTCGGCTGATGAGACAGAGAAAACGCCACCGTTAGGGGGCCACACATCCCAAAGCAATGCCCAAAACTCCCCAGGAACCCCAGGATTGTGAGCAGTAACAAATCTACCATAAACATGAGCGACTGGCGTGTGGGGTGCAATGACTGTGGTAATGATAACTAATTATACGGACGTGTCTATTAGACATAGGAGTGAAAAATAATCTCAAACCCTTATCCAGTGGAGGTAACACCGTTTCTCAAGCACAGGGATTATTCAGAGGCTATTTATAAAGTAAATAGACATCTGGTGAAGTTAAATATGCGTTACCCAGAACCTTTGTAGAGACGTAGCAGTGCTACGTCTCTACGTTCTTTTTCGGAGATGACTAATAATAAAATGGCAAAGATAGGACAATATGCTTGGGTTAAGCATTTCTTTCTTCTCTTTGCGTCCTTGGCGTCCTTCTCCCTTGGCGCTAGCCTCTCCCTTTGGGAGAAGGGGAGACGCTACGCGATGGCGGTTCGTAAAAAAAATTGACTTTGGCAAAGAATTTTAGCCTTAACCCAAGCGTATTGAAAGATAGGATACTTTTAAGGCAGTGTATTTATTTAGTAGACAATGGCTCGAAAAGCTTATTTTATTTTGGAAATATACGTAGGATGTGTTAGACGAAAGTACGACACCACAAGCTTGGAATGGTGCGTTACGGCTTACGCCTAACACACCCTACAAATACTTAGATTTTTTCAGAAATCAAATATGATTCCTATATAAAAGTCAAACATTCTGTATTGCAGGTGTTGATGGCGTGAGATTATTTGAGCCAACACAGCACGGCTTTTTTCTGGGGTACAAGGCGATCGCTGTTACACCTGATGGAATTGTAGAAGGGGCGGCTGATCCTCGCGGGGAAAGTTCGCCCAGAGGTTTGTGACGGAGATGAGGGACTGGTCAGTGGGGAGTGGTAAAGATGAGGCGGATGAGGAAAATAACTAATGCCCAATACCCAATGCCCTTATTGATTTTGGATTGTTGACTCTGCGTAGCTGCTGCCAAATTCGTTTGCCCGTGCGCTGGGTACTAGTGTCCAGCCTGCTTTGAGAAGTTTTTGATAAGTTGCCCAACCTCTAGAACCACCTGGTATTTGATAATCGGGGACTGCAAAATGTCCAAAAGCTGTGTAGGGACGCCAACCTTGACTTGGTTCTGTCTGCAAATACAAAATTTTCTCTCCGTCGCCACCAGACTTAGATAACCAGCACATTTGTCGATGCATTGCAAACTCCTTTGCTTTTAGCTAATCACTACTGCATAATATCAAACTTTTGTCAACCCATACATCACCCTAGTGGGATAATTTTTTGAGCCAAAGTGTAAATAAACAGCTTTGCTTCCCCTTGTTTCTAGTGAAGATTTTTCTTATGTTATCCGCGCTTTTTCTGTTTGGGTGTAACAACAACTACTGTTTTGGCTGAGTTTCCCAATCAGACTATTTGTTTTTCTAAAACTTGTTCAAGAAGTCGAGGATTTGGGCAGCGCTTGGGTTATTAGAAGGATGGAGCATACAACTTATCGCCGATAATACCGCGAATTGTCTCTACTAGTTCGGTGTATGCAAAGTTAGATAAAACTGGTTTTGCTGCTTGCAACTCAATTTGTTGATCTAAATCAATCCATGACTTACAGCCAGCGTATTTGGCGTAATAGGGAATTTCTTGCTCTTGGGGTAGTTTATATGTCCGTAAGAGGAGAATATAAAGAGGCTGACGTGGTTTCCATTTGAGGCGATCGCTAATAAAATGCTCGTTCCAAATATGGAAGGGAAGCAAGGCGTTGACAATAGACTCGTTACTAACTGGCAAAATATCCGTAATTTCAGCCCAACTGCCGATGCGAACTGTTTCTGGATGCCAACCTGATGTTACTGGATAAACATGATTGGCATACTCTGCTTTCAGCATGAAAGCTTGTTGATGTTCATAAGTAGGGTAAAGCAAAATTTGCTTGTGGGCAACTTGGAAATGTCCATTTCGTTCATGGATACCACCTTTGCGGAGTAGCATAATTGTTTTGCCGCTTTCCAAGGCATTTACGGCGACTGCCCATTCTTTGAGAGCATGAAAAGTTGTAGTCAATTCCATCTGCATCTACTGTAACTCTGATTTAATTTCTAGCTAAAACCGATCAAGTGTGAACCTATCCAAGGAAATGAATTAAGAAGCAGTTATGGAAAAGCGATGACTACGACGGGCTATTCGGCGTCGCCAGGGCTATTTTATTCTAGACATAAACCACCCGCAACTGAAGTTCCTCTCTTATAGCTATAGTCTGTTTTAACGGACTATAACCTTTTCTCAGTAAGTAGAGCGACGCAAATAAAGCTAACTGGCTAAGGCTGTCATTTGTCACTTGTCCTTCGTCATTTATAAGAGTTTCAGGTGTATTTACGTTTCGTCATATAGTTTTATTTATTCTTGCCGACTTACTTAGTCTAAAGACTACTTTGGCTATTAGACTCAGAATTCATTCTGAGGCGGGCTAGATAAGAATGACATAGCCTTGACGCCTACGCTAGGTACTTCTGATGTGCAAATCATACCCAATGGAAACTTGGCAAGGTGGTAAAAAATGTGGGTAGGAATTGAGGATGCTGACTCAATTAAAACAATGCGCTCCTTTAGCGATCGCCCTTTCTGCAATGAGGTGTGTTCGTTCCTATGTCCATAGCCATCAACAAAAATTACCAAGACTGAATAATCCATAAAACTGGCAATTGTTCGGTGGTTGCGAGTAACATTAATAACAGATAATTTACGAAGCAAAACACAAGGTAATGTCTCTTGAGAACTATTTTCAGTCTCAAGAGGCGCGATCGCTGCCTAATCGCCTCATTTTTATCGACGGGCGTCGTCGGCTAGATGCTGTTTCTCAACAACATTTTCTAGTGAAATTTAATATCACTGGCAATAGACAAAACCCAATCTTGTAAAAGTTGATTTACTCTATCCGGTATTTCATCATGAGGACAATGACCTGCTGTTAAAAAATGTTCTGTCAATTCCGGACAATATTGACGAAACTTTTGAGAACGTTCTTTAGCATTTATCCAAGGATCGGCTTCTCCCCACAACATCAATAAAGAACAACTTAATTGCTTCAATAGCACATCAACTTTTTCACCTTGAGGACTGCTAAAAACTGAGACAAATACATCCAACGCACCCGCATCAAAAGCAGGACGAGAAATTTCTTCTATCAATTGATCTGTAATCGCACTTTTATCAAGATATACCTTTTCTAAAGTTTGGCGAATTACCCAACGTTGTCGCACGTATTGAAATAACACAAACTGAGCTAAAGGTTGTTGAAAAATCCATTTAACTGAGTCACCCAAAAGTTTCTCTAAAGAAGAGGGTTGTTTGGGTGGCTGAATTTCACTTTGCAAAGCTTCCGGTTCAGATGTGGGTTGGCTTTCGCTAAAAGGCCCGGCACTATTGAGCAAAACTAAACCAGCTGCACTGTCAGGACGTTGGGCTGCAACACACAAGCAAGCATAACCACCAAGGGAATTACCGGCTAATACTGCTTTTTGACCAATCACTTCGCTGATAAAATCATGGAGTTGGTCGCGCCACAAGTCGCCACTGTACTGCAATTTTGGTTTTGCCGATCGCCCGAATCCCAAAAGGTCGATCGCAAATACTTCAAAATCTTGACACAATCCTGTGATATTCTTGCGCCAGTGGTCTGTGGAAGCACCAAATCCATGTACCAAAAGCAAAGGCGGACGTTGCGATTGTTTCTCTCCCGCACGCACATAGTAAACGTTGTGCCCGCGCCACTGCCAATATTTACCAGGTGTTGGAGTTGTAGAGGGGGCTGTAGTTGTCTGCATGATTCAAAGAAATGTTAAGTAGCTTTTAATAATTGTAGGCTAGGTGGGGAGATGAGGGGGATGAGGGGGATGAGGGGGATGAGGGAGATGAGGGGGATGAGGGGGATGAGGGAGAAATGAGCTGCCACGCATCTAGTTTTTTAGCTGCCTCTGGGCTATGGAAGGGTTTTAGACTCAAAATTATATAATTTAAATGTGCGACAGCTTACCAATGCTCTATAACAAATGACAAATGACAAATGACAAATGACAAATGACAAATGACAAATGACAAATGACAAATGACAAATGACAAATGACAAAAAAAATTACAGGCAAAACTAAACTACTAGGAGTCATTGGATATCCGGTGGAACATTCGCTGTCGCCCGTGATGCATAATGCTGCGTTAGCGCAGCTCGTCGTTGGCGTTGGCGTTAGCGTCTCTGAAAGAGAAGCCTCTCCTAGAGAAGACATCGCACAATTAGGATTAGATTACATTTATCTGCCTTTTCCGATTGAACCACAGAATTTAGAGGTGGCGATCGCAGGTTTCGCTGCTGTTGGTGTTGTCGGTTTTAGTGTTACCATACCTCACAAACAAGCAATCATACCTCTCCTCTCAGAAATTACCCCTATTGCCCAAACTATCGGTGCAGTGAATACTGTTAGCCGCCAAAATCACAAATGGGTGGGCACTAATACAGATATAGAAGGATTTATCGCCCCTTTGCAGACAACATATAAACAGGATTGGAGTCAGAAAGTAGCGGTAATTTTAGGCAATGGTGGTGCAGCGAGAGCAGTTGTAGCAGGTTGTACTCAGCTAGGTTTTGCCCAAATTCATGTTGTTGGACGCAATATGCAGAGATTACAAGAATTCCGCAATAGTTGGAGCAATTCACCCCTAGCGGAGAAATTCCAGGTTCATCAATGGGAGGAATTACCAAAGCTCATTCCTCAAGCAAATCTGCTGGTAAACGCAACTCCGATTGGGATGTATCCTAAAGTTGATGAGTCACCTTTGAGTGTAGAGGAAATAGCAAACTTATCAACAGGTGCGATCGCTTACGATTTAATATATATTCCTAAACCGACGCAATTTCTTCATCTGGCTGAAAAACAAGGCGCAATTGCGATCGATGGATTAGAAATGCTAGTCCAACAAGGGGTAGCAGCATTAAAAATCTGGTTAAATCAGGAAAATTTGCCTGTAGAAGTGATGCGCCAAGCGTTACAAAATCATTTGGGTTTAGGGAAATGAGGTTCTGCAAAGGTGACATACTCCACACATTCCCCTACGGGTGAGTCTGAGCTTCTCAGTGATTTCTCTGTGAGGACATTAACTGAGCTTTTAGACCGTTCTAATGGGGTTTACCTGTCAAAGTTTTAACCATGATTGCGTGCCATTCGTAATTTTCTAAGTTAAAAATTAAATATTAATTTAGGTGAGCGGATGACAAGTAATAACATTGAGGTTGTTTTTAGCTTCGATACAACTGGAAGTATGTATCCTTGCCTTACCCAGGTACGGCGAAAAATCAAAAATACTGTCACCAGACTCATAGACGAAATTTCCTTGATTCGGATTGGCATTATTGCTCATGGTGACTACTGCGACGAAGGCTCAACTTATGTCACCAAAACATTTAATCTATCTGGTGATGTTGATGCTATCTGTGATTTTGTCCAAAATGTAGCGCCTACTGGTGGTGGAGATGCACCGGAATGTTACGAATTAGTATTATATGAATCCCAATCTTTATCTTGGTCAAAGTCAGCAACAAAATCACTGGTTTTGATTGGCGATGATATTCCCCATCCTCCAGCACACAATCCGAAAAAATTGAATTGGCGCAAAGAGTTAGATAAATTAGCTGAAGCAGAAATTACAGTTTACGGAGTTCAAGCACTGAATCGTCCTCATGCCACTCCTTTTTATCAAGAACTTGCACAAAAGTCTGGGGGGTTTCATCTCAACTTAGACCAGTTTTCGTATATTAGTGACTTGTTTTTAGCAGTTTGCTACCAACAATCTTCTAATGAACAACTACAAGCTTATGAACAAGAAGTAATTGACCAAGGACGCATGAGTCGTGGGTTAAATAAAATATTTAACACCATGATGAACCGGGAAGCAACATCCTATTACGAATCGGCTGATTTACGGGCAGTTTCTCCAGGGCGGTTCCAGATTTTAGAGGTTGAACAAGACATTTCAATTAAAGCGTTTGTATTGGAAAATGGTTTGAGTTTTAAAGTTGGGCGGGGTTTCTACGAATTCACAAAAACCGAAACTATCCAGGCTCAAAAAGAAATTATCTTGATGGATCGAGCAACAGGTGATTTATTCCAAGGAGGTGCTGCACGAGAAATGTTAGGTCTACCGATGGATGCAACGATTCGGATTAAACCGAGTAACCTAGAAAAGTATGTTGTGTTTGTCCAAAGTACCTCTGCTAATCGTAAACTGATTGGCAAAACTCGATTTTTATATGAAGTCGAAGACTGGGATCGCTAAATCCCAACCACTAGAGACTGTTTTCAAACTCGAAGATCCTAACCCTCCTTTTTAAAGCTTTGTCATTACCAACATCTTTTAAACAGTAAATGACAAGCTTTTTAAGGAGGGAATAGATTCAATACTGTTCGGTTAAGAATATTCGTAGGTTGGGGAGCCACAGCGCCCTTGCGGGTTCTCCGACTTGTTCGCTTTTAGCGTTCCCGCAGGGTAGCACGTGGCGTTTGAGGAACGAAACCCAACATTTTCTTTCTCTTTTAGGACTTACGCAAAATAATGAAAAAACGAACCGCAAAGGACACAAAGGAATAAGAGTTTCAGAGAGTTATTGCGTAAGTCCTATCTTTGTTGGGTAACGCATTGCTTAACCCAACCTACACATTTTTATTTTTTTGCCAAAACCTGCGCAGTCTTGAGGTCTACCGATGGATGCAATGATTGGGATTAAATTAGGTAACCTGGAAAAGCCCGTAGTGTTTTCTCGTTGACCCGACGACAGAAAGTCGTGGCTATCCAAGCAAAGGCTGTCAAAGCAGCTTTGATCATCTTTAAAATTGTATTCGCTAAGTATTTTCTTATAAGTCAATGACCCAGATTAAGCCTGAAGTAAAGCGCACAGAAGAACTCCGCCAGTTATTGCAACAAGCAAGCTATGCTTATTACGTCCTAGATGCTCCAATCATGGAGGATGCAGTCTATGACCAGCTATATCGAGAATTGCAACAACTGGAAATTCAATATCCAGAGTTGACAGCACCCGATAGTCCGACTCAACGGGTGGGTGAGCTTAGGCATACTCAGTTTACCTCGGTGCGGCATAACATTCCCCTGTACAGTCTGGAAAATGCGTTTAATATCGATGAGTTACAAGCATGGGAGACGCGCTGGCGGCGACAAGTATCGAAAATAGACTCGGTGGAATATGTCAGTGAACTCAAAATTGATGGTTCTGCTTTAGCTCTTACCTACCAAAATGGCATTCTAGTTAGGGGTGCAACTAGGGGTGATGGGGTGACAGGTGAAGATATCACTCCAAATGTGCGGACAATTCGCTCAATTCCCTTGCGTTTGAATTTTGAAGGCTTAGAAATTCTGGAAAAAGTGGAAGTGCGAGGCGAGGCGTTTTTGCCTTTGGAGGTATTTAAACAAATTAACGAGGAAAGACAAAAAGCAGGTGAGCAATTATTTGCCAATCCCCGGAATGCCGCAGCTGGTACACTCAGGCAACTAGACTCCCGCATTGTCGCTAAACGGCGGTTAGATTTCTTTGGCTACACTTTGCACATTCCTGGTAGAGATGACACCAGTATTGCTAATACCCAATGGGAAGCGTTGGAGTTGTTAAAAAAGATGGGTTTTCCAGTCAACCCCAACCACAAACTGTGTGTATCCATCGCAGACGTGGTAAAATATTATGAATACTGGGATACGAAACGACTTAATTTACCCTACATGACTGATGGGGTAGTAGTAAAGCTGAATTCTTTTAAACTTCAGGAACAACTAGGCTTTACCCAGAAATTCCCCCGTTGGGCAGTAGCACTAAAGTACCCAGCCGAAGAAGCGCCTACCCGTGTGGAAAATATTGCTGTGAATGTTGGGAGAACGGGGGCGTTAACGCCGTTAGCCGAGATGCGCCCTGTGCAACTGGCTCTTACAACAGTTTCTCGCGCTACTTTACATAATAGCGATCGCATTGCTCAATTAGACATCCGCATCGGCGATACTGTGATTGTCCGCAAAGCTGGGGAAATCATCCCAGAAGTGGTGAGGGTACTCAAAGAACTCCGTCCCTCTGACACCGAACCCTTCGTTATGCCTACCCATTGCCCAATCTGCGGTCAACCAGTGGTGCGAGAATTAGGTGAGGCGGTGACTCGGTGCGTCAATGCTTCCTGTGCAGCAATTCTCAAAGGTTCCATTGAACATTGGGTAAGTCGTGATGCCTTAGATATTAAAGGCATAGGGGAAAAGTTGGTATATCAACTTGTTGATAAAGCCTTGGTACATTCCGTTGCCGATTTATATGAGTTGACAGCAGAGAAGTTATCTGCATTAGAAAGGATGGGGAAAAAGTCGGCAGAGAAATTGGTAGATGCGATCGCTCAATCAAAAAATCAACCTTGGTCAAGGGTATTGTACGGTTTAGGCATCCGTCACGTTGGCAGTGTAAATGCCCAATTGTTGACTCAGAAGTATTTCACTGTAGACCAGTTAGCTACAGCAAAGCAATCAGATATTGAAGGCATTTACGGTATTGGTGCTGAAATTGCCCAATCTGTGTACCAATGGTTTCGGATTGATGCCAATCAAAAGTTGATAGAACGCTTGCAAGCAGAAGGATTGCAATTAACTGCAACAGAGGAAACAAAAACAGTTGGTGATGGTAATCAAAAGTTCGCAGGAAAAACTTTTGTAATTACGGGAACATTGCCAACCTTAAAGCGAGATGAAGCGAAGACTTTGATTCAAAAAGCTGGGGGGAAAGTGACGGATTCTGTCAGTAAAAAAACAGATTATTTAGTGTTAGGAGAAGATGCCGGTTCTAAATTAGAAAAGGCGATGTCCTTAGGAATTACGCAGTTAAACGAGGCGCAATTGTTGGAGATGCTTGAAGATTGAGTGCTTGACTAAGTAGGTCGGCGCAATTAAAGTTAACTGGCTAAGGCTGTCATTTGTCATTCGTCATTTGTCATTCGTCATTGGTCATTAGTAAGGGTTTTAAGCTTATTTACGTTTTGTAACATAGTTGAGTTTTTTTCGCACCAACGTACCTAGGAGTAGTTTTATGGTTCTACAAGTTAACCTCATCCAAAAAGAACCAACTGTAACTTGGGAAGCACTTCCAGCCGACTTCATTTTACCTGACGATCCAGTGGAAAATATTCAACAACCTGCGATCGCTGCTGCGCTTACCGACGCTTTGGGAAGCACAGGACGCATCCAACCCCAAATGCTGATTGGCTCTAATTTTGGACTTGTAGCCACAGTCAACAAAAAAATTGTCGTTAAAGCCCCTGATTGGTTTTACGTTCCTCAAGTGCAATCTGTGGGAACAAATGTAGTTCGTCGCAGCTACACCCCAAATTTAGAAGGCGCTGCTGTGGCTGTAGTAATGGAATTTCTCTCAGACACAGAAGGTGGAGAACTATCAGTCCGCTCAACTCCACCCTATGGTAAACTCTATTATTATGAAAAGATTCTCCAAGTTCCAACCTACGTAACTTACGACCCCTACGAACCAAGTCTAGAACTACGATCCTTGCAAAATGGACAATATATCTTGCAGCAAGCAGATAGCAATGGACGCTTTTGGATTCCTGAGTTAGAGTTATTTCTCGGAATTTGGCAAGGTGAAAGATTATGCCAAACTATGAATTGGCTGCGCTGGTGGGATACAGAAGGAAATTTGCTGTTGTGGAGCAGCGAACAAGCCCAACAAGAACGCCAACGTGCTGAACAAGAACGCCAACGTGCTGAACAAGAACGCCAACGTGCTGAACAAGAACGCCAACGTGCTGAACAAGAACGCCAACGTGCTGATATATTAGCAGCTAAGTTACGTGAGTTAGGTGTTGACCCTGATGGGACGCCGTAAGCGACGCGCAAAGCGAGTTTTCTCCCAAGGGGAGATGCTTTAGCGCAACGAGCGTCATAGCCCGTCGTAGACATCGCATAACCTAAAAGACATCTGGTGAAATTAAATATGCGTTACCCAGAAACCTTGTAGAGACGTAGCAGTGCTACGTCAAAACAATTCTTTTTCACCAAATGTCTAAAGAAATGCTGGGAATAATAATTTTGGGACATCAGCACCAAAATTCATTCCATGAAACAGCAAAAAAATCAATTCAGTCATCTGACTGCGATCGAAAGAAGTTATCTATCATTTCCGGCGCAGTTTTTATTAAATCAAAACCTGTTACAAGGCAAAATACTAGACTTTGGTTGTGGCTTTGGTAATGATGTTAAAATATTACGCCAAAAAGGTTGTGATATTACAGGCTATGACCCTTATTATTTTCCAGAATATCCTGATGCTAAATTCGATACAATAATTTGTTTTTATGTTTTAAATGTTTTATTTACTGAAGAACAAACTAATGTTCTGATGGAAGTATCACACTTATTAAAACCAGGAGGTAAAGCTTATTATGCTGTAAGAAGGGATCTCAAAAAAGAAGGTTTTAGAGAACATTATGTTCACAAAAAACCTACCTATCAGTGTATTGTCAAACTTCCCTTCACTTCAGTTTGTTTAGATGAACATCGTGAAGTCTATGAGTATGTTCACTATAATCATCAACGCAATTCATCTAATTATTGTATATTTTGTAATCCCCATAAAAGTCTCAAACTATTAACTGAATCAGCAACTGCTTATGCAATTTTTGATGGCTATCCTATAAGTAAAGGACATATTCTGATTATTCCCAAACGTCATGTTAGCAGTTATTTTGAGCTACCACTTAAAGAACAATCTGCTTGCTGGTTTATGGTGAACAAAGTACAAGAAATTCTCAAAGCAGAATTTAAACCTGATGGCTTTAATATAGGAATAAATGTCAATCGAGCCGCAGGTCAAAATATTATGCACGCCAGTATTCATATCATCCCTCGTTACAAAGGCGATACTATCTCTACTAAAAGTGGAATCAGGAATGTTATTCCTAAAAAGCAATAGTTTTTTACTGACAGCTTTTAGTAGCAAAACCGGATTTAAGTAGGTCGGCGCAATTAAAGCTAACTGGTGATGGCTGTCATTTGTCCTTTGTCATTGGTCACTAGTAAAGATTTTAAGGTTATTTACGTTTCGTCACATAGTTTGATTTATTTTCACCGACTTACTTCTAGCAAATACATAAATCTGAAAAACCCGATTTTTCAGTCTTGTTGAAAATATCGCAAAATGTTTCAACCCAGGTTATCTGGATCTATTCCCAGCGCTCTTAATTGTTCTGTTAATTGTTGCACTCTTTGTTCTGCTTGTTGAGCGCGTCGCGCTTCTTGTTGAGCGCGTTGCGTCTCTTGTTGAGCGCGTTGTGCTTCTTGTTGAGCGCGTTGTGCTTCTTGTTGAGCGCGTTGTGCTTCTTGTTGAGCGCGTTGTGCTTCTTGTTGAGCGCGTTGCGTCTCTTGTTGAGCGCGTTGTGTCTCTTGTTTTACTTGTTCTGCGGGCGTGAGATACCGTTGTCCTTGCTCATCATACCAATACATCCATTCTCGCGTTACACCGCAATAATTTCCCCTTTCGCAACCAATTCCTAAGCCAATCTCTGGTAGCCAAACGGGGTTTCCCTCTTGCAATTCATACTTACCATTAACTAACTTATGTACTTCCAGATGCGGTTTACGGCGGCGACGAGAGGAATAAATCACGTAATAAAGTACACCTAAAGCCTCATATTCAGCCAATTTAGTAGTGTATTCTTTGCGATAATTTTGGGAAACTACTTCTAGGACGAAAATCGGTATAACATTTTCATCCCACAACACATAACTAGGACGCAGTTCCTCATCATAAAATCGCTCTACCCCTAAGCTCAAAAACCCATCTGGCACAATGGGCGGTTTATCGGGGTGATAATAAATACCCATATCTATCCCAAAGAGCCAATCCATGCGTTCTGACCAAAGTATCAGCAGGATCGCCTTCAGCAAGCCTGGTATCAATTCTTGCAGTTCGTTATCCACAGGCGTTTCATCAGAGTCTGGTAGTTCCTCGGCTGAGGGCAAGTACCTTGGCAAGTTGTACTCTAACATGGCTGGTTTCCCCAAAACTCAAAGGATATTTGGCTCTATTTGGCTCACCAGAATTATAGCGATTTCTCTCCTAGCGATGTGACTATAGCCTGACAATTCAGGTCATCTGGAAAACCTCACTTTTATTTCTCTCTTCCTTTAAGAGGATGTTTGAAAAGTCCTCTTCTCAGTTACAAAACGTTTTTGATCCCCCTAAATCCCCCGATAAATTGGGGGACTTTGATTCTTCCCCCCTTTTTAAGGGGAGCCAGCGCGGTCTTCTCCCAAGGGGAGACGCTTTAGCGCATGGGGGTTTCCCCCATGAGCAACTGGCGTGGGTTAGGGGGGATCAGAAGTGCCTAAAGTCACAAGGAAACACTTTTCAAACATCCTTTAACCTCGACTTTATCCATTTTTTGCCAACGCTCAACTTGACGCTGAAACCTCTGTGCTACGGTAGTTCTACTTTTTCGATTTCACCGATAATCAGTGACATGGAAAAAGTTTTTGCCAAAAAGCTAGGCTTTGGTCATATCAAGAGAGCCAAGTTCTTAATTTTGGATAAAGTCGAGTTAACGAGAGAGACTTTTAATTTCCCCCTTACAGCATCGGCCTCCCCAATGCAGTGACTCTTCCTTTTAGGAGAGAGGTCAAAACTGTATTGCACCCAAGGGAGAACTGCTATAGTAGTCTGTCTCATTAGTTGCGAGGCGTAAACGAGTTCGTAGTCAGGACTTTAGTCCTGGTTTTTTAAGCACTCAAGTGCTTACTACAAACTCTCAAAATTAGCTTGACAAATTACTAGTTTACTCTGTATGTTAAGTACTCTACTGACACTAATTAGTAGCTTTTAACTACTATACAATCTTAAATCTGCTGAAATCATGAGCAAAAAAAATTATTTTATACCTAAATTCTAACTCTCACAATCCGATTATCTCGATGATGCAATGTTTTGCTTTGACTAAGGGATACCACTTGTGGTATTGAAAAACAGACAAGACTAAACAGATATAATAGTTACTAGCTAGTTTCCTGATTGTGCATGGCATTGCCTCATCTCAAGTCTCACCCCAGTCAAGAATACAAGCGTTTATAATCCACCAAGGAAGTTCCTTCAGCCGATAAAATTTTGGTAACTCTTAACTATTAATAAATATATAGGTGCTTAGTGCTATTAATGCTTTATATTTAGCAACAGGGTGGTGCTAACAGCCACTCATCTTCAAATACTTAGGAGGCAGTACCACCGGAAGCAACTTATGCTTCCATACCGTTAGCACGTAGTGTAAGTAAAGGTTAAGTTGATATTCAAACGAATAATTTTTGCTGAATTACGACAGATAAAGACTAAACTAAAAAGTCTTGTGCAGCAAAACCTGTAGCTTTAAATGAAATAATCATGTCTAAGGTTCTTGTCTCCGATTCTATAGACCAAGCTGGGATTGACATTCTTTCGCAAGTTGCTACCGTTGATGTCAAACTAGGTCTAAAACCAGCAGAATTGATCGCAGTTATTGGTGAGTATGACGCGCTGATGATTCGTTCTGGTACGCGCGTCACTCAAGAAATCATTGAAGCCGGCACCCAGCTAAAAATCATCGGTCGTGCTGGTGTAGGTGTAGATAATGTGGATGTTCCCGCCGCCACCCGCCGGGGAATTGTGGTAGTCAATTCTCCAGAGGGAAATACAATCGCTGCGGCTGAACACGCCCTAGCGATGATTTTGGCTTTATCTCGCCACATCCCCGATGCTAACGCTTCGGTGAAACGCGGTGCGTGGGATCGCAATAGCTTTGTTGGTGCGGAAGTCTACAAAAAAACTCTCGGTGTTGTCGGTTTGGGTAAAATTGGCTCCCATGTTGCGGCTGTAGCGAAGACAATGGGGATGAAGCTTTTAGCGTATGACCCTTTTATTTCTACAGAGCGAGCCGAACAAATTGGCTGTCAGTTAGTGGAGCTAGATTTACTCTTCCAGCAAGCAGACTATATTACCCTACACATCCCCAAAACCCCAGAAACCACCCATCTAATCAATGCTACAACCCTGGCAAAGATGAAACCCACGGCGCGGATTATCAACTGTGCCCGTGGTGGAATCATTGATGAAGTAGCTTTAGCAGCAGCTCTGAAAGCTGGTAGAATCGGGGGTGCAGCCTTGGATGTGTTCGAGTCAGAACCACTGGGTGAATCTGAATTGCGATCGCTAGGCAAAGAAGTTATCCTCACCCCCCATTTGGGAGCCTCTACCGCAGAAGCTCAAGTAAATGTGGCTATCGATGTTGCCGAACAAATTCGCGATGTACTTTTAGGACTACCAGCACGTTCAGCCGTCAACATTCCCGGACTCGGCCCCGAGGTGTTGGAAGAACTCAAACCTTATATGCAACTAGCAGAAACTCTAGGTAATCTGGTGGGACAGCTAGCCGGCGGACGGGTGGAAGTACTCAATATTCGACTGCAAGGGGAACTCGCGACCAACAAAAGTCAGCCTTTGATCGTAGCTGCCCTCAAAGGACTACTTTACCAAGCTTTGCGGGAACGAGTAAATTACGTAAATGCCAGCATAGAAGCCAAAGAACGGGGAATTCGGGTGATTGAAACCCGCGATGCTTCCATTCGAGACTATGCCGGCACACTGCATCTGGAAGCCACGGGTACTTTAGGTACTCATTCGGTCACAGGCGCTTTGTTGGGTGAGCGGGAAATCCACCTCACCGACGTTGACGGTTTCCCGATTAACGTCCCACCCAGCAAATATATGGTGTTTACTCTACACCGCGATATGCCAGGGATCATCGGTAAACTTGGTTCCCTACTCGGCAGTTTTAATGTGAATATTGCTAGTATGCAAGTAGGTCGTAAAATCGTCCGTGGTGATGCCGTAATGGCTCTGAGTATAGATGACCCTTTACCAGAGGGCATTTTGGATGAAATTATCAAAGTCCCTGGTATTCGGGACGCGTATACAGTAACACTATGAGTGCTGAGTCAAGAAAAGTTAAGTAGGTCGGCGCAATTAAAGCTAACTGGCTAATGCTGTCATTTGTCCTTTGTCATTGGTCACTAGTAAAGATTTTAAGGATATTTACGTTTCGTAACATACTTTGATTTTTTCGCGCCAACTTACTTAGGAGTGAGTAGTGAGGAGTTAAAAGTTAAAAAGGAAAACTCCTAACTCCTAACTCCCAACTCCCTCAAACTCACCACGGGCTAAAGGCCCCGCTAGCGATAACAGCACTAAAGATGGCAAATACCTGGTGGGAACTACAGATTTTATGTGAGCCAGACCTCGAAGATTCAATCTTTTGGCGACTGGAAGATTTTGGTTGTCGGGGTACAGCTAGTGAAAACAAAGGAAATTCATCTTTAGTAAAGGCTTATCTACCGACAATTCAAACAGAACTATTAGATTTGGCAGCGCTGTCGCTGTGGTTGCGTCAAGATGCTCTCTGTGTAGGTGTTTCATCTCCCTCACTACAATGGCAGTTAATTAATGAGGAAGATTGGGCGACTAGCTGGAAACAATATTGGCATCCGCAAGAAATAGGCGATCGCTTCCTAATTAACCCCGCTTGGCTACCATTACCAGAAACCACGGAACGGTTAGTAATTCGTCTTGATCCTGGTGTAGCATTTGGTACGGGTAACCATGCCACCACTCAGCTATGTTTAGAATCCCTGGAAATGCGGCTGAGTGGAGTTTCTCAGTCCTTTGTGGGTAATAGTGGTAAACATGAACATCTGGTAATTGCGGATATTGGCTGTGGTTCTGGTATCCTTTCCATTGGGGCGCTGCTATTGGGAGCCGAGAAAGTCTATGCAGTGGATACAGACCCTTTAGCCGTGCAATCAACTATCAGCAATAGTGCCCTAAATGACATTAGCTCAGAACGTTTATTACCTGCACAGGGAAGTGTAGAGGTTTTGACGAAACTAGTTGACAAACCAGTAGATGGCATCGTCTGCAATATTCTGGCGAACGTAATTATTGAATTAATTCCAGAAATGAGTGCGATCGCTAAACCTGACACTTGGGCAATCTTTAGTGGTATTTTACTAGAACAATCTAAAGCTGTTGCTGACGCTTTAGAAAAACATGGTTGGATCGTCGCTACCCTGTGGAAACGCAAAGAATGGTGTTGTTTAAATGTACGGCGTTCTTAAAATTTACATTCCCGCCCACAATGATAATTACTACAATAAAATAGTCACGCACCCGATCTCTGGAGTTCTAGCAGTGGGCTTATTTGATGATTTGAGTCGGTTTCTAGAAAACCGTTTAGAAGAATTCTTGCGCAACAATCCACATTTGGAGTTAGAAGCGCTGCTAGAACAGCTGCGTGAGCAAGAAGAAGACACATTAAAGCTGATCGCAGATTTACAATTACAAGAGAAGCGATCGCAAGAAGAAATTCTGGCCACCGCTCAAGAAATTCAGCGTTGGCATATCCGTGTTCAAAAAGCCAAAAACGCTGCCAGAGAAGATTTGGCGACTGCGGCCGGTGAACGAGAAGCAGCCTTGTTGCGCGAAGGAAATCAGCGCTGGGGACATATGCAAGGGCTGAAAGAACGCATTCAACAATCTCAGGAACTACTGCGAAAAATTCAGCAACGGCGACAGGAGGTGCAAGCTAAAGCAGCCGTTGCACAAACAGCCCGTGCAAAAGCGCAAACCCAGCAGCGTTTTGAAACCATTGGTTGGTCGAATCAAACTAGCAGTTATTCTAGTGGTTTTGATGACTTAGAAGAGAAGTTCCGTAGCTGGGAAACTCAGGATGAGTTAGAACAAATGAAGCGTAATCAGCAAAAATAAAATAACCGTGTAACCTATTAGACATCTAGTGAAATTAAATATGCGTTACCCAGAATCCTTGTATAGACGTAGCAGTGATACGTCTATCCAATTCCCTTTCACCAGATATCTATGTGGCTATACGGATAATTTAGGTCATATGGAAAACCTCTCTTCTATTTCTCTCTCCTAAAAGGAGAGAGACTTTGAATTTCCCCCTTACCGCATCGGGAAGCAGAGTGGTTTCATACAAGCAGAGAAAAACAACAACTGGGTTTCAAAGCCTCTCCCCGTTTCGGGGAGAGGAATGGAAGCGGGGTAAAAAGCCATGCCACAAAACGACAAATCAAGACTTATGTATTTTTATTTCTTCGTATGAAACCACCCTGGTGTCGGGAACTTTCAAGGGTAGGTTTTTTGGAATCTCGAAAATAGTTGAGAAAATTCTCAACTATTTAACGTGGTTTAGTCGTTTCAGAATTTTTAAATCGGGTGAAATAGTCAAAAAATGACCAAATACAAAATACCTACCTTTGTAAGGGTGTTAGGTTTTTCGTTGACTTTTCCACATGACCTGAATTGTCAGCCCAGACGCTACGCGATCGCAAAACTACATAATTCGGTAAAATTGGGTAAAGCAATTTTTGCGCTTGTTAAACAAAGGCATCAGCAAACCCATGCAACTGAAACTCAGTGCATCTCGACTTCCCTTCGCCCCCCTTCTGTTAATTGCCCCCTTTTTCCTATGGGGGACAGCAATGGTAGCCATGAAAGGAGTAATACCCCATACCACACCGCTATTCATGGCGGGGGTGCGTTTGATACCAGCAGGGATGTTAATTCTGATTGCAGCAGCGTTCATGGATAAACCCCAGCCCAAGGGTTGGGCTGCATGGCTGTGGATTGCCTTATTTGCCGTAGTAGATGGGACGCTGTTTCAAGGCTTTTTGGCAGAGGGATTAGTCAGAACTAGCGCGGGGTTAGGGTCTGTAATGATTGACTCACAACCCTTGGCTGTTGCGTTGCTGTCGCTGTGGCTATTCCAAGAACACATTGGTTTTTGGGGATGGCTGGGGCTAGGCTTGGGAGTTACAGGTATTAGTTTAATTGGCTTACCTGATGAGTGGATTTTACATTTTCTCGACTCAGGCGCAAATATCACAATTGGCAACTGGCAAAATTTGTTTGCTAGTGGCGAATGGTTGATGCTGTTAGCAGCCCTATCAATGGCAATAGGGACAGTATTGATTCGGTTTGTATGTCGGTATGCTGACCCAGTAACCGCTACGGGATGGCACATGATTTTGGGTGGATTGCCACTGTGGGGAATTTCATCAGTTGTCGAATCCCAGCAGTGGGAGAATTTAGGAGCATCTGATTTAGTGGCTTTGGGTTATGCTACTGTATTCGGCAGTGCGATCGCCTATGGGCTATTCTTCTACTTTGCCTCTAGTGGCAGTCTCACCAGTCTTAGTTCCCTCACCTTCCTCACACCCGTCTTTGCCCTACTATTCGGCAATCTCTTCCTCTCAGAAGTCCTCAGTACCTTGCAATGGGTAGGAGTATTTCTGACTTTAATCAGCATCTATCTCATTAACCAACGTGATACTTTAGCAGGACAAAATGACACAGTTACCGTCGGCGAAATAGCTAATATACAGCAACCAGTATTAGAAGCATCTGCTAAAAAATTGAACCCTATAACCTTAGCAGTTAGAGAATCAGAACCAGAAATTTTACCCTAAGTACAACATTTCATTAATTCGTAGCGAATTCTCTTTGCGTTCCTTTGCGCTTCCCTTTGCGAACCTACCCTGCGGGAAGGCGAAGCGCCTATGCGTTTAAATTTCAACCCTCAATTGGCCACGATTTTATGCTGCATCTGTACTAAGAGGATGTTTGAAAAGTCGTAAAGTATACTAGAAACCCCGCTTCCAGTCCTCTCCCCGTTGGCGTCAGCCTGTCGTTAGACAAGGGTCGAGAGGCTTTGAAACCCCCATTCTTTAGCACCTTCAAGCTGAAACTTGCAATATGAGGCTATGCCGTTCCTCAATTCTGATACTTACCTGTTTTTCTTGTGTGGGTTTTTACCCAAATCGCGCAAGTACAGCCACACCTAACCTAGCACCTGAAATCTTAGAACTTGCACAAGCCAGTTCGAGAGTTGCTGCTAGTCCGGCTGTTTTAAGCCTCGGTAGTCAGGGGTCAGATGTGCAGAGATTACAAACCCAATTAAAGCAGTTGGGATATTACAGTGGTGTAGTAAATGGACAGTACAACGCCAGTACCGAAATCGCTGTAGCTAAATTCCAGAAAGTAAAGGGCTTAAAAGTAGATGGGATTACGGGTCTGGCGACTATGGGGAGACTGCAAGCAATTTTGGCAGCTAAAAAACAGATGGTCACCTCTCCAATTGTCACCTTTCCGGCTCCGACTTCTCAACCAACTGCAAAACCCAAGCCAACGGAGAGAGGCTTTGTCTGGTGGTTAATATTTGCCATAGGAATTCTCGGATGTATGGGCGCACTCGTTTACCTGCTGAGGTGGTTTCGTGAGGTCAAACGAGTTCAAAAGTCAGAAATATTAGAAAATGAAAGTTTAAGTGAAGCCAACAAATACCCGATTACACTACCATTACCAGAGACTGCAACTAGTCTACAAACAGCTACAGCACAACTTTCCACACAATTGTTGCTACCAGAAAAAACTTCCCGTCTTGTTAAACTCAATATCGTTGACGAATTAATTCAAGACTTACGCAGTTCTGAGCCAAGGAAGCGGCGCAAGGCTATTTGGGATTTGGGTCAGCAGGGAGATTCGCGGGCGATTCAACCTATGGTTGACCTGATGATTGATGCTGATTCTCAAGAAAGCAGTTTAATTTTGGCAGCTTTGGCAGAAATTGGCACCCGCACCCTCAAACCGATGAACCGTGCTTTAGCAATTTCAATCCAAGATGAAAGTCCACAAGTGCGTCAAAATGCGATTCGTGACCTGACGCGCGTTTATGACATGATGGGTCAAATGAGTCAGATGTTGCACCATGCGCTGGAAGACCCAGATGCCGAAGTGCAAGCAACAGCACGATATGCTTTAACTCAGATGAATCGGATGCGTGGTTTACCAGAACAACAGAGTCTAGCGGAAGATTCACGCAACGATTCAGGAGAATAGAGACCAATACGCTTGGGTTAAGGCTAAAATCCTTTGTCAAAGTCAATTTTTTTGACGAACCACAGAGGCGCAGAGGACACTGAGAGAAGAAAGAAATGCTTAACCCAAGCGTATTGGAATAGAGACCTCTTGCAAAAGTCCCTAAACCCCACCCCCAACCCCTCCCCGCTTGCGGGGAGGGGAGACAAGGCGTAGCTTTGGCTGTTTGGGGTTCAAATTGTTTGATTTATGCAAGAGGTCTAAGAAAGAAATGCTTAACCCAAGTGTATTGAAACAGGTGTTATGTCGGGGTTTGAGACCTAGTTTGTGTACTGTAGACATAGGAGTGAAATTAAATATGCCTTACCCAGAACCCTTGTAGAGACGTAGCACTGCTACGTCAAAACAATTCTTTTTCACCAGATGTTTTGTACCAAGTTAAAATCTGCTCTAAAAATATTTCAACTGGATTTGAATATTAGTATCTGGGCCCGCCACTAAAAATACTGCTTCGCTAAATTTGGGCGCTCTGGCGCGAATTTCTGGGTTGCTGGAAAATCCAAAGCCTTCGCTTGGTATACCAAAAATATTGCTATTGAGAGCGCGGTCATTATTTTGATCGTGGAAGACAGCAACGGCGTACCTACCTGGTTTCAAGTTATCAAAGGTAATGGGTAAGGGAGTGTCCGTAATCTTGGTACACTGGTTTTGTAAAACGCGATCGCCATCGCCAGGAAATCCTTTACTACTAGCAAATATACTCGCACAGACTTGTCCTTGTTTATTCTTCAATCCATCAATTTCTACGGTGAGTTTGCCGTTAAAATTTGCCTTGGCACTAAATGACCATGCCAGATTTCCCAGAACTGCCAATAGCAGCATACTAACTCTCAATCCCTTAAGCATAAAATTTTTACAAGTAAAATAAGTTTTGCTGAAATTAAGTTTTTACTTTAATTCAGATCACGCAGACTCATAGTGACATTATTCGGCCAATACTCGCAAGCATCCTGTTATATTTCGTCTCTATATTTGTCTAAGTAGGTGCGTAGAGCTAGCTGTATGCACCTACCTATGTATCTGTGTCAGGTATTTATTTAGACGAAAAGTAGGAGGTATAAAACCCCCTACTTTTCCCAGCTTGGATAGAGAATTTTGCGAAATCTTTTTGTTTTAGCTAAAATCTCCCAATTGAGCTTTGTTCTTCAGAAAATCCAGTTGCATCACCTTCTTTGAGAAATCCACTGTAGGCTTCCATGCCGTGTTCGCCGATATCCAAACCTTCTAGCTCCTCTTCTTTGGATACTCTAATACCTAAAGTTGCTTTGAGTACTAGCCAAAAGATACTACTAAGTAAAACCGTGAAACCACCTACGGAGACAACGCCCAGTAGTTGAACACCGAACTGCCCAAATCCACCACCTGCAAATAAACCTTTTGCTGGGCCAAGTGCCTCACCATACCAAGAATAAACACCAGGGCCAACAGACCATAAACCCACTGCAAGAGTTCCCCAGGTACCACAAACTAGGTGAACTGAGGTAGCTCCCACCGGATCATCAATGCCAAGTTTGTCAAAGAATGTTACAGAGAAAACTACCAGTACTCCAGCAATCAAGCCAATGATAAAAGAACTGCCAATACTGACGTAGGCACAAGATGCTGTAATCCCAACCAACCCAGCCAAAATACCATTGATAATCATTGACAAGTCTGGTTTACCTAAGTACAACCAAGCGGTGACGGTGGCTGCAATCCCACCAACGGCACCAGCCATGTTGGTTGTTAAAGCAATGTGAGTAATCGCACCAGGATCAGCAGCCATCACAGAACCAGGGTTAAAACCAAACCAGCCCAACCAGAGTATCAAACAGCCTAAAGTGGCAATACTCATGTTGTGACCAGGCATAGCAACGACTTGCCGATCTTGATATTTACCAATGCGTGGCCCAAGAAATGCTGCTCCCATTAAAGCTGCCCAGCCACCTACGGAGTGAACCACCGTAGAACCGGCAAAATCCCAAAAGCCTTTATCTGCTAGCCAACCAGCCCCCCAAATCCAGTGTCCGGTAATGGGGTAGAGAATACCTACAAGTAACAGGCTGAAAATTAAGAAGTCAACAAACTTAATTCGTTCGGCGACTGCACCAGAAACTATTGTTGCGGCTGTCCCAGCAAATACTAGCTGGAATAAAAATTTGGCAGCTAGGGGTACACCAGCCCAACTAATGCCATCGAAGACACCTTTATAGGCTTCTCCTGTGGCGGGACTGTTATCTGCACCTCCTAAGAAAAACCCATTCAATCCAATGAAATCGTTGCCATCACCAAACATTAAGCCAAAACCGATCGCCCAAAAGGCAACGGTGGCTAGAGCAAATACAATCAAGTTTTTGGAAAGAACGTTGACAGCATTTTTCTGGCGACAGAAGCCGGTTTCTAACATACAAAAACCAGCGTTCATGAAGAACACTAAAAAGGCTGCGATCGCAACCCATAGGGTGTCAATAGCAACTTTGAGTTCTGCTGTCGTTGGCCCTGCGGCTGGAGTTTGGGCAACTGCGACATAACCCCAACCCAACACAATCAGACAAGCTAGAGGTAAACAAGCTTGCCAACTGGGAGAGAGTCCCTTAATCAGATTAGATAGCTTGACCTGGGAATTGGATTGTGAGTTGATAGCGTAATTTCTTGCAGAAAGATGCCTATTTTTTGTTTTCGATTTTTGTTTGTACATGAATTTGAGCGTCATCCTCCAAACTATCCTTAAACTAGGGAAAAACTAGCGTCCGAAGTGATCACCAGTGGTTTTTGATATTTTTTTGTTTAGACCACTTCTTTAAAAGCCCGAAACTTAAATAACCTTAATAAGAGTTTAAGAAACTATTGGCATATCTGTAAATATTTTTTATAGTTCTTCGTAAGAAAATTATGATCTAATTTCTAAAATAGTCAAGTCTTCTTCACTTAATCTTTAATATTTTCAAAAAGACATAGGAGTGAAAATGAATCTAGAGACGTAGCACTGCTACGTCTCTACAAGGGTTCTGGATAACGCATATTTAATTTCTATCCAGATGTCTAAAGAATTTTTGGCGGGAAAATTGCCCAAAATTTTCTTGTCTATATAATCTCAATAAAAAATACAGTAGGAAGTGGCAAAGGATCTGTGCAATCTGTATTATGTCTACCTGACAATGGCTGGTTTTCAGCTAAAAGCGTGATTGTTCGCTCTATTCGCGGTTAGGGCGATTTTTGTCTTCTTCTTCAAGAAATTGCTTGATCGCATACACATCAGACCATACGGATGCGCCGTGTTCGTAGGCATTGATCCCAATGCGATCGCCTTCAGCATGGACATCCTTCAAAGAAATTATGAGACTACTTCCTGTTTCACTTTTGGTAAATTTATGCGTGAATGGATAATTTTGGTAGATTATCTATTTAGTTAAACCAAAAAACTGTATCGCTAAATACATTTTACCTTTTGTGATGAAATATAGTTTTGGATGCAACATATCAAGCAACTAAGTAAAGGGGAAAAATTATCACTGTGTAATAAAATGTAATACCAGTAAAGAGCTTATGAATGAATCGTTCTAATCTGTTTACAAAACTCAACATATATTGATTTGATCGCGCCCACCTACTTAATCAACCGAACATGATATCAGTTAAACTCACAAGGTTAACAAACCTAATTTCCTTAAATAAACTGGGTTTAGAGTACCTGTAATATGGGAAACTTGGCAATATTCTCTATAAACCAGATTCAAGATGAGTAACACAATTTCAGATATTGCAGTTAAGACTATCAATGGTGAGGATAAACAATTAAACGACTACACCGGAAAGGTACTCTTAATTGTGAATGTAGCATCCTACTGTGGTTATACTTCTCAATACGAGGCCCTAGAAAAGTTGAACCAGAAGTATGGAGAAGCAGGGTTACGTATTTTGGGGTTTCCTTCCAACGATTTTGGAGCGCAAGAACCAGGAAGCAATGAAGAAATTGTGCAATTCTGCACGAGTAAATATGGTATTACTTTTGAACTATTCGATAAAATTCATGCCAAAGGTTCCCAGCAGCATCCACTTTATGAGCGACTTACCAAAGCCGTTGAACCAACGGGAACTGTTGCTTGGAACTTTGAAAAATTTTTAGTCAATAAGCAAGGTGAAGTGGTAGCTCGATTTAATAGTAGTGTCCAGCCAAATTCACCAGAGATCATTGCCATAATTGAGAAAGAATTAGCAAAATAGTCATTAGGTAAAAATTTTTGTAAAATTAACTATTGACTGTTCACTCTGGGCTGTTAAATTTATTTACACCCAGTCTCTTAATTGAGAATATTCTCTCAATGAGTAGTTTAATTTATTTGTGTCTAATTTGTCATGAACGTTGCAATCATTGGTTGTGGTTATGTTGGTTATAAAGTTGCTCAATACTGGCAGCAAAAGATGAATTTTGTTGTCAGCGTAACCACAACTTCCCCTGAGCGTGCCCCTGCACTACAATCAGTATCACAAAGAGTTGTCGTTACCTGCGGTAATGAGTTAGAGAGCCTAAAATCAGTTTTACAAAATCAAGATGTTGTACTTTTGAGTGTTGGTGCAAAAACTAGGGAACTTTATGAAGAAACTTATTTACAAACTGCCCAAACTTTAGTTTCATTCTTACAGCAGATTAAGAGTGTGAAACAATTAATATATACAGGCAGTTATGCGGTGTATGGTGACAGAAATGGTGTATGGGTAGATGAAGAAACACCCCTTGCCCCCCCTAATTTAAATGCACAAATCCTCCGAAAAACAGAGGATGTGTTGCTATCAGCATCTAGCGAAAATCTCCGTGTTTGTATCTTCCGCTTAGGAGGGATTTATGGAAGTGGTAGAGAACTGTTGAAAATATTTAGTAGATATTCTGGTGCAACCCGTCCGGGAAATGGCGAGGATATCACAAATTGGATTCATCTAGATGATATTGTTGGTGCGATAGAATTTGCCCGTCACCGTCGTTTGCAAGGGATTTACAATCTAGTCGATGATGCACACCTCACCAGCCGAGACTTGCTAGATACCTTATTTGAAAAACATAATTTACCCAAGGTTAAATGGGATACATCTATCAAGAGTAACCGCCTATATAATGCTTGGGTATCGAATGAAAAGCTCAAAGAGGCTGGATACCAGCTGATTCATCCACAGATAATTTTTTAGCAAGTATTAAAAACTAGGAATTATGCAACCATCTACTGTAGCTAACACAACCTATTTTACAGCATCTCCTAGCCAGTTTTATCGTTGGCAAAATTATCGTTGCGCCTACGAAGTTTATCAACCAATTAATCCAACACCAGACGGTATTCCCTTACTTCTAATTCATCCGATTGGCGTAGGATTGTCGCGGCAATTTTGGCAGCGATTTTGTCGGGAATGGTATAATAATGGTCAGGGTAATTCAATTTACAACCCTGATTTACTAGGATGTGGTGAAAGTGATATGCCTCATGTAGCTTACACTCCTAGTGATTGGGCAGAACAGTTGCAGTACTTTTTACAAACAGTAGTGCAAAAACCTGTTATTGTAGTGGTACAAGGTGCTTTATTACCAGTTGCCATCGAATTAGTCCAAAAGGAATCAAATTTAATTGCTGGACTGGTACTTTCTGGGCCTCCAGCGTGGGCTTTGATGACAAATAAATCACTAGAATGGCAGCAGAAAGTTATTTGGAATTTGTTAGATTCGCCTTTGGGAAATGCTTTTTATCGCTATGCACGCACCCCAAAATTTTTACGTTCTTTCTCGACTCGTCAACTCTTTGCTTCTGAAAATGCTGTGGATGCAGAGTGGTTGAATACATTGGTTGCAGGTGCAGAAAATCCTGAGAGTCGTCATGCAGTATTTTCTTTTTTAGCAGGGTTTTGGCGACAGGATTATACTAGTTCTATCACCTCTATTCAGCAACCAACATTAGCCGTTATGGGCGAAACTGCATCGAGTATTAGCCAAGACAATAAAAAAGAAACACCAGATGAACGCTTGGCTGACTACCTCGCTTGTTTGCCTCAAGGTCGAGGGATAAAAGTAAATGGGCGTAATGTTTTACCCTATGAATCAACTGCTGAATTTGTAGGAGCGATCGCCACCTTTATTAATGAAGTGTCTTAGCCGATTGATAGTTACATTATACCAGTTCTCCCATGATAGGTTATGACTGGAATTGATTACTAAAGGCAAGGAAAATTATGTTCACCAATCGCCGAGGGCAAAGAGTTCCTAATGTTACTTTTCATACTCGCCTGAACAATGAGTGGATGGATGTGACAACCGATCAGCTATTTGCTAATAAGACAGTGGTTGTCTTCTCCTTACCAGGTGCTTATACTCCGACTTGTTCATCAACTCATCTCCCTGGTTACAACGAGTTGGCTGAGATTTTCAAACAAAATGGTGTTGATGACATTATCTGTATTTCTGTGAATGATGCCTTTGTGATGAACGAATGGGCAAAGGATCAAGAGGCAAAAAATATCACACTAATTCCTGATGGTAATGGTGAATTTACGGAAGGCATGGGGATGCTGGTAGATAAATCAGACTTGGGGTTTGGGAAGCGATCGTGGCGCTATTCTATGCTGGTAAGAGATGGTGTAGTTAACCAGATGTTTATTGAACCAGACGAGCCAGGAGATCCCTTTAAGGTGTCCGATGCTGAGACAATGCTAAGATACATCAACCCCCAAGCAGTGAAGCCTGAACTCGTTTCTCTATTTGCAAAAGTTGGTTGTCCCTTCTGCGCCCGTGCTAAGGCGATGCTCAAGGAACATGGCATTAACTACGAAGAAATTACCTTGAGTAAGGATATTACCACACGCTCTTTACGAGCAGTTACAGGTGCAACAACAGTTCCCCAAGTATTTATCGATGGTAAATTAATTGGTGGTTCTGAGGCGTTAGAAGCCTACTTCGCTGCTAAATAGGGTTCAGTTGTAGCGTAGCACAGCCATCAACTGTGTTAACTTGAGGTGAAAGTCATGAGATTTTTGACCTCAGCCTGATTTGTGAGAATTGAAAGCCATAAATACCTGACTTTTTTGAAAAGTCGGGTATCTTAATTTCCAATACGCTTGGGTTGGGGCTAAAATCCTTTGTCAAAGTCAATTTTTTTGACGAACCACAGAGGCGCAGAGGACACTGAGAGAAGAAAGAAATGCTTAACCCAAGTGTATTGGACTATAACCCAATACGCTTGGGTTAAGGCTAAAACTCTAAGTAAAAGTCAGTTTTTTAACGAACCGCCATCGCGTAGCGTCTCCCCTTCTCCCAAAGGGAGAGGCTAGCGCCAAGGGAGAAGGACGCCAAGGACGCAAAGAGAAGAAAGAAATGCTTAACCCAAGCGTATTGGACTATAACCTTTTCTCAGTCGTCTTGAGACGATTTTCGCTATTAGACTGGTGAATTCATTCTGAGGCGGGCTAGATGAAAATGAAATAGCCCTGATGCTTAACCCAAGTGTAAGTACGTTGGTGCGAAAAAAGTCAAGTATGTTACGAAACGTAAATAAGCTTAAAACCTTTACTAATGACCAATGACAAAGGACAAATGACAGCCTTAGCCAGTTAGCTTTATTTGCGCCAATCTACTTATTGTCTTAATTTCTGGTCAGTAGTTAACAAATCTTAAGATGAGTAGGTGTATTTTTGCCCAGTTACTCGGTACTGATCATCTAAAATTGATTCTCATTGAATTTCCATTTATTTAAAAGACAATATGTTTGCCAGAATTCGCCGAATTTTGAGTCAATTTTTAGGTAATTCAAGGACAATCAACAACGAACCGCTGAATAAAGTGAGTTTGATTGTCATTATTTTGATTGATATTTTTATCTTAATTAATGTTTTTAGCGGAATCGATGATATTAGCCGATGGTATATAAGTCCGACTGAGGCTTATCCATGTTATTCAGAGTGGCAAAATTACCGGACAAAAACCACTAAAGATAAAGACTATGAAATTATTAAACTTTCATTGTTATCTTACACCAATAATCAACTAAGTTTTCAGCGAAACTATCAACAAGCCGAAACAGGACATCTGGGTAAGGTTTCTAAAACGTGCTTGCAATATGCAGATTACAAAGATAAGGTTAATAACCCTGAAAAGCAGCAAATCATCAAAACTATTGATCAGAAACAAGCAAAAATTAGTAGGTTTGAACAAGCTAATAGCACGATTAAATCTCAGTATGACTCAACGCTTTTAGAAAAAATTGCAGGTCAGGGTCGTGAACAATCAATTAATCAAGTCAGTGCTGAAAAAGCTAAACAAGCACTAGAACAAAATAATCGCCAAATCTCTACTCTTAAACAAGAAAATTCTACTCTGAAAAATGAACTGCTTGCCAAAGCGGAAAGCG
This sequence comes from Nostoc sp. CHAB 5836, assembly GCF_020829445.1. Lineage (GTDB taxonomy): Bacteria > Cyanobacteriota > Cyanobacteriia > Cyanobacteriales > Nostocaceae > Nostoc. The sequence continues at coordinate 51,662 of NZ_JAIVFV010000023.1, forward strand.
TTAATTTTCTGGCCTTTCTTCAAGATGAAAATCAATTCCAGCAAGTTGATAAAGGCTATAAGCAGGCATCATTTTGGTATCCAAGTATCCAGCTAGCTTTTCAGTCTCTTTTTCTGTTACCACTGATTCTCATTGCCTTATTAGTTCACAAATTTGCCCAAAGAAGAGGATACGGACTAGTCTCTCTAATTAGCTGGCATTTGCTAGTTATCTTTTTTATCCCACTCATTGTTAAAATATTTGAATTTCTGCAAATAGGTGCAATATTTAAATTTCTCTTTGAGATCATTAGCGCCATTTTTGGTGGATTAGTTTTCCTAATAAATTATATTTATATCTTGCTAATTCCCATTATAGGTTTTGGAATTATCAAGTTTTTTCAAAAATTTGTTTTTAATGCTAAAGTCCAAGCAAGCAGCAGAGTTCAAAAATCACGCTGTGTCAATTGTGCCAAGAAAATTCGACATCTTGATACTTATTGTCCGCACTGTGGTTATTATCAGTACATTGAATGTCAAAACTGTCATAATCTTACTTATAAACATTTGTCGTACTGTAAACATTGTGGAACTTCTCAAGATTCCAGTAATTTCTAATCAATGAAGTCGTTGATCAGTCTTTTGAATTTAGATATGGAAAAGCTGAAAACAGTCAAGAAAGAGAGTCAGTCACCGCTTTCTTTTCTTAAAAACCTCTTGATTGCCCGTTGGCGATCGCTATTACTCCTCTTAATCGGAGTATATTTACCTTTGCAGGTCTTTGAAATCTTGACAGTGAAGGTATGGGAGAATGAAGCGGGCTTCCCGTGGGATGTGCCGATTCTGTTAGCAGTTCATTCTACAGCCAACCCACAGTTAGATGTTTTAGCTCTCACCCTAGCGACAATTGGGTTACCTTGGACGGCGATACCGATTTTGGGTGCGATGGCACTTATATTATCACTACAAAGACGCTGGCGATCGCTAGCTTATTTACTCACCGCCTCAGTGGGAAGCATCATCATCAATGGCACAGCAAAGCAATTAATGCATCGAGTGCGTCCACAATTGTGGCAGTCCATTGCACTTGAGTCTAGTTTTGCATTTCCCAGCGCTCATGCCATGACCAGTATAACTCTGGTAGCAATTTTGTTATTCTTCACTTGGGCTAGTTCTTGGCGCTGGTTGGTTCTCATATTCGGCAGCTTATATGTCATAGCTGTTGCGTGGTGTCGTCTCTATCTGGGGGTTCATTTTCCCAGTGACATTCTCGCAGGTTGGATGGTTGCATTAGGTTGGACAATTGGCGTTAGTCTAATTATCAAACCCTATACAACTCAAGTCAAATCCGTAAATGGCGATCGCCCGGAAGATGAAACAACCTTACTCCCTGAAGAAAAAAAGTTGATGACTAAGGAGTGAGGGCAATAGGGTTCGGTTAAGAATATTTGTAGATTTGGTTGAAGGTCGTCAAACCCAACAAACCTGACAATACGTACCCTAAAAAAGGGGGGAAACTCTCAACGCTATAAGTGCTGAATAGCTTTGAATTGACTAAGTACAATATTTCATAAATTCGTAGCGAATTCTCTGCGAACCTTTGCGTTTACCTTTGCGAACCTTTGCGTTTAAATTTCAATCCTCATAGGACTTACGCAAAGGCAACGGAAAACGAACCACAGAGGACGCAGAGGCCACAGAGGAATCAGAGTTTGAGAGGGTTTTTGCGTAAGTCCTACCTCAATTCGCCACGATTTTATGCTGCATCTGTACTTAGGATTGAACACTAAGTCTAGTCAAAGGCATTACTGACACTATTTTATCAGCTTCATCTACCGTGATTTGCGCTAGCCCAAATTGTTCAATTACTGCTGCATTTGTCGTCAAATGTCTACTTATTTCAGCTACCCGATACTGACTTCCCTGCGCAGCTAAAGCAGCTGGCAATAATAACTGGTCTGCTAAATGTTCATCTACTGCTGCGCCAGTTTGATGAAACTCAAGCAGTTGCTGACAAGCAATTTCTGCAACTGTTTCCGCCGACAACCGTAATCGCCCAAACCCACCAAAGCCAGTTAAGCTGTTCTGATATTCAGCAGTTAAGAAAATACCCGCCCCAGGTGCGACACCTCTTTCTCGCAAGGCGTGTACAGCAACTTTCAAATGGGCTGACCGTAACAAATTTTCGGCACGATTTGCCATCCGTTGGGGAATATGAGAAGGCAATTCCGTCACCACTGCTAGTCCCCGCACCTGTTGTAAATCTCCCCGTTCTAACAAGTTGATTCCGCCGACGTTACCACCCCCATCCACCTGTAACTCCACCTCTCCCCCACCTTGGGGAAACCACCCCCAAGCGCCTAACTTGACTTGGGCTTCCACTCCCATGCGTTGCAATATTGGCAAATAAACTTGCTCAATGTACGTCACTGTCGGGCTAAAATTTACATGAGTTCCACCCTTTAGTGTTACTTGGGAATTGCCGGATGCGAGTGCCAAAGGTAAAAGAATTGTCTGTAAAACTAGAGCGATCGCACCCGCAGAACCACCTTGTTGTGCTTTACTAACATCAAAGGTATAAATTCCAGCTTGCACAGCACTACCTGGAATGAATTCCAGCACCATTGAACCCAAAGCATCACCCCGTAATTGGGCATTACAAATTCTCGCGGCAGCCCGAACTGCTGTCAAGTGTTGTGCTGCTAATCCTGGCTTTTTGCGTCCAGCGCGAATGCCTGTAATCCTTATGGGTTCGGCAGTGATGGCGGCTAGACTTAAGGAAGTGCGAAGAACTTGTCCGCCTCCCTCTCCGTAGGAACCGTCAATTTCAATCATGGGCGATTTTGGGATGGTGGATTTTGGGTTATGCCCACGGCTCTTAAAATCAAACCACACATTATAAACGCTCAACAGCGAGCTTTTTCGAGGGAGGTTACACAAATATACAGAGAAAGTTTGATATGTGTTTCTATAGTTTGCTAATTCGGCAAGGGTTTTAATTGCTGGGTTGGGATGTGCAATAAGACACCAAGGGTCTTTCTTTTAAGCTGTCTTTGTTTGAATTCGCATCTAGGATATTTAGCCCATAGCATTTCTTTTGTACAAGACGCTACGTGAACATTTTGAATGCGTGAATTTTGAATTGCTTATCTGCCGTTGTAGCTGAATCTAAATGTACATTCTAGAATCAACTTTTGATTCACTAGCGAATAGGGCTGAATTTCTAGAGCGCGTTGAAAAGCTCGAATAGCTTGACCATACTCTGCTAGTGCCGCATAACACAAGCCCATACCGTGAAGTGCCCCAAAATGTATTGGATTTATCTGCACAACCATCTGACAATCTGCCAAAGATTTTTGATAATCACCAACACTGTAATAGAGGAAAGCCCGACGATTCCAAGCTTCAGCAAAATCTGGCTGCTCTTTAATTAGTGCTGTCAGTGCTGTTTCAGCTTCAGCAATTTCACCTGCATCCAGCAACTTTTGACTGCGGTCAATTATTTCCAGCCCATAGATACCCTTTTGCTGAAACCAAATCCGCCAGATTTTTCTGGTTGCCTTTTCGCGGACTGTAGCATCCGGGTTTTTCAACTCTTCAAGTAAGGAATTGATAGATAAAGAATCCATGAATTTGAGATCAGTGAATATACCTTTGTATTAACTTTCTCACAAATTATATCTATTAAATCATTTTTAAAGTCATCTTTAAATTTGCGGTCATTAAGTGCTAATTATGAAAGTTCTGTGTGTTTGTTCTATTTAGTAATGCGACTAATACACACTCGACATCAAGAGCCATAAGTGGTTGCTTATTAGGATGTCAATCTTTCAAAACTGACTATAGGTCAATACGCTAAGGCTTTGGCTAAAACTCTGTTACAAAGTCAATTTTTTAACGTAGACGCTTCTCTACGAGACGCTACGCGAACGGCTTGCCGCAGGCTACCGCCAACGCGGAGCGTCTCGTAAGAGGATGTTTGAAAAGTATTGGGTGAATAGAATTCGCTACTAAGTAAGTCAGCAAGAATAAATAAAACTATATTACGAAACGTAAATACACCTGAAACCCTTATAAATGACGAAGGACAAGTGACAAATGACAGCCTTAGCCACTTAGCTTTATTTGCGCCGCTCTACTTACACTAGCGTTGTCCACCTTTGTGGACTAACGAAAAATTAAGGTTTTGAACCTGCATAGGTGGTCACTGAGCGGCTGGTGAGCGCAATCGAACCATGTCGAAGTGCAGGTTTTGTTTGTGTAGCCGCACCTGTGCCAGGGCTAGTAATAAATTAGACTTTTCAAACATCCTCTAAGAGTTGGACACAGAGAGAAGAAAGAAATGCTTAACCCAAGTGTATTGGACTATAAGTTTGAAGAATCTCAAACGCTTACTCTGTCTAGGTGAAAACCTAATTTCCGGAGATGTCTATTGATTACCACTTCTAATTGGTTAAAATCATAAGGTTTAGTAATGCAATCATCAAATCCTTTGACCATCATAGATTCATGATTTTGTTTCATTCTTAGAGGTGTTACTGCAATGATTGGAATGGTAGCAGTTTTTGAGTCGTGTTTGAGGTCATGAATGACTCGATTGGCACTCAAATTAGATAACATCATATCTAGCAGAATGATATCCGGTTGATGAGTTTGTGCCAATATCACAGCCCTCACCCCTTGTTTGGTACAAATGCACGAGAAATTTAATATTCCTAGATGAGAATTAAGAAGCTCTAAATCATGTAAACTCTGTTCTACAACCAATATTAAAGGCTGTCCATTCATAAGCAGTTAATGCTGTCTAAGAAAGGCTAGGCATCAAGACTCCACCCATCAGGGGAAGCTACAGGTCTTTTTTTTAGTAAGTGCTTAAGTAAATGAATGTACGAAACTATTTTCAGGGGGAGCATCCCAAATGTGCCATTCCCTTGATAGCCCTCATCCCCTAACCCCGAATCCCAAAGATGGGATTCGGGGAACTAGAGTTATGTCTCCCGAATCCCAAAGATGGGAGAGGGGCTGGGGGTGAGGGACGAGACTTAAGCTTGCATTGGGATGCTCCCTTTTCAGGCGACTAACTAGGCCATGAAATGAATCGGCTGGTGTACAATCTATGAAATTATTCATCTAAGCTGAATTTTAGCAAAGAACATAACAATGTAATCATATCATCAAGCAGATATTAGCATGATTAATGTATATAATTGCAAGGATTGACTAAATGATCGTGATTTTTTGGTAAATAGGGGAGACTTAATGGGCTTGAGGTTGCAGATTTATAGAAGAATTCACAACTCAGGAGTCAGAATTCAGGATCGAATGGGAGTTTGATACTTCGACCCTTGTCGATGAGAGGCTGCGCCAACGGCAGAGCTACGGACAAAGCAAGTATTATAGTATTACAGTGAGGTTGCCGAACTGCTGAGTGAGCGCCGCAGACATCGCTTCTGTTGAGAGAAATTGATTAGACATCTGGTAAAAATTAAATATGCGTCACCCAGAACCCTTGTAGAGATGTAGCACTGCTACGTCAAAACAATTCTCTTTCACTACTATGTCTATTAAGTATATTTAACCATGAAAGAATATCAAATCCGCTTCATAGCACATAGTAACCGTAGAAGCTAACCCATGAATTACAGCAACCGCCTTGGCGGTTTGAGCATTAACTGGAAGTAGTCCCTTTTTCTGTGGAGCGATCGCTATATATATAGCTATCCCAAATTCAGGATGGACATCCTTGGATATTGAGATTAGGCGGCTTGGATGTACTACCAGACATCCCCTATCCCTTGACGGGATTGCGTTTTTTATTGATTAAGGTTTTCTTAATCAGTCTGAGGTGGCAGATTGCTGCTCTCAATAAAAGATTATAGCCAATAAACGGCTATATCTGAATAGATTTTGTTTCAATTTTTCTCATACGCATAGTATTAATTTGCTCAAGCATTTCCGCCTCCATAGGCTGGACAAGAGCTAGAGAGATTTTTGAGATTGAATGTTTCCTTGATTTTTAACTTACCAAATCAACCAAGGCGTTTGACCGAAAGCGTACTATAGATGAAACTGAGCAGCCGCGATAATTCTCAGAGGTGAATACTGATAGTGTGATATTAGCTTGACCTGGATCTAAAATGCGTTTTACCTTGCAGGTTTGCATTTTGTTGTTGCAGTAAGCAATGATGCGATCGCCAGCCTTGACTTCTAACGCTTGAATTTTCAATTAATACCAACCTTGCCAGAAATTTGCTTCGTTGAAGGAAAAATATATTGCTATATTTTATTTTCTCAACAACAGCAATGTTTATTTAAGTATAACACAAAAATTAAAGATTTTGATCGTATCAATTTAATCTTGATCATGTCAAGTTTATTTATGCTCAAAACACTATGGGAAACTTTGGCTCTCACTTCTGTGGAGCTAAATTTTTCGAGTGCAGATTTTTTATTCCGATGTTTTTGTTACAATTATTGAAATTTTTATCTAAAAATACCACTATGGCTTTATATGCTGAATTACATAGACATCTGGGCGGCTCGGTCGTACCACGAGTTTTATGGCGATATTTTGAGCGACATTCTTCGGAGTTGATTTCCCGCTTTGCTGACTATTCAGAATTTGAAGATTTTTATACCCGCCCACGCAACACTCTAGATGAGTATCTAGAATTACATACCTTGGTAGAAAGTGTGCAAACTGTAGAGACTTTGCCTTACTTTATCTATCGCTTGGTGCGGGGTGCTTACATTTTTGAAAATTTGGCTTATTTGGAACTGCGCTACACTCCCTATTTGCGGACACCTGAGCATCTAAGTCAATCACAGAGAATTGACAAGATGGCAAAAATTGTGCAAGTAGTAGGGCTTGCCAGCCACCAGCCAGAATATCCAATTGTTACTAGCCAAATTCTCTGTATGCACACGCGTTTACCCTATGAGGTAAACAAGGCAATTGTTGATTTGGCGGCGGAAAATCAACAGTACGTCTGTGCAGTAGATGTAGCGGGGGGTGATAGCTATTATGCCGATCGCTTAGAAGAGTGGATTAGTCTATATGATTATGCGCGATCGCTAGGCGTTAAAACCACGGGACATCTATATGAAACCACCGCCGGTTGTTACCCAGAACTATTACCTTATTTGATGCGCATTGGTCATGGCATCCAAATCCCCCTACTATATCCAGAGCTACTTAATGATGTAGCTAAACGCGGGCAATGTTTGGAAGTTTGTCCCACAACTTACCTGAAAACTGGTACTTTGCAGGATATACGTCAACTGAAATTAGTTTTTGACCGTTGTTTTGATGCTGGGGTCGATATCGCTATTTGTACTGATAATGCTGGGTTGCACAATGTGCGTTTACCCTTTGAGTATGAAAATCTCTTGACTTACAACATTATTAGTTTTGAGCAACTACAAGCTTGTCAGGATGCAGCTTTCCGTCACGCTTTTGCTTGGCCTTATAGTCAACGTCCTGCATCTCTGTTGAACGGTTTGCTCAAACCTGAGCTACCTAAAGTTCTGGCAATAAGCGATACTAATTAAACGATTTTTTTTGATGCCGTAGAGAAAGCTGTAATGCACAAATGTTCAATTTTGCGGAAAGTTGTCAGCGCTGTAAATCTGCACTGACAACTTTCCAAGACGAACTTTGAATTTATTTCTCCCCCAACTTTCTCTACCCCCAATACTGCGTAGGTTTTGCATAAAAAATAGAAATTTGTAGGTTGGGTTGAGGAACGAAACCCAACATTTTCATGGGTTTGTTGGGTAACCCATTGCCTCAAACGCCACCTGCTACCCTGCGGGAACGCTAAAAGCGAACAAGTCTCTTAACCGCAAGGGCGCAGCGTCTCCCCTTGGGAGAAGGGGTTGGGGGATGAGGACAAATCCTTTTGAAAAGAGTTGAATTACAGGTTTCAAAATCGGCGTGGTTTATAATTTATGGCATCTACTATTCAAACTCTACCAACAGAAGTCGTATATCTCATTACAGCTGGTGAGGTAATCGACTCTTTAGCTTCTGTGGTGCGGGAATTGGTAGAAAATTCCCTAGACGCAGGTGCAACGCGAATTGTGGTTTCTCTATGGCCGCAGCAATGGCGAATTTGTGTGGCAGATAATGGTTGTGGAATGAACCTAGATGATTTGCAACAAGCAGCCACAGCCCACAGCACCAGTAAAATTCGCTCTCGTGCCGATTTATGGAAAATTAAGAGTTTGGGGTTTCGTGGTGAGGCGTTGCACAGTTTAACGACTCTGGCAGATTTGGAGATTTTAAGTCGTCCTGTGGGTGGGAAATTAGGATGGCGGATTAGCTATGGCGATGGTGGGAAAGTTATGCAAGTTGAAGTAACTGCGATCGCACCTGGTACTGTAGTTACAGTTTCCAATCTTTTCGGTAATTGCTCATCTCGTCGTCAGGGATTACCCACAGCAGCACAGCAAATGAAAGCCGTGCAAGGGACAATTCAACAAATCGCCCTATGTCATCCCCACGTCACCTGGCAGATTTGGCAAAACGACCGTCAATGGTTCACCATCTGTCCTGCTGCCACAACTGGGCAGCTGCTACCCCAGATTTTACCACAAGTGCGACAAGGTGATTTGCAAGAAGTCAAACTCGAACTCCCCAACCCTCCCAACTCCTCACTAAACTTAGTGGTAGGATTACCCGATCGCACTCATCGTCATCGTCCAGATTGGGTACGTGTAGCGATTAATGGACGGATGGTTAAGACACCAGAACTAGAGCAAACAATATTATCAGCATTTCACAGAACATTACCGCGCGATCGCTATCCAATTTGTTTCCTACATCTTGCCATTTCCCCCGATCAAATTAACTGGAATCGCAATCCAGCAAAAACAGAAATTTACCTCAACGAAATCATTTATTGGCAAGAGCAAATTACCCAAGCAATTAACCAAGTACTCAGCATCTCTTCCGCCAATTTCAAAGAAGCTGTTCACACAACGCGAGTTAGTAAATTACTCCAAGCCGCAGAAGCCAAAGGCAGCTACAATTTCACTCCTCAAAATCCCAACGAAGATCACAAAACTTCTAACTCCTCACTCGCAACTCCTAACTCCTTAAAGGCTGTCGCTCAAGTTAGCAACACCTATATTGTGGCGGAACATTCAAGTGGTATGTGGTTAGTGGAACAACACATTGCCCATGAGCGAGTTTTGTATGAGCAATTATGCGATGATTGGCAACTTGTCCCTGTGGAACCGCCAATAATTCTTTATCAATTGTCGCCAGCCCAAGTATCGCAACTGCAACGCATCGGTTTAGAAATAGAACCCTTTGGCGAACAACTTTGGACAGTCCGTAACATACCTGCACCTTTGCAGCCGCGAGACGACTGTGCAGAAGCAATTTTAGAACTTAGTTGGGGAGGCGACTTACAAACAGCCCAAGTAGCCGTCGCCTGTCGCAGTGCCATTCGTAATGGTACACCAATGAACCACGAAGAAATGCAAACACTTTTAGATAATTGGCAACGCACTCGCAACCCCCGCACCTGTCCCCACGGACGCCCCATTTATCTATCCTTAGAAGAATCAGCTTTAGCCCGGTTTTTCCGACGTAATTGGGTAATTGGTAAAAGTCATGGAATCTGATGTTTCTGGTGACAGATTACAATCGGAACATCTGCCACTACAAGCGAAGAGCGATTTATCTAAGTACGTTGGTGCGAAAAAACTCAAGTATGTTACGAAACGTAAATAGGGCTTGCTGAAAAAGTGATGAAAAGCCAGAAAAGGATTAATTAGCTACGGAAGCAAGAGTCAGTGATAAGTTTTTATTGTTTATTTTAAGAACAATATTATTTTTAGTAATAACAGGTGGTAAA
>NZ_JAIVFV010000240.1 GCF_020829445.1 Nostoc sp. CHAB 5836
AAAGCTTTAGATGAAGCCTTAGTATGGGCTGTTGGTAAACGTTTAAGTAATTCCGATTATGAATTTTTACAATCAAGTCAAAAAGTTGCTACAGAATTACAGATTGAGGTAAATCAAAAATTAGCATTAGCTAGTCAAAAATTAACATTAGCTAATCAAACCGTTAAACAAAAATTAGCTGATGCGAATAAAAAAGCAAAATACATAGTCTGGATTGGGGGAACTATCGCAACTATCCTGATCCTATTAAGTGTGATTGTTGGACAAAATCAACTCCAAACAGCTAAGGAAGCTACAAGACTTACACAAGTTGGTTCTAACGCTGCACAACAATTTCAATCTAAACAACTTGAAGCTTTACTTTTAGCTATGAAGGCTGGAGAAGATTTCAAACATCTGGTGCAAAATCAGTCTGATTTGGGAGAATATCAAACCATCACTCCCTTGTCTGCTTTACTGAATATCCTCGTGAATATTCATGAATATAATCAATTTGATACTGGTCAAACAGCACTCAATCATCTCACTTTTAGCCCTGATGGGAAAATTATTGCTTCGGTTAGTGATGACGGTACTATTAAACTTTGCCAAGCAAATGGAACTGCGATCGCTACCATAAAGGCGCATAAAGAAAAGGTAAATTTTATTAATTTTAGTCCCGATAGTAAAACTATTGCTACGGCTAGCCAAGATGGAACTATTAAACTTTGGCAACTAAATGGTACTTTAATTAAAACTATCTTTGCACATCAAGATAGGATTTTAATCACTAGATTTATTTCTGCTAAAACTTTGATATCCCTCAGCAAAGATGGAACTCTAAGACTCTGGCAGCTTGATGGGACTCTGATGAAAATTATTTCACTTAAAAGTCATGAAATAACCAGTGCTAATATCAGCCCTAATGGCCAAATTATTGCTGTTGGGAATGAACAAGGAAATATTGAACTCTGGAAAAGTGATGGTACTTTTATCACAACCATTGTTGGGCATGAAGGTTGGGTGACAAGTATTAGTTTTAGTCCTGATGGAAAAACTATTGCTTCGGGTAGTGATGATAAAACTATTAAACTTTGGAAAACTGATGGTAGTTTAATTATAACTATCCAGGGGCATACAGCTAGGATAAATGCTGTCAGTTTCAGTCGTGATGGTAAAATAATCGCTTCTGGTAGTAGTGACCAAACTGTAAAAATCTGGCAACTGGATGGTACTCTAATTAATACCCTAGTTGGACATGGCGATTCAGTAGCTAGTGTCAGTTTTAGCCCTGATGACAAAATCATTGCTTCTGGTAGTGATGACGCATTTGTGAAACTATGGAAGCTGAATGCAGATATGATGACTAGATTCACTCAGCACAAACGCGCGATAACTAGCCTCAATTTTAGCCCTGATGGCAAAATTATTGCTTCGGGTGGTGACGATGGTACTGTGAAGCTATGGCAACGAAATGGAACTCTAATTGCTTACCTCGCAGGACATCAAGGTTGGGTAAATAGTATCCGTTTTAGCCCCGATGGTAAAACTATTGCTGTTGGTACTGATCTAGGAATTGCTAAACTGTGGAAAGTCAATGGGACTTTAATTCATTCTATAACTGGACAGGATGTAGGGGTAACAAGCGTTAGTTTTAGTCCCAACCAAGAAATCGTTGCTTTTGGTACTGACCTTGGTTCTATTAAACTTTGGAAGTGGGACGGAACTTTAATTAAAACCTTCGCTGGACAGAAAAATTGGGTGACAAGTGTCAGTTTTAGCCCTGATGGGAAAATTATTGCTTCGGGTGGTGATGATGGAACTATCAAATTTTGGAAAGCTAATGGGACTTTAATTACTACCTTGACTGGACATAGAAAGGATATTAATAGTATTAGTTTCAGTCCCGATGGCAAAATTATTGCTTCTGGAAGTGCAGATCAAACTATTAAACTTTGGAAAAGTGATGGAACTCTTATTACTACCTTGATTGGACATCGTGGTTCAGTAACTTGCGTCAGCTTTAGTGCTGATGGAAAAATTATTGCTTCTGGGAGTAGAGATCAAACTATTAAACTTTGGAAAAATGATGGAACTCCTATTACTACCTTGACTGGACATCGTGGTTCGGTAACAACCGTCAGTTTCAGCCCTGATCACAAGATTATTGCTTCTGCTAGTAAAGATGGCAAGCTGATTTTCTGGAGTTTGCAGTTAGACGATTTACTCGCACAGGGATGTGTTTGGCTCCAAGACTATTTTCTCACTCATCCAGAAGCTCACAATAGTCTGGGTTTTTGTAGCGATCGCACTGCTCATAATCTTCTTTACCCAGAATATATTTCGAGTATTTTTGAACGGTTATTTTGGAATACAGTGTGGAAAACCAAAATCTAGATTTTATAAGGCTTTGAGAATTGTGGTGAGAAATCCGGGTTCTCAGTTCGCGTAGCGTCCCGCAGGGAAGGAGTAAGTTTGTATAGTAGCAAATTCCATTCGCCCAATACTTTTTAAACAACCTCTAAGACATATTTAATTTCACCAGATGTCTATCAATTATGGTTCCTTCGTCTAAAGTTGAATTGACCGCTAATTCAATCTGGGAAAGCCAAACCAGTCATCGGGTCACGGATATACAATCCTAATGTGAGACTACGCATCACTTCATCCCAAATGGGGATTAGCGGCTCTGCTTGATCTGCCCAATAATCGAATGTAATCAGGCACTGAACATTTGACCCCAAACCAATGCAAGTCCGCGAAAAAGCTTCCCGTGGCTCTGCTTGGGTATCAATGAACTTCATCTCTGTCCAGACAATCCTGGCAGTTTGGCGCTTGACTGTAAAGATTTCTCCCTTGGCAATGACATTGCGACTGTCGTCGTCCATGACTTTCTTCAACGTGGATTTTAGCGGAAACTGACTCCAGTCATTGGGTGGCAAGCGATTGAAAGATACCTCCAGGCAGCAATCATCGTTCGGCGGTTTTTTATCGAGGAACTTGAAAGATTTCTCTTGTGGCTCAAAAACCCAATTCTGGGGAACATTGAAGCGAACAGCGCCTCGATCTGCGACAAAAATCTTGTAGCCTGATGGAGATTCCCAGCGATGGTCAGGTTTTAGTTCAAGCGTTTCTTTAATCCACTGGAGATTGCTCTTTTTACGCTTTGCCATAATGTTTTTGTGATCTCTGCTGAAGAGGGCGTCACCGATAGCGTAGCGGTAGCGAGTCCGCGAGCGTCCGCAGGAGCGTCACAGCCCGTCGTAGACATTGCCCTGTATGTTAATGTTATCAAATTGCTAGGATTTTGAGTAACTATTATATTGAAGAAATAAGATTTTAGGGATTTTATTAGGACTTACGCAAAATAATGAAGAAACGAACCGCTGAATTTAGGACTTACGCAAAGGCAACGGAAAACGAACCACAGAGGACGCAGAGGCCACAGAGGAATCAGAGTTTGAGAGGGTTTTTGCGTAAGTCCTAGAATTAACAATTCAAAATTCAAAAATAAGTTTTTTTAAGAAAGCTGGTATCTAATCCTTTAAAATCAATCGGGGGTGGCAGGTGTGTTGTCACGCAGTGCAAGACACTTTACTAGAACGCCGCGATCGCACTGATCTCCATAACGGTGCAGTTGAGCTAATGGAGGCTTGCATGAGACTGACTTGACTTTATTTAGCCCAACCTACGCCTAAAGATAAATCTGCTGCAACACATACAGTAATTAAAAAAAACTAATTTAAGCAATTACCAAATTCTATCTTTATTGCCGAAAAAGTTAAAAATAATATAGATATGTCTACATAGATAGATGCTATATAGTTAAATATCTTACTTTAGAAAGATATACTTTCAGAAAACTATATTAAATGGGTCAAAACTTGAAAAAAATAGTAGATATACATTTCATTCAATGATCTTCATCAGATAAATATTATAAATCTTAGTCTTTTGTTAACGTTGACTAGTTATGATGGCAGAGTAGAGAATGATGATTGAAATTTGGATATCTAGAGATAATTGTCTCATCTAGGAAAAATGCCCTAGATTTATCCCCAAGCTGCAAAATCTAGGCGAAAGCAACTACTGAATAGGTCAATCTTTAAGGTAATAACCATGAATTATACTATTGAATCCGCACGCAATATTTTTTCTAGCACTCAAGTGGCAGATGCTGTTCCAGCCACCACAGCAATGTTTGCTGAACTCAATATTGACGATCAATTGGCATTTCTCTGGTATGCCTACGCTGAACTAGGTCGTACAATTACTCCAGCTGCTCCCGGAAAAGCTAATCTCCAATTAATGGAAGGCATATTCAACGAAATTAAGCAGATGTCTCATGAAGAACAAACGCAATTAATGAGAGATTTAGCAAGTAATGCTGATACTCCTATCAGTCGTTCTTATGCATACTTTGGTGTCAACGCTAAACTGGGATTCTGGTGGCAGTTAGGAGAGTGGATGAAAGAGGGTATTGTCGCTCCTATGCCAGTTGGCTATCAAATGTCAACTCAAGTTAAAGCAGTGCTAGAAGCTGTTCAAAAAATCGATCAGAGTCAGCAAATTACTGTACTACGCAATACTGTAGTAAATATGGGATTCGATCCGTCTCTGGCTGATAGCAAACAGGCACAAGTCATAAACTTTAAGTTCCCACGTACATCCCTAAGTCCCCAATTTACTATTGAGGGAGTTACAGAACCGACAGTACTGAAATACATTGAAGCCATGAATGCAGATAACTTTGAAGCTGCTGTTGCTTTATTTGCTAACAATGGTGCGCTGCAACCACCCTTCCAAAAACCAATTGTTGGTCGAGAAGCGATCACTTCCTACTTACGAGATGAGGGACAAGGGTTAGTGATGAAGCCAACCAAAGGCGTTTCGGAAACTATAGAAGATGGTTATACACAGCATAAAATTACTGGTACAGTCGAAACTCCTTGGTTTGGAGGTAATGTTGGGATGAACATTGCTTGGCGATTTTTACTTGATCCTCAAGGTCAAATTTACTTCGTGGCTATTGACTTACTTGCTTCTCCGAAAGAACTACTGAACCTAACTCGCAAGTAAAATTTATTTGCTCTCTTAATACAAAAGCAATGGCGCTTGTCTAATGGCTTTTAAAACATCCTCTAAACGCCATGATGATCATCAAATAAAACCTCAATTAATGCTCGTTTCACCCAGAACCGAGCTTCAGTAAAATGTAGGTAAACGAGCAATACTGCGTAGATTTTGCCTAAAAAATAAAAATGTGTAGGTTGGGTTTCGTTCCTCAACCTAACCTCGCCCTCACAAAAAGAATGTAGATATGCAACCAAATTTTTAGGTGCGATCGCACTTTTTATAGTGACTTAATGCGTTCTACACCACCCCATATTTCAAAGAATCGTTTAGTTTCAGCTTCTATCTCTGAACTTGTTCTTGGCTTTCCATTGCCAGAACCGGGGAAAACAACATAAACGATGTTTTTGGGAATTCCCCGCCTGACTCTTAAGCGCACCAATGGATCGTTTCCAAGAGCGTAAGATAGAGCTATTGAACCTTCCCCTATCTGGTTTTTAGGCCCAACATCAGCATAAATTGCAAAAGCCAGTTTTTCGTTATTAGTGTTGTAAACAACTGCAAAATCTCCTAATTTAACCCCTGTAATTTTTCTAAAATCACTATTTCCCGGAAGAACAATATACGGAATCTTTGTTGAATCAACATATCTACGTGGATCTTGTTTGACACATTTAGAGTCAAATAATGCAGTTGTAGAAATATAGTATCCGGGACATGGATCAGTACTGCCCTGAATAAACGGATTGCCGTCTCTATCTACAGATAGTGCCCACCAGTTACCCGGTTGCCCAGCATTTGCCAAAAAATCAATCCCTGTATCTACTGGGTGATAAGCATTAGGCGCACCATCAGCATTAATGCTCATGCCTGCTTCATAAAAAAATGCAGATTCTCCATCTGCCTGGTAAATAGGAATTTCACCAATTTCAATAACAGTCTTGATAGGAAAAATTGTGGCTGGACTAAGAAATTTATGAGCTACAAAACCTTCTAAAGTTTTTCCTTCGAGAATAGTTGCAACTTTCCACCACTTCTCATTATCCGAATCTTCGATTTTAGATACGATATGTGCTTTTGGAAGAACTGCTATTCGATTGGTATCGTCAACAAGAGGTGCTAAACGTATATTCAAATTATCTGCTGTTACTTTGAATTGCTGCATAGTTTACTCAAAATTTAAAAATTAAAAAAAATGTGCTTATGGTATTCCTAATATAGGACTCCGATTTGATTTTTGAAAAGATACAGCAGATTGCAAAAGTTCCTAATACCCCAATACCCTTGGGTTAGCGCCAAAACCTGACAAAATTAAGATTTGTTTTGTAGTTAATAAATCTGTGATAAAATAATATTGTTGTCTTATAGCCAATGCGATGCCTCTGGCGGGCTACGCCAACGCCTACCACCTATGATTTCTACCATCTCGCGCCGCTACAGCTTGGATGAATATCGGGCGATCGAAGAAAAAGCCGAAGGACGCAGCGAATATCGAGATGGAGAAATTGTACCTATGGCCGGAGGGACACTCAAACACAGCCGCATCGGTCGGAACATTTTGACCTATTTTAGTACTGTGTTACGCGATACTCAATTCGAGCCAATTAACAGCGATTTACGGCTGTGGATTCCCGAACCTCGACGCGGGGTATATCCAGATGTAATGGTTTTTGACGGCGAACCACAACTAAATGCTGAACGCTTAGATGAAGTTTTAAATCCCACGCTGATTGTTGAGGTTCTATCTCCTTCCACCGCAGATTACGACCGACTCAGTAAATTTCGGATGTATCGCTCAATTGCGAGTTTTAGCGAATATTTATTAGTCGAGCAAGATGAACCTTTTGTTGAACGCTATAGTAAACAAGCTGAAGGTTGGTTGCTCAGTGATTTTAACGGCTTAGAGCTATCTATTTCTTTAGATTCAGTTAGTATTGAATTGCCGATGGCGGAAATTTATCGCGGTATTGTTTTTGAGTAAAATACCTCTGGCTTTTTTCGACAACGCACCCCCTTGAACGGTTACTAATAAACAGAGATTTTTCTGTTATTACTTTTTAGACAAATTCACGCTACGCCATATTGCGTATATTGACGCAAGTAAGATGGCTGTAATCCTAAAACAATATCCTCTCTAGGTACTCCCATCTCAGTCAAATCTTCAGCAATTTGGATATCGGTCATATTATGCTGAATCCATATCTTTTCATCTTTGATATCGAGATGTATCACACAATTATAAATTCGGTCATATCCATCCCAACCAATCTCTAGAATCTGATAATGATCTCGCGCCGTATCGAATATCAATTGGATTTCAACATCTTCCTCTGAAGGTTTGTAACTGCCATAATTTGTTAGTAAATTCTGAATATATTCACGATATTGATCTAGCTTTGCCATTGCACAATCACCTCAACTTTTGGATCGTAAACTATTAACATAACTTGATACTCTTGTACTGAAGTTTGGGCAAAGTCTCGGCTAAATAGTGAGCGATAGGTTGAGACTGGAACTGCTAAAAACAAAACTCGTTCTGGCTCCCTGAGTCGCAGAGCTAATCGATAATTGAGAAATTGCCCCAAAGCCGCGTGGTACTCAAACAGTTCTGAATCCCCCAAAAAACTTTTAATCTCAACAGCAATTTTTTCAGTTCCTCGCTCGGCTGCTAATATTTTTTCTGCACCTAAATCGACTGACATTTTATCTTTGGCAAACTTAACAACTAGCGGATCATGAGTGATAATCCACCCTTCTTTTTGCAGTCCTCGTTTGACGGCTTCGTGAAAAATGTCTTTTGCAGACATGGATAGAACCAGAACCCAATACCCTTATCATACCGAACCATTGTCAATCAATGCAATAACACACCCTACGCGAGGAGTGCGATCGCCTACTGATATGATAAAGGCGCATTGCGATTTGCGACAACGCACCCTATATTTATTAGACGGTGTTTATAAATAAAATAGAGCTTACACTGGCATGGGTTGGTCGTTATCGCCGACTGAGTAAGGATTACGAATATCTGACGCAAACGAGTGAAACCAACCATGATAAGTACCTATGCAAAATAAATTGTATATTATGGAAATAGTAATGTAAAATATCTTCTTGGTCACAAGAAGGTCAAAAAAATGCGATTTATTAAAGATTTAACTATTGATACAATCAAATTACTTA
>NZ_JAIVFV010000241.1 GCF_020829445.1 Nostoc sp. CHAB 5836
GGGGGAATTAATCGCCTCAGGGACGAGAATCGCCTCCTGAGGCAAAAACTAAAACAGATACAACAAGTAGCAAAGGAAGACCCGCCCCAACCAAATAGGTAAGGCGGGTTTGTAATTTAACACTATTTTATGGTAACTGCTGGTTAACTGTGGTAACCTAAAAAGAGAAGAATAAAGGAGGAAATTTCAGGACTGGAGTAAAAAGGTTACCACAATACCAGGGTTTACCAAGCACAGTTGAACAATTGTCAGCCCAAAGACTTAAAGGAATTGATCAGCAACAGTTATATGAAAGCCCCACTGATAAGTTTCTCAGGCCATCAGCAGGGACAAAACATAACCAACATTTAAGGCTATGAATTACTGGGAGCAACGCGAAAAAGTGAGATCGCGGTTTAGTTCTCAATTACAGACCTACATTCTCAACTAAACCTAGATTTTTAGTTGTGATCGCATGTAACCGTTCACGGGGGGTAGAACATTCGAATTGCGGTAATTTCATGCGATTTTTCCTGATTTTTCTAATTTGACTAATTGAAAATCTTTTAAAGTATGGGTAAAATTCTCATTTTTAGTTGGATTCCATAGTTTGCGTGCTTTTTGCATTCTCTCAATCTCCCTTTGCCAAAGTGAGGAGGTAAATCCCTTGAGATAGTATTCGAGACATTGTTGGAGATGAGCGTCAAAAGCTTTTTCTAATCTTAGAGTGTAGTGTTGCAGACAGTCACTACTGGTTAAACCAGAAGCAATAGCATCTATAACACTGGTTGCCAGAATTGCTCCTCGCATAGCGTACCCTGTGCCATCCCCACTAATCGGATCTACAGAAAAAGCTGCATCTCCTACTGCTAGGTGTTTATTGCCAGATAAAGGTCGCAAAATCTGAGGAAAAGCTGCAAATATAGCGATTGATGCTGACAATTCGGCGATATAGTTCTGAATATATCGTGTTTGTTTGATTAAAATTGCCAACAGGTCTGAAGTTTCACCTAAAATTAGAGGAACCATAGCTTGAAGTATTGCCTTCTTATTACCTAAAGGAGCTAAAAACAACCAACCTTCTGGGACTGTTTCAATCCAATAGATATCTTCTTGGGCAAAATTAGTTAGCTGTACTTCTTGAGAAAGTATGCAGCGATCGCCAAAAGCATAACGATGACCCGACCCTAGTTTTTGGGCGATCGCCGATTGACGACCACCCGCATCAATAATCCAAGCAAATTCATGCTGGAGATCGCCTAAATTATCGATACTGAGTGACAATTCCTGAAACTGAACTTGATCATGGTATTTTTCTAATAAATGCGTCCAAAGGCGATTGCTTAATAAGTTCCCATTAATAACCGCATTTGGTTCAGCCATGCTTAAAACCCCTCCATCGTTTCCCCAAGCAACTCGACGGGAAGTAAGTAGGTGAAAATCATACCAAAAATCAGTTTCCAGTTGCCAAATATCTTGTAAAAGATAGCGAGTTACATCATTAATAATTAAGGTTGGGGAAGAGTGGGATAATTTATCCCATATCTCAACTTCCCAACCATTACGTGTGAGTAAATGGGCACAAGTTAAACCTGCTATACCACCACCAATAATTAATATTTTTTGCATGAGAATTGAATTATATTTATGCGAGTTTTCTATCTCTATTCCCAAGTAGAACCTGGGAATAGATGTGAGAATTGATACTATTGATTTAAGTCTTCATTAATTAACTGGTGCATTTGCTGAAATAACTGTTCGTGGACTATTAGTTGACGCGTGGCTAAAGCTTGTTCGGCTTCATTCCCCGTCTCACGCACAGTAGCAAGTGCTTCATGCATATTCGATGCCAGTGTATCTACGTGAGCATGGGCAGATGTCAAATTCATCGGTAAAGCTTGTAGATGGGGGAGTGTGAACTTAGGACGCACCCCAAAACTCGCTAAATAATGATTTGTCTCGTGCATGTTGAACATGGCACGACGTGACTGTTCCAGGACAATACCACCTGCGCGATCGCCCAAAGAAAAGCTCACCTGCAATGCTCCCAGCAAGACGTTGTAGTTTTCATTACTCAGTTTTTGTAACGATATGAATTTTGACTTTGGTTGCGGGTCTTGTAAGGGACGCAAATATGAGTTTGGTTCCATTCCTGCTAAATGTTGCTTGACTGCCAAAAATCGCTGCCAGTGGTCGTTACCTTCGTCGATGATTAGTTTGATTAGATGCATTAAGCGATCGCGTTCTGGGAAAAGTGCGGGTTGTTTGTCGATGCTTGTGAGCAAGCGAACATACATACCATCAACACCCTCACCCATTGCTTGACTGGGTTTTTCGACTTCGATAAACCAATCTAATTGTTCTGGGGTTAAAGGTTCGAGTTGGAATGGTTTTCGCAACATGCGTCCAATTATCTCTGCTCGTCCCAAGGATGGAGGTTGCTTTAAGAAGTTGAGTGCTTCATTTACCCAGCGTAGGTGACGCATCTCGTCGATCGCGATTGTAAATACTTCATTCGCAGCTGCAAAAATGCGTTTAGTTTGTTCATCTGCACCTGTTTCGGGTAAACGCGGTGGTACATTTAAGGAATAATGTGCATAAAGATACTCAATACAGAGTGCGTGTTCGACCGTTGCCAGGTAGTGTAATTCTTCAATTACTTGTTCTCTGGTCATTAACTCACTATCTGGTGGAGCTGGACGAGGTATAAAAGTTTCGCACTCCCTATCGTTGAGGACAACAGGTAGTTGATTCCAAGCTCCTTCGATTAGTTCAGCATAATCTAGCTCCTGCTCACGTCGTACCCCATTCCAGCTCCCCTGACTTGGTGGTACATCCGGAGGTTGGGAACTACTGCGATCGCGACGTTGAAAATTTAAGTAGGGTTGCGTTCCATCGGCACTGGTGACAATATCAGGTTTATTAGCAGCCCAGTAAAAACAACCACAATCGCGAAAATCGTATTGCCAAGGAGCGCACAAACTGCGAGTTAAATCACCCGGTTGGTAAACATCAGTATCAATTAATCCATTATCGTCCAAATAACGAGCGCGATCGCCTACTAGCACCGCGACAATTTCATTATCTCGGCGTTTTATACCACTTTTCCCGGAATTAGGTAATTGGCTGAGGTCATCAATCTCCAACTCTTGGAGCAACTGTTCAAGTAATCTATTATTGATAGCTAGCGAAGAAGCAAGAACTATGGCAATTTTTCCTGGTAACAAATCATGAACTCGTCGCCAAATTTCTAACCCTGTCAGCTTGTTAAACCCAAAAACTGGTGGTTCGGTTTGTGTTGCGATCGTCTTACCTACCAAAGCTGTCAAATACAGCAGCTTTTGACTATCATTTGGTGTGAGTCCAGTTTGTGCGGGAATCCCATCAGTTGCAACTTCCCGAACAATTGCTCCATCATCGCGATGAAATTCAAAAATCAAACCCGGAAAAAACCCTTTATCGAGATTTCGCTGGTCAAATTCCAATCCCGGAAAGCAATTATCAACACCACTCTCCAAACGAGTATTAGTCGGATTCCCCCGCACAACATAATCAGCTTTTGCTGTTAAATTCCGAGGAAAAATCTTGCCATCATTATTCATATAATCAATCCTCTACTTTTTATTTAAAAGACCTAAACAGGAATGACACTAAGTTAAAATGTAGCCCTTGCCATGACTGGTTCCCAGCCCGGAGCCTGGGAACGAGAATACACAAGAGTTTGGACTTATCTGAGTGCCATTCGACCTAAACAGCTAAAGTCGTCGCACTGCTGATTCCTACACCCTGATTCGACATGACAAAATACTCAGGACGTTGACTCGATAACTCGATATACGCACGCAAACAGAAGTCCAACCAACCACGAATGTAATCGCATCCCACTCTGCCACGTTTCTTGACCTCGTGATAGCAACCACCACCGCAAAGATATCTAGCCCAACATCCATTACAAGGTTCCATCAAATCCACATGGGCAGCAGCTAAATGGGCTGTCCTTGCCTCGATATTTGTACCTGCTTGCACGCTTCCCATTGCAAATTCGGGGTCATCAATCAACCGATGACAAGCAAATAGTTTGCCTTCAGCATTCGCGCTCAGATAAGCTGCACCTGCACCGCAAGGATAGGGACGATGACTGCCACGATGAATTTCACTGAATGCAGTTTCCAAGTTTCCAAATGCATAACTTCGACCTGCGGCAATTTCTCGCAAGGCTTTTTCTCCACAAACAAGCATGTTCTGGAGAAAGACATCAAAATCACTCGGTGAAAACGTCAGTGATGGATCGGGAGAAACTAAAACTGCGGCAAATCCGACTTCATCAAATCCCAAACTTAAAATATGGTTGAGAATTGGCAATAGTTCCCCTGTTTTGGGAGTAACGGTGACACGCGCTGCTAGATGCTGAGGTTTACCATAACGCTTGAATAAATCTAATCCAGCAATCAAGCGATCGTAACTACTCGAACCATCATTCATCCGCCGAATAGCATCGTTTTGTTGCTTGTCGCCATCGATACTTATAGCGACAGTAAAGGGAAACTCATTAAATAGCTGCACATCCTCTAGTTGCAGCATTGTGGCGTTGGTTGTAATTGAGAATCTAATGCGGCGACCTGTTCTTTTCGCGACCTCTGTTGCGTAGTACGTCGTTTCCCGAACTACAGCACGATTCAGCAATGGTTCACCACCCATATAACCAATGACTAATCCAACATTGGGGTCAGATTCAGCAATCAAGCGGTCAACACTTGCCTTAGCAACCTCTAAGCTCATCATGCGAGCTTTTCCACCAAATTTGCCCGTATCAGCATAGCAGTAGCCACAGGACATATTGCAAGCTTGAGCAACATTGAGGGAAATCGAAGCGATCGCAGGAGGTGTGAGGGGTTGATAGTCGATATATCGCGGTAGTATAGGGGAAAATAAACCAAGTGCTTCTGTGTCAGTCATTTCGACTGGTAAATCGTAGATGCGACTGCCATCTACAACGAATATATGCGACCCTTCAGAGGTTGGGAATCGATGATATTCGGAGTTAGTATTGATGGTCGTTTGGAGTTTCATATCAGTTTGGTTTGACCGAAGGATAGATATTGCGTAGCTTGCTACTTACTTTTATCCGCTTGCGCGTCTACTCGCTCTGGGAGTATTGCGAATTATTCTAAGTTCCCGCTTCCGCATCTTTACGCAGACGATTTGCCCAGGCAACAAGTAATTGATACTGTCTTCGAGTAATGTGCATCGGGTAAGCATCAGAACCACGCATCAAAGCAGGCATTTTGCGATCGTAATATTTTTCATCGGTCATGGGTTCGCGAATCCATTTGGATATCAATTCCGGACGTTCGCGCAGCATATCCTCAAATACCTCTAAGGAGATGAAGCGACGATGACGCTGACGACCATATTCTGTTAATGGTAAAGGTCGTTCGCGTAGAGATTCCATTGGTGGAAATGCTCTATTGGCAGCAACTTCTGGTGGTACACTCTCATCGATCGCGATCGCACGATTGGTACGATGGGCACGTAAGTTTTGAAAATCCAGGTTCATCGCTTCCATTGTTTCCAATACTCGTTCGAGCAAATCACCAATTTCTGCTGCTGTCAGGTTCAAATCATCCACATATGCAGGATCAAGCACATCATCGCGTTTAATGCGATCGCTCAATCCATCGGCAAGGGAAACTGGTGATCTACGATCGGGTGCAAAGTCTGGTGGTGAGACAACAATTCTGGCTTTGGCAGTGGAAACTCCAGCTAATGAGCAACTAATAATACCATCACAAATATCATCGACTAGTCCTAAACTTTTTTGTGTCTCATCATTCTCAAAAGCATATAATCCACCGGGAGCGGTTCGTGGGTCATCAGCCGTAGGTATGAAATCACACCATTTAGCATCGGGATTGATAATAAGTTGTTCAGGTGGTAACTCAAAGTTTTGCCAGCTTGTTGAACTACCATTGAGACGTTGTTTGAGGTTAGTTGGTGCGTATACTAATCCTTTGGGGGGAGTGAACCGCAAGCGAATTTCCGGAAATTCATCGCTAGGATGGGTAATTTGAACACTTCCAAGAGGTAAAGGTTTATCGGCAATCACGAGGGGATGGGGAGTATTTTGGGGAGATATACCCAAGAGTAATTGTCTTTGGGTAATATTTCCCTTGATTTCCACCGTTGCTGTAATGCGATCGCTTTGTTCTAAGGTGTAATGATGGGGTTTGAGATTTGCAACTTCAACTTTCCAGTGCAAATCATTTACAGTTAGTCCAAACCTTGCCAAAACCAATGGTGTGATTGCTCCGGTTTCTACACCAGTCTCAGTTCTCCACTCACCATGCAATTCAAAAAACGGACATACGGGACGAAAACCAGCATCATCCTTAAATTGAATCGATGTGGGAATGCTAGATGTCACCGTCCCATCCTCTGCCACATGCAACGTAGTTACCCCTTGAACCGTAGTTTGACCAGTCCCACGAGGACGCAAATCATTTGCACCCCAAACAAAGCTATCGCAAGGAGTTTGAGAACGTCCCAAACGTGCGATCGCTAAAGGTGGATATAGCCATAATTTCTCAATCATTTGATTTTCCTCATAAAAGACAATGCAGAAATTATGTTTTACTTGTAAGTAAAGTTACATTGTACTTAAATTAAATTTTTAGCGTAGGCGTAGCCCGCCGAAGCTAACTGAGATTAGGAAAGATTATACAACAAGATGGCAAATACATTGACCAGTTAAAATAAGCAGGGTTAGCGCGTCTCAAACCCTATTGACAGGTGGATTTGAGCAGAGTGTTGAGTTTGGAAGAGTCGCCGCCAAAACAGAAACCATATCAGCAATTCCAAATTCAAATTTTGACAACGGGTAAGTAGCCGAGTTCCATCTCTTTTCCCCTCAAGGTAGAATCTACCTTTTTTGTGAAAGTCTTAATTTTTGATGATTCGGCGATCGCTCTGCTTGACCGATGACCAATGACCGATGACCAATGACCAATGATTAATGACCGATGACCGATGACCGATGACCGATGACCGATGACCGATGACCATCAAGCAGTAACTACAGCTTTCTTACTAGCGAAAGCCCCCGCCTGCCTTAGCGCTGTACCAGGACTGGGATGAGCGAAGAACTCTTCTATAGCTGACACTGTTGGCG
This sequence comes from Nostoc sp. CHAB 5836, assembly GCF_020829445.1. Taxonomy (GTDB): domain Bacteria; phylum Cyanobacteriota; class Cyanobacteriia; order Cyanobacteriales; family Nostocaceae; genus Nostoc. Next base: position 7,148 of record NZ_JAIVFV010000241.1, read on the forward strand.
AAATATTTCTTCACAATTTTGGCAAATAATATTACAAGCAAATTCTGGTTGCTTCCATAGCGATAGGATAATTAAATCCTGCTGAAAGAATAATTTGCTACCATGTTGATGCAACCCCAAAATATTCCTGACATACCTCAACAAACAGTAGATGTGGCACGCGCATCTTTTCCAAAAGGGAATATTTATATGCAAATCCGGGATACTTTGGGAAGCATTTTTGACTCAGAAACATTTGTAGACCTGTTCCCTACTAACGGGCAGCCAGCATATGCACCTTGGCGGTTAGCGCTTGTTTGTATCATGCAATTTATGGAGAATTTATCTGACAGACAAGCGGCAGATGCAGTACGTGGACATATTGATTGGAAGTATCTATTGAGTCTCCCTTTAACCGACCCTGGCTTTGACTATTCAATCCTTTCTGAGTTTCGTACTCGATTGCTGACTGGTGGCGCAGAGCAAAAGTTACTAGATATATTACTAACCCGGTTGAGGGAAGCCGAATTCCTGAAAACTCATCGCCGACAGCGTACAGATTCAACCCACGTTTTAGGTGCAATCCGCGTTCTCAATCGATTGGAAACGTTAGGGGAAGGAATGCGTTTAGCCCTAAATAGTTTGGTAGTTGCAGCACCTGACTGGTTACCCTATCTACAATTACCGACGAGCAAGCAGTGGAACCAATCCACTCTTCCCTTGAAGACTTATATTTACTACCAGACGAGCATCTAGTTGATGCTGGATATCCCACATCGGAAAATTTAGTAAATAGTAAGACTCAGTATAATATTGAAATTATTGGTCCTGTGCGTTCAGATCCCAGTTGGCAAACAAAGGCTCAACAAGGATTTGATAGCTCTAACTTTCAAATAGACTGGGATAACGAAAAAGTTACCTGTCCCCAAGGATACCAAAGTACTAAATCCCACATTCCGCACCCCTTACTGTCATAAGCGGTTATTACGGTAATAAATGAAAATCACAAGAATAAAATAATACATAAAAGGATATTTGAGGAATAAAAGTGGCACGAATCTTATTCTCAATA
>NZ_JAIVFV010000242.1 GCF_020829445.1 Nostoc sp. CHAB 5836
TCTTAGGCTTTAGGCGTTTAACTCAGTTGGACTCAGTTTGAAAAATAACTGGGGTAATTTATGATGCGTAGATTGTAAGTTCGCGTAAATCAAACGCGAACACTTCTTTTTTGTCCAAAGTCCAAAACTCAAAACTATTAACAATACTTCTAATTAAGCCGCCATACCACTGCTGTGGAGTAACAGCCTGAGTGCCGATAACTGTAATATCAATCGCTGCACAAGTAATTCCCTCTTGTTGCAGCCTTTGCATAGTTTGCACCCGTAAACTGGATTTTCCCATCTGTCGGGAGTTCAATACATAACAAAACTCCCCTACCTTCAAAGAATTATAAAGCTTGTCGTCTGCCTTTCGTTTAACATAGGTAGGGTTATCTAAGGATAAGCTGCCTCCAACTTGATAAATTAAACTGGGTTCACTGCTCATCAGCTCACTCCGAAAATATCGCAGAAATACTGATGATATAAATTGCAACTAATTTTTACTTCATTCCCCATTGGATGCACTAATCCCATGCTGTGCAACTTATACCCCTGCATTGGTTCAAGACGCACTTTGTCTGTTGCTGTTACCACTTTTTTCAGTGCTTCTACCAATTCTGAATCTTGCTGAATAATGTTCCAATATCGGCGCACATGATTGCCATAAATTCCCGATTCTGTAGCCGCAGTTTGCAGAATTTGCTTTAGGGTAGTACTGGTATTAACCTTGAGATAAGAAAATGCCTGCCCTACCAAATAGGGATGTCCTCCCACTAAATTCATCAACTCTTGTATCTGCTCATAATCCCAAGAAAGTCCATATTGTTTGGCTAAATTCTTGACCTGTTCTGGCGTAAATTCTGGTAACTCTATTGGCACACCAACATTAAAAGGTGACTCATTCACCTTCAGCGGTACATAAACTTCTGTAGAGTGGACAACTACTAGCCGCAATTTTTTCCAGATGTTACGAGTTTTCGCTTGTTCATGCCAAGCTCGTAGCAGTCCCAAAAATTCAGCACCTACTTCACGATAGGGGAAAATCCGCTCAACTTCATCCAAACACAAAACCAAAGGACTGTCAGCTTCTGCCAATAAATACTCTTCAAAATAGGCTGTGCAGTTCATCTTACTAGTAGAAAATTGTTCATCCCAGTAATCTGCCAGTCTGTTCGGCATTCCTAAAATTTGACCAACACTAACACATAACCATTTCAAAAATTTATCCAGGTTAGTAAAATGAGTTATTTCTGCATAATGCAGGTTCAAAGATACTGTACGATAACCTTCACGGGTTAGCTGATGGAGAATCTTAGCTATCAAAGAGGTTTTACCCATTAAACTCGGAGCCTTAATCCTTAGCAGCCCGCCGGATTGGCATAGTATTTGATAACAAATAAATTCAATGGGAGGACGTTCTACATAAATAAAGTCCTCTACCTCTGGCTCTTCTGGAAATACCTCAACACTTGCTTCTTGAACTTGCTCATATTCTGTTACCATCGCATTTTTACTACCGTTGTGGTCAGAGGCTGCGATTGCTTTCCAATCCAAATCTAACTTGTCACAAATTTCTTGAAAATTTAGACAGTCTACAGGTTTACCGTTCAGAAAGTTACTTACGGTGGCAAGAGAAAGACCTAATTCTTCAGCCAAATCTTTTTGGCGTGGATAACCCTGACGTTGTACGGCTGCTTTAATTTTGTAAATCAACTTCTTATCAACTTTTACTGAGCGCGACATAACTGGATTTTTCTCAGCAAGATGGTCAAATTATAGAACTAGTTCCGTCTACGAAACGGTAACTCAGTAAGAAGTCAGTTTTAAGTCATGAATCACGAAGGGCTGACAAAACATTGTAGATAATGGCAACATTGATTTATGACAGCAGATGTTGTCTGGTGTACACCCTCCCCCAGGCGTTCCGAACCAACTTGCTCGACAGAAATCGGGTCTGTTTGCACTAGGATTTAGGGATGACTCCCAGTCTGGGGTTCTAAAGTTTTAAGCGAAAGAAATCGGTGATCGCCATTCCCGTTGACGGGATTGATGATATCAACAGCGATATCAATATCTAGCTTTGGCACGGGAGGGCTGTTTTAGGGGTTTTTTGTACAAACCCTCGAAAAGGGGGATTAAGGAATTTAATCTTGAATGGTGCTTTACCTTAAAAGAAAGCACAAACCTTCATAGAGCTATAGGTTTGGGAGAGTATCATTAGTCCGATTAGGATCTAAGAATTGCATTTTGAGACATAAAAAGAGACATGATTGGGGTATGTCTCTCAAAGTACAGTTTCTGAGACACGGTGGTGGGAAAAGCTTTGCTGATAAAGATTTGAAGATAATAATGCCAAACCTCGTTTTTGCTATTCCCCCTTTTCGAGGGGACGTACAAAAAACCCCATGTTCCAAAACTTAAGAGGTAATTTATGTCAGAAAATTTTGTCAGTGTTCGTGCAGAGGTTTTAAAGCTTCCCAAGGAATTCCACACCAATCCATCAAATGAACGGTACAACCCAGATAAGGAAATCATTAAGCTTACTAGAGTTCCATGTATAGGTGTAGCGAACTGCAAACATCGGGGGATGAAACTGCAAACAAGCCAATTTTGAAACCACAATAACTGCAAATAAGGGGGGTCTCAAAACCACATTATCTGCAAATGAAACCACATTATTTGCAAACAAACCACAATAACTGCAAATAAACCACAATAACTGCAAATAAGCTGTAACCCTTATAAATAGGTTGTTGTAGAAAAACAGCCTCGAAACTGTCCAATTTATACGAACTTTTTTGCTGGACACATATGTACGCTTTTCGTGGTTTAATCTGGACTAATACCGTTCAATTAAATGCTCGAAGCTGTTTAAACCGACAGCCAATATGGCTATGGTTATTTATGCTTATTTAAGAGTCTCCAGCGATCGCCAAGACGTACACAACCAACGACATGGCATTTTGGAGTATGCCAACACACACGCTTTGAGTCCAATCCAATTTATGGAGGACACAGTTTCTGGACGGGAGAAATGGTCAGAGCGGGGTGTAGGACAACTACTGACTCAAACTGCCCTTGCTTCTGATGTAGTAATTTTCTCAGAAGTCAGTCGGATGGCACGCTCCACCCTACAAGTGTTAGAAATGCTCGAATGCTGCGTGCGTCGTGGAATTAACGTCCATATCGCCAAACAAGGTATGGTATTGGATGATTCAATTGCCTTGCCGGATTACAGCTTTCGTGTTGGGCTTGGCAGCAGAAATTGAACGGGAATTGATTGTACTCAGAACAACCGAAGCACTAGCCAAACGAAAAGCTGAGGGGAAAACGTTAGGACGACCCAAAGGGCGACAATCTGCACATTTGAAACTGGACACAAGGGAAGCAGAAATTCGCAGCTATCTATCCAAAGGGATCAGTAAACGCTCAATTGCAAAACTGGTCGATTGTTCACCTTCCACCCTCTATGATTGGTTGGCACGCAAACATCTCCACTCACGCCACGACAAATTGGTGGAGAAGTTATAAGATGCCCAAGAAACAAATACCAATTGATGCAATCTTAGACTTGCGCCGCCGCTTAGACCAACTACCACCACGCAGTTCAGATCGTCGGGTATTAGTCCAAGAAATAGCACAATTGTATGGCATCTCCGAAGATACTGTGTATCGGACACTACGGCAGCGCAATCTGATCAGGTCAGTGCGCCGTGTTGATTGTGATGTACCGCGTGTTATTGCTAAAGCCGGACTAGAGCGTTACTGTGAAATCATTGCTGCCATTAAAATACGTACATCGAACCGCAAAGGTCGTCATTTATCTACCGTGCAAGCAATCCGCCTTTTGGAATCCGATGGTATCAACACTCCAGATGGTCATGTAATAGTTCCAGCCGGTTTGCTTAAAGCAACCACTGTCAATCGTTATCTCAAAAAATGGGGTTACGACCGCGATACCCTCTTACGACAACCACCTGCTGTTCGCTTCCAAGCAGAGTCCAGCAACCAATGTTGGCATTTTGACCTTAGTCCATCAGACCTCAAGCACATCAAATCACCAGCCTGGATAGAACCAGGACGGGGACATCCTTTGTTGATGCTTTATAGTGTCGTTGATGACCGAAGTGGTGTTTCTTATCAGGAATATCACGGAGTTTATGGGGAGGATGTGGAAGCAGCACTGCGGTTTATGTTTGCCGCTATGTCGCCCAAGTCATCCGATGAATTACCCTTTCAAGGCATTCCCCAAATGCTGTACATGGATAACGGGCCTATTACCCGCAGCTTGGTGTTTCAAAAAGTCATGGGGTACTTGGGGATTGAAGTACGTACCCATTTACCCGCAGGTAAAGACGGACGAAGGGTAACTGCTCGTTCCAAGGGTAAGGTGGAACGTCCGTTTCGCACCGTCAAAGAAATGCACGAAACTCTGTACCATTTGCATGAACCGGAGACAGAAGCTGAGGCTAACGCTTGGTTGATGCGCTTTTTACTCCATTACAATAGCCGACCTCATCGTAGCGAGCCCCATTCCCGGATTGAAGATTGGCTTGGCAATCTTCCAACGTCAGGAATCCGGCAAATGTGTAATTGGGAGCGTTTTTGTACATTTGCACGTTCGCCTGAACACCGCAAGGTGGGCATTGATGCTCGCGTTACGGTTGAGGGAGTAGCTTATGAAGTCGAGCCGGATTTAGCAGGAGAAACTGTAGTTCTTTGGTGGGGCTTGTTTGATAACGAACTTTACGTAGAACATGGAGAGCGTCGCTACGGGCCATTTCTGCCTGTAGATGGGCCAATTCCCCTGCATCGCTACCGTAGTTTCAAAAAAACACGGACGCAAAAACGAGCTGACCGGATTGAATCTTTGGCTAAACAGTTGTCTTTACCGAGTTCTGCTATTGGCACATTAGACATACCCTCACTTAGTAAGGATATAACGTCATTCAAGGTACAGCCTTTTATTGACCCCAACCCGTTTCAAGAATTAACTTTCAGCACGGTCATTGCAGCAAAATTGGCGATCGCCGAATATTTGGCACGCCCATTAGCCAAACTCACCTCTGAACAGATGGCTTATATTAATGCGGTTCTGCTGACTACTCTTAATAAGCAGGAGGTAATGAAACAAATTCGAGATTTCTTCAATCCCTTATCAGGTACAAGCCATGTTGAGTGATGTCATGACTTATTTTGGTCTCAAACGTACCTTAGACCATGTGGGGTATTTTGAGACTGAAGACCAAACGAATTTATTCAAAGAACTTAAACTCCAAGTTAGGCAAGGTCGCTTGATTGCCGTAACGGGTGTTGTTGGTTGCGGTAAAAGCACCACCCTCCAACGACTGCAATTGGAATTAGCTTCAGAAAAAGACATTATTACCTCTCGTAGCCTTGCAGTTGACAAAGATAAAGTCAATTTGGGGGTTTTAATGGCTGCTTTATTCTGGGACTTAAGTACTGAAAAAGATGCTAAACCACCAACCCAACCTGAACAAAGAGAACGAAAATTGTTAGCTTTGATTCAAAAATGCCGTAAATCTGTAGTGCTTTTTGTTGATGAAGCTCATGATCTTCATCACAGTACGTTAGTAAAAATTAAGCGTTTAATTGAATTGGTACGTCAAAATGGTTGCATTTTATCTGTGATTCTGATTGGGCATCCCAAGCTAAAAAATGATTTGCGCCGGCCATCTTTGGAAGAAATTGGTGCTAGGACAAATGTGTTTAGCTTAGAAGGTATCCGAGGGCATCAGATTGAGTATATAAAATGGCTATTGAGTGAGTGTATTCATGATAATTACCTGCCGTCAGATTTAATTACGGATGAGGCAATTGCATTTTTGGCAGAACGATTGACGACTCCATTACAAATTGAACATTACTTGCAGAGAGTATTTGAAGATGCTTATCAAGCTGCAACAAAGCCTGTTACTACGGACATGATTTCAGCGGTTTTGGCTGTTGGACTTAACGATTTAGAACCTCGCTTAGTACGGCATGGCTACACGAAGACAGTCCTAGCTGAGTTATTAAATATACGTTTAAGTGAAGTGAATTCTTTTTTACACGCTCAATTGCCTCCTGGTCGAACAGAAGATTTGAGAGACCAGATGTTAAAAATTGGAATTCCTTTGTATGCGTCAGAGCGAAATTAAATGGGAGTAGCCTCAAACTTGTCAAAAACGAGAAATACCGCGTACAGAATTTTTCTGTTTTGTTAGTGTCCAGTTTATATATAGATAAATAGATATATGTGTCCAGTAAAAAAGTTCGTATAAATTGGACAGTTTCGAGGCTGTTTTTCTACAACAACCTATTTATAAGGGTTACAGCTTATTTGCAAAGAATGTGGTTTGTTTGCAAATAATGTGGTTTCATTTGCAGATAATGTGGTTTTGAGACCCCCCTTATTTGCAGTTATTGTGGTTTCAAAATTGGCTTGTTTGCAGTTTCATCCCCCGATGTTTGCAGTTCGCTACATATAGGCGAGAGAATTCTGTGGGGACTACAAGCCATCTACAAAGTTACTGATGTAATACATTATCCGCAGGATGAGGATTTTGCTGCGCTTATATCAATTGAATGGGAAGGGTGGATAGACGACATTTAGCCCATTATTGAGGGGCAAGCGATCGCTGTCACTACGACCCAAGAAAGCTTCCGCCGCAGTCAGGAGCGCCTTGTATACAGATGTATAGAGAAAAGGTTGATATTATTAATGCAGCAATTTAGGACATAAATTATGTCTAATGTCACGATTAACCTGCCAGAATCCGTATTTAGCGCCCGTCGCCTGAGTCCAGAAGAATTTGTGCGTGATATGCGCCTCGCTGCTGCTATCTACTGGTATCAGAAGCAGGAAATCTCAATGGAGAAAGCAGCCAATGTTGCTGGGTTAAACCGCCGAGACTTTCTAGCCGTCCTAGCCCGTGAACAAGTAGATGTCTTCGCTGTTGACTTTGATGATTTGCAGAGCGAGTTGAACCGTGGCGCTCACTGCCTGCTATCAACACATCCCCACTAATTTTTTTGACCAAGGGCGGCTTTCTTGATTTGTTGTTCCTAATGGGATCATCAATTATTGTTCCTGATGCTGTAGCCACAGTGGTAAGTGAATAAAATATCATCTAGGGTGCAGTCGAGAAACGAGCGGTTAGATTACCTGCAAGTGGTCGCAGCTGTTTTAAATCCTTACTATATTTGGAAGGAAGCTCACTCGGATGCTACTTTAGGTTCTTCCTTACGGACAAATGTATTTCTGTAGCCTTTTGTATTCCTCATCGTTCCAATCATAACCATGCCTCTTATACCAATCGACCAATTTGGGTTGCGAATATGTATCATCAAGAGGTTTTGGATTGAGTATTATTTTCTGGTAGCCCTTTTTTGTAGCTAATGCCTCCACCTCTACAAGTACTCTGGAGCCAATTCCTTGACTTCTCATGTTTGGAACAACATAAAGCTCATAGAGAACCAGTGGCTTAGGTACAGGCCATAAATCTAGAGCAAAAAAAGCAACTTCGATATCATTACAAATTGCAATGAAGCAGCTTGTGATGCGTGCATTGCACCGTTTAGCTCTTTCTCTAAGTACTTGAGAACGTATTTTATCTGCGGATTGAATTTCTTGAATTTCTATATTCACTAGCTTGTAAAAACCTCTTTGGGTTGATTTTATCAATTTGCATTTTGTATCGTGGAATCTCAACGTAAGTTAATTTATTACACGACTGCTATTTCTGGTTGACCAGGAGTGAAAATCTGGGACTGCGGCTGCTAGGCAGCGTTGATATCACTCACTGATAGCAACGATTGATCAACCAGGGGTATAGAAGCGAGTATAGACAAGTCAGGCAAGCCGCAACATGAGCAAATCTATGGCGTGCGGATCATACCTGCAAGTGGTAATCGCGTTGCAAACATAAGCAAGTTTAATCAGCCAACGAAGTTATGCGGGTTGTAGCGTTCATGCTTTCGGGCTGATTGATAAGTCTGGGTTAATCGGGTGCGATCGCTCACGATAGAATAGGCTTTTTGGTCAGTTACATTGTGTTAAGTACTTATGCAAAATTAATTACATATTTTTCTCCAAAATCTCGAATGACTTTTTCAACATAGTTAACTAAATTTGACCAACTAGAGTATGCATCTATTTCTATCCATTCATATTTCATAAAAC
>NZ_JAIVFV010000243.1 GCF_020829445.1 Nostoc sp. CHAB 5836
GCATCACCCTCCACCCATTTCGCTGTGTTTGATGCGGCAGCGATCGCTTGACCATTCGCTCACTATTCATTGATGAAAAGCTGTAATCTTTATCTGGCAAGCATTTCGGCTTTTCTTAGTGCCATTCACATAAATCTTTTGACACCAGATTACAGTCAATCTCCCCTAATATTAGATGGGGCGGCCCAAAGTCGTTTGAACTTTTTCTGGAGAAATCTCAATGACCATTTCAATGTACCAAGCTTTAATACCCGTGTCTATTCGCACACTGAATAACCTTGTAGCTATTCTTGAAAAAGGTTCTGCTTATGCAGAAACTAAAAAAATAGATCCGAATGTCTTGATAAATAGTCGCCTATCCCCAGATATGTTTCCATTATCAAAACAAGTACAAATTGCCTCTGACATTGCAAACAGAGGTGCAGCAAGACTAGCTCTTATAGAAGCACCAAAATTTGAGGACAATGAAACTACATTTCCTCAACTTATTGACCGCATTCAAAAAACTATCTCTCATTTAAATACATTTAAACCTGAGCAAATCGACGGTTCAGAGGAGAGAGAAATTACCTTACAGATGCGTGACAATACTTTATCTTTTCAAGGAATGCCATATCTGTTCTATTTTGTTTTACCAAACCTTTATTTCCATGTCACAACAGCGTATAACATTCTCAGACACTGCGGTGTAGAACTTGGTAAAGGAGACTTTCTTGGTCAGCCTTAATCAGAGCAATATCGGCTCTTGCGTAATTAGCGTGCTAAATTAGTTAGAAAAATACCTTAAAACCCTTGCTGGGCAATCATAACAGTCATTATTCGCTATCTTTTAGATCGGATTGCTAAAATTTCGGCTATAAGTGCCTGTAAGCCTTGATTTCAAAGCAAATTCATCAATTTTAATTAAAGATTTAGCACGACAAGTACGAAAGAGCCAAACAATCATTAAAAATGAAGTCATGCCTACGTCTATTTATCAGATCACCCATATTGATAATTTACCTTAAGAACAATAGTATCGTCTGTATCACCACTCCCTGCTTCTCCACATGATTGATCACGATCGCCTCTTCAAAGAATTAATATCTACGTTTTTTGTTGAATTTCTCGATTTGTTCCTGCCTCAAGTAGCACAGGAAATTGATAGAGATTCAATCCATTTTTTACCCCAAGATGTTTTTACTGATGTCACTTCTGGGGAGAAAAAGGAGATTGATTTATTGGCACAAGTTAAGTATGGACAACAAGATACTTACTTTTTAATTCACGTTGAGAATCAGTCTTATACTCAATCAGAATTTGCCAAGCGGATGTTTAAGTATTTTGCTCGGCTGTATGAAAAGTACGATTTACCGATTTATCCGGTGGTAATTTTCTCCTTTGATGAACCGAAACGCGCCGAATCGACTAATCACTGCGTGACATTTACTGATTTAAATGTACTTGATTTTAATTTTAGGGCAATTCAGTTAAATCAGTTGAGTTGGCGGGATTATTTAACGCAGCCAAATCCAGTTGCAGCAGCACTGATGGCGAAGATGAATATCAGGAAAGAGGAACGTCCCCAGGTGAAAGCAGAATGTTTGCGGTTGCTGACAACATTAAGATTAGACCCAGCGCGAATGCAATTGATTTCTGGTTTTGTGGGTGTATATTTAGATCTGAATGCGACGGAGGAGGAAGTTTTTAAAGTCACAGCCGATAGAATGGAATTAACCAAAAAGGAGGAATATAAACAAATGGTAACAAGTTGGGAACGAGAAGGCGCTCAAAAAACAAGAGAAGAAATTGCGTTGAATTTACTACGAAGAGGAATGATCATAGAGGAAGTGGCACAAATAACGGGTCTAAATATAGAACAAGTGCAGCAGTTACAGGTGCAACTGTTTGAAGGGAAGTGAATAAGAGCTAACACATAAAAAGAGAACTCTTCGCGTTAGGGACAACCATTTGATTAGGCTTGTGGTAATACCCAAACAAAGAGAAACTTCGAGATAGAGTAACTTTCAGGTATAATTTCCTCGAAAACAAACCATGCCCAAAACCTGGAACATCAAAATAGACAACTATTTCCAACCCAACCCAAACTGCATCATCGCCACCGCCCATGTAGACAGCTTCCCCACAGACCTGCCCCTAGAACCCAACATCAGGGAACCAAACCGCAGAAGCGCCACCTACAGACAAATCTTCGACTCCCTGACGACCCAGCAAGAAAAATTCTTCTCCCGTCACAGTGGAATAACCCTGTGTGCAAACTCCTGTAAGCTCAACAAAACTTTACTCGAACTACAAATTTTAGAAGCAAGCGAGGGGGGAAGTGATGGGATTATCAACGGCGGTCACACAATTTTAGCAATTGAGCAAGCGAAAAAATACAAGTACGACCTAACCCTTGCCAGAGTCCAAGTTAAGATTCACATCGGACTTTCTGAAAATGAGGCGCTAGACATCGCCCTAGCAAGCAATACCACAACGCCAGTAGATTCCCGCTCCAAAATCAACGCCAGGGGTGATTACAAATTCATCAAAGAGGATTTAACCCAGTTAGAAGCCAAAGAAAATACAAAATTCCGCATCGCCTATTACCAGAATCAAAGCGGCGCTCCCAGAAATGCCCAGTGTAATGTTACCCATTTGCTGAAGCTGCTTAACTGCCTTGACAGAAACAAGTACAATCCCAATGGCAATAAACGAGCCAAGCATCCAGCAAATATGCATATTGCAGGTAATATTACAGATACGGAAAGGGAAAGATTAACCACTTTACTACCTCTGCTTCCCAAAGCTCTGTGGATAGAGCAAAGACTGTATGAAATTATCCAAGAACATATCAGCAATCCCAGAAGAAAGGGCATCAACGACTTAGCATCAATTGATATACGTAAAACTACTTTGTTGCCAGATAGTAGGTATTCCTTTGGGTTTGGTGCGCCAACGGACTTGGCACTACCGATAGTTGCATCCTATCGTGTATTTTTGGACAAAGATTACAAGTCTTGATTTGAACCTCCTTGGTCTGCAAACCAGCAAATTCTAAAACACGGTTAACTATTTGGGGTTTTATGGGCTGGGGTAGTCCGTTGCGTTCGGCATATAATTCGCCGATTGCGGTTGGAGACAAATGTCGGTCGGGAGTCGCAACGATTTCTTGAATTGCTCCGACCAACTCTTGTGCCATTGGGGTTATTTCGGGACACAGCGCTTGTACACCTCGAAGGATGGTGATGGTTTGGAGTTCTGCACTAAGCCTTGTGCCAGACAGAATCTTTTGCCCAAAGTTCACGAGTTCGTCAAGCGTGGGTTTAGTATTTTGTTGCTGGTTTGGCTTGGGCATCTCATATCTGCCAGTACGCCGTAGCGATGGAAGCACTTCGTGAAAGACCCAGCGCTGGAACCGTTTGGCAACTGGTTTACGCGATTTGAAAATCAGACGGTAAAGCCCAGGCTCAGTCACAGTCAGCATTTCTTGTCCTTGAGGGTTGTCATCACCAGGGGTATAGACATTAGCTAGACCCCTCTCGTCTTCATCGAAAGAACCTAACGCATCACTTGGATTCTTAATTTCAAGAATCGCACAGACATCGGCAGCGACCCATTCTGGTTTCTCTGGTGTACCGACGAACCGAACTTCTTGAGACTCAAACACAAAAATTGATAGGCCTGACATAACTTAATTTCTCCAATATTAATTAAATACGAGTTAATGCAAGTAAGCAAAATTTAATTCGCAGAAGCGTAGCTTTAATGAAAGTTTGATGATTATCTAATCCACCTTTTTGTACCCAGACTTGATGGTAGTGAACTGAGGTGCGACTGCTACTTCTACCGTAGTAATTTTCATGGCAACTATTGCATACCCCTACACAATCCCAGCCCGGAATTTCGTAACCAGATACGCTTGCACGAGGGAAATGCAGTAAAAAGATACCCAAAATCCGGCGCAATAAAGAGCGCTTGTATTTGAGGTGATGCACAACAGTAGCGCGTCCATGCCAGGGATTATTAGTGCAGTGCGGTTGCAATTTGTAGACGCGTCTACAAGTGATTGACCAGTTAGAGGCATATTCAAATCTAGTTAAGGATTTACGCATTATGTGAGTCGAATTGGTGTTTTATTCTTGAGCGATAAAAAATTGAAGAAATCACTTCCTGACCACTACCGGAACTCGACCGGAAGTGTAATGCCCAGAACGTAGTCTGGAATTGGAAATTGAACTACAACACTTACTGGTTAATGTTAAAAACGCTGAAACCTTCTTTTTCGTTTCCGCACAATTGATTATTCTCAATCAATTGTGCTATAGCATTTCTTAAGTAAAGAACACTCTTTTTCTCTTCGCCCCACTTGCGGCTGTTTCTGATAGCTGCAAAAGAAGCTGGAGGATTAGCAGTAGCCGCAACAATTGCCACAATCTGTTCTAAATCAGCCTCAGAAATATTAATCTCTTCTATTTCCAGAAATTCCACCTCTTGCTCTTGATAAGGCTTTGAAAAAATGGACTCCAGCTGATTAACTGCGCCTGTCGGTGCAATTTTCTCTCCTCTAGGCATAACTGCCGGTTCATGCTGCTGAATTAATTCCGGGAAGAACTGAAGTAATGTTCTCGCTGGATCTGGTTGCCCATTGCCGGGGTGCAAATGAGTTTTCAGCCATTCGGGAATCATGCCCAAGTCGCCACCGTTAACAGGTTCCCCAAAGTTATTAGGGTTAGCTTTAAAATACTCTCCACTAGCAACATTTATTTTGCGTAAACCACCAGCACTAACAGATTTAGCAACACATCCAATAAAGTTAATCGAGGTTTTAAAAGTATCTGCTAGCCCTGCTGTGGCCTTGCCAACCACAGAAGTTAAGTTGGAGCCATGCAACACAATGATTAATGTACCGCCACACTTAGCGAAGCGAGAAAGCAGATATCGGATCGCCCAAGTGCGATCACTCTCATCAAGTAGGGACAGCAACCGCATCGCCTCATCAATCACTAACAGTAAGTTTTTGTGGGAGTAAGGATCACTTCCATCTAACCCTTTAAGAAATTTAACTAAGTCACGGGCGACTAATTTATCTGCCCCGTCTGCATCTTTTTCGGGGTATTTAAGAGCAGAAATAAGATTGCAACTAAAGGGGTAAACGTCTACCCCGGCTGTAAAGTATTGGGTGTTCAATCCGGGGTCAAGCGCTGTTGATAATGTTGCCAGGATTGCTGCTAAGGTTCCCTTACCACCTCGCTGAGTGCCAGCGATCGCTACAACCTGAGAACTCATCATCTCTTCAATCAAAAAACCACTTTTAGTTAAAGCCTTAATTACAGCATCCGCCCTCTGAGCCAAAGGCAAAGCAATTATAGTTTCTAGCGTCAAATCATCTGCTGATGGCTGGTTATCATTTAGAGAACTTGCAGCTATATCGGACGATATAGTCTCTGGTGTTGGATTATCAGCTAATGACTGTTCATCATCTAAATACTTTGCAGTTATAGTCTCTGGTATCGGAGCATCAGCTAATGCCTCCAATCGTGTGGTCGCTTGCTGTAACTGCCGAATATCTACGCCTTGTGCTTGGAACTGCTTGATATCTATAGTAGATGGTAACTCAGTTGGAGTTTGGCTGATCGCCCTCACCTCTTGATGGTTTACCCGGCTATCAATTGTGACATGCTGCAAGTGATCAGCCATACTTTCAATAGTGGGCAATTGTCGTCCTTTGAGTTTGCCAAACCAACCAAACATCCACCGATAAGCATAAAAACGCTTGCCTGGTTCAACTTGCGTTAAATACTGGCTAATGTTCTCAAACTCGGCATGAAGAAAGGCGTATTCTTCAGCCTCGTGTCGCTCTAGGAATTTAACAGTGTTGACAAGATGTTGAGCTTGATAATTGCTTCTAGAATCATAGTCCCCAGTACGAGCTAGAGCGTCTATAAAGTTGCCACGCACAAATGGTATGGGCGCAATTTCTTTAGTACGGTTCGAGTGTTCGACAACAAACCATAGCCACGCAGCACCGCCAATTAAACCACCAACTAGTGCCATTGGGTTCACCGCATAACAAACCGCTCCTATCCCAGAAGCCAACAAGCCAAGTACACGGGTCATGTCTGCTTCGTTCTCAGATACCCGTGCCATTTCAAATAATTGGTCTTTTCTCTCCTGCAACCATTGGGCGATATTCCCGGCTTCTAAGTGAGACAAGCTAGGGTATGATTCGCGTAAGTGTTCCGTTTCCTTAGTTGTAATTTTTGGGATATTATTGCAATGCATAAAAGAAATGCCACGCTAGGAGTTAAGAAGCCGCTCAATAGAGAGAGTTGTTGAGCAGCACTCACTTTAATCTTTGGTCAACCGCCAGATGGCGAACCCAATTTCACCAGCCATCATTGTTCCAACGTTAAACAAGATGCAGCCCAAAATCATGAATGGGGCTGTGTACTCGAATGGGTTGCGAGCTGCAAAGGTAGTGACAATATCAAACACCCAAACCGCGATTACAACTAACCCCGCACTAGAGCGATCGCGTGTACCTGCGGTTTTATAATCTGCCCACAGATGACCAACTAAATCAATCTTGCCACTTGGCTTACTTTCCAACTCATAAGCCATGTGGTCTTGAAGTTCTCGCCGTGCTGAATCTGGATTCTTGCCGCGTAGAGCATGAGCCTCAATCACCTGTACACCCACAGAAATTATGAATGCTAGGTAGAAAAATGGATTGAATAATGCAAGTGGCACGTTAAACCATCTCCAATCCGGCTGGAACCAGGGGAATAAAGGAGACCCCTGAAAAATTAACTGCCAAGTTGAATCGGCGCTAATCATAGAACCACCGATGAACAAAATCCCTCCTACTAACGCACGGCCCGCACCCCCATTAGCAACAAACTGATTAACAATTGCCGCAGCCGCTCTAATGGGTAAACCAACAATCATTACAACTGCCTTGGCACAAAAATCGATGATTTCACCAAACGATCGTTTCTTACCTTTTCCTTCACTACCTTCCGCGCCTGAACCCATAGTCATTATTGTTTTCTCCTAACTGGTCTAATATTTTGAACGCTTTTACAAATCTCTTTGTCTTTGTACTTCCACTTCCAAATTCCTTCTTCAATCCGACCTATACAACGCCCAGAAGCATCAAAAACATCAACAATTTCATCATCTTGATAAAGAGTTGTGTCTGGTCTGGGATTGCGTTTACTGCTGTCAAAATAATTGGTAATCCTCAGTTTTCGAGTTGTGGGCATGACTCCGGCTTCATATAACGCATCACTGGTTTTTGCCCGTTCTTCTATGCGCTGACGTTCTAATCCTTCGGTGGCTTTTAATCTTTCGGCTTCTGCATAAGCCCCCAACTTGGGTATTAAAGGGATGAAGAAAGGCAAGAAGCAGACCCCGACACCAGCCAAAGCTAGATACAATTGCTTCTTGTACATTTCACTGCACCATTGTGCTGATTAGTGCAAACTTCTCCCATTGCTTTAACTCATGCAGTCGTTTAAATACTGACTCCGCTTCATTGCTAGGAGCGGTAGAAGATTCACACTCTACCCATGCTTGATGAGCGATTTTTGCAATTAACCAGAGTGTGTCCGATTCGTTCATCTTCTCTAGTCCTTCCCCCCATGTTTCACACATATCTTTAATGAGTGCATTGTCGTGAGAGAGGGAGTAATATCCTACGGGGTGGGCCATTTTGATATCCTTAATTTCTGTTTTTTCTGTCACACGGTTTTTTTCGGTTGCAACAAAAAGGCGTTTCATGTTTCACGTTTCACGCTACGAGAATGCTGTTTCACGGTGTTTCATGAGCCTGAAACGCTGATGAAACCGTTGAAACAGTTTCGTGAAACAGTGCTGTGAAACAGTTTTATGAAACACTACCCTTCATAACGGCTTTCAAACAAGGAATTGTCTGGTGTTTCATGTTTCACGTTTCATGTTTCACGCTGCCGGAATGCTGTTTCATGGTGTTTCACGCCCCGAAACACTGATGAAACCGTTGAAACGTTTCATGAAACGTTTCATGAAACAGTTTTATGAAACACTCCCGCCCATCACTATTACTTTGATGCCCGTCTCAGAAATGTCAATCCTGCACC
>NZ_JAIVFV010000244.1 GCF_020829445.1 Nostoc sp. CHAB 5836
GGATGTCTGGTAGTACATCCAAGGCCACTAATCCCAATATCCAAGGATGTCCATCCTGAATTTGGGGTAGCTTAAACCTAAATTTCAAACGTCTGACTATATTTGACTATGAGATTTGGAACTATATAGCGCTTCTCACTTGGGTGCAATACAGACCTAACAAGAACAGCCCCTTCTCTTCTAGCGTTGGGGAGTAAGATTCAAAGCCTCTCTCCTAAGAGGAGAGAGGTTTGGAGAGAGGTCAAAACTGTACTGCATCCAAGCAAAAACCGCTATATACAGCGCTTTGCATCTAGATGGAGTACACCCCTCCCCAACCCTCCCCGCTCTTCGGGAGGGTGCGCGTAGCGCGGGTGGAATTATTCTGTGCCTCACTAAAATGAAATTTGCTGTATATTAGACATCTGGTTAAAAAGAATTGTTTTGACGTAGCACTGCTACGTCTCTACAAGGGTTCCTAGAATGAGGAAGTGAAGTTCCGGGTGGTTTATGTCTAGAATGAAATAGCCCTGGTAAGTACCTTGGGGCGAAAAAATTCAAGTATGTTACCAAACGTAAATAAGCTTAAAACTCTTACTAATGACAAATGACGAATGACAAATGACAGCCTTAGCCAGTTAACTTTAATTGCGCCAACCTACTTAAATCGACTAAAAGTAAAGGTTCAAAGAAAGCCTCGCCTCTGAAGTTGGAATCGGAGGAAACCTGCGCCCCAACTTCTCTTCTTGTGGGCGGTTTTATTCCCTATTCCCTTTGATAAATTTGTACTTTTGTTATATTTATATAATTCACAATTCAGGGTGTCGTGAGTAATATCAACCAGCTTTTGGTACAAGCAGAGACCGCATACAATGCAGCTGATTGGTCATCACTAATTCAATATTTGCAGCAGTTAAGTTTAGAGGCAAACTCTGAACATCCAGAGATTGTTAAAAACCGAGAATATCTGCTGAAATTAGCACTTTCAATGTTAGAGATGGGGGATTTTCAACAACGTTGGGAAATTAGCAAAGTCTTGACTAACTTGGGAAATATTGCCATCCCACCACTGATTGAGATATTAGAAGATGAAGACGCAGAAGAAGAATTACGCTGGTATGCAGCAAGGACTTTGGGCGAATTTCAGCACCCAAGTGCGATCGCGCCAATGGTTGAATTATTGAAAACCAATGAAGATGAAGAACTCAAAGCGATCGCAGCTACAGCACTGGGGCAAATGGGTACTGTTGCGATTACTTCACTAACTGAACTTCTATTAGATGAAGATACACGGCTTTTCGCAGTGCGATCGCTTTGTTGTATTCGTCAACTAGAAATCATCACACCGCTATTGAGTGTAGTAGAAGATCCACAAGCAGCAATCCGCACCGCCGTAATTGAAGCCCTCAGCAGTTTTCATGACGAACGTGTACCACCAATCCTGTTAAAAGCTTTGGATGATATAGCTGCCACAGTGAGGCGTGCAGCAGTGCTTGGTTTAGGTTTTCGCCCCGACTTACACCAACAATTAGATTTGGTCAGGAAACTGCAACCCAAGCTTTACGACTTTAACGTTGAGGTTTGTTGTGCAGCCGCAGTTTCCCTTTCTCGTATAGGTTGTGATGATGCTGCCAAACACTTATTTAATCTGCTAATCTCACCTCATACACCCCTACCACTGCAATTAGAAACAATCCGCGCTTTAAGTTGGGTAGAGACGTCATCCAGTTTGGAATATTTGCAAACAGCATTTAATCAAATCACTTCCGAGACACTGCGGCAAGAAATTGTCACAGTTTTAGGACGAGTACAAAAGCCGCAGTTAACTACGCTAGCCGCAGAAATTTTACTGCAAATACTGCGATCGCAACATCCAGCCATAGAGATTGCTACCATCAAAAGTGCGATCGCCTTATCTTTAGGGCAGTTAGGGAAAATGCAAGCAATTGAACCATTGATTTTGCTGCTGGCTGATCATAATGCATCAGTGAGACTACACGCGATCGCTGCACTGAAAAATCTTCTGGGTGGGGAAGCCACACATGGACAATTGCAGCAGTTAGTAAATAATGCCGCCCTCACACCAGATTTACAACAACGAATAGCGATCGCTCTAGCGGAATGGTAAATTCTCTCAAAGGACGATGGCGAGGCAAAAAGAGTGATTTATTTCTGGATTTTCGATTGCCGATTAAAATCCAAAATCTAAAATTGCCACGGTCAACCCCAAATTTCACTTAAGGGGCAATACGGTTCACTTAAGGCTGAAACTCTTTTTTTTACGAAC
The DNA here is from genome assembly GCF_020829445.1 of Nostoc sp. CHAB 5836. GTDB lineage: Bacteria > Cyanobacteriota > Cyanobacteriia > Cyanobacteriales > Nostocaceae > Nostoc. Next base: position 2,267 of record NZ_JAIVFV010000244.1, read on the forward strand.
CACAGAGGCGCAGAGGGCACAGAGAGAAGAGAGAAAGAGAGGGAAGAAATGCTTAACTGAACTGTATTGACTTAAGCTCGACTTTATCCAAAATTAAGAACTTGGCTCTCTTGATATGACTAAAGCCTAGCTTTTTGGCAAAAACTTTTTCCATGTCACTGATTATCGGTGAAATCGAAAAAGTAGAACTACCGTAGCACAGAGGTTTCAGCGTCAAGTTGAGCGTTGGCAAAAAATGGATAAAGTCGAGTTAAGGGGATGTTTGAAAAGTCCTCTTCTTGGTAGTAAAACGTTCTAGATCCCCCTAAATCCCCCTTAAAAAAGGGGGACTTTGAAAGGTTTTTCCCCCTTTTTTAAGGGGGGCTAGGGGGGATCTAAAAGTGGCTCAAGTCACAGTGAAATATTTTTCAAACATCTTCTAAGGATAAAGACCTCTATCAGTCAACGCTTGCGCCACTCTACCCACCCCCAGCGTGTAAGCTGCTAACCTAAAAGGAATTTGCCGTACTTTTGACTGCTGAATCACTCGATGGTAAGCTTGTACCATCAAATGTTCCATTTCGCGGTTGACGCGCTCTTCATCCCAAAATACGTAAGAAAGACCCTGCACCCACTCTAAATAACTGACTACCACACCACCAGCATTTGTCAAAATATCTGGTAGCACTGTCACACCCCGCGCCTCTAACGTCAAGTTAGCCTCAAGAGTAACCGGCCCGTTAGCTGCTTCTGCCACAATCTTCGCCTGCACCTGATTCACATTTTCTTCAGTGATTTGGTTTTCCAAAGCTGCTGGTATCAAGACATCGCAGGGTAAAGTTAATAAATCTGCATTGCTAATTGATATAGATTGCGGGAAACCCATAATACTCTTGCGATTTTTTGCAGCGTAGACTTTCAACTTAGGAATATCAAGACCAACTTCGGAAAATATTCCTCCAGCACCAGTTGAAACAGCAATAATTTTCGCTCCTGCTTCAGATAGTAATTCGGCTACTGCACTGCCGACATTACCGAAACCCTGAATAGCTACTCGCACACCCGCCAAGGATTTGCCTTGATCTGCCAGCGCCTCACGGACAATAATCATCACACCACGTCCAGTTGCCATTTCCCGTCCCAGTGAACCACCAATAGAAAGGGGTTTCCCAGTGACAACTCCAGGTACAGCATGACCAACATTCACAGAGTAAGTATCCATCATCCAAGCCATTTCACGGGCAGAAGTACCCATATCTGGTGCAGGAATATCTACGGAAGGCCCAATATCTTTAATCAACTCGCTGATATAACGGCGGCTGATTCGCTCTAATTCGCCAACACTATAACGTTTTGGATCTATGGCAATGCCACCCTTCGCACCACCGTAAGGAATACCTAACAAGGCACATTTCCAGGTCATTAGCATTGCTAGAGCGGATACTTCGCGCAGTGTCACAGCCGGGTGGTAACGAATTCCACCCTTGTAGGGGCCTAAGACATCGGAGTGCTGTACCCGGTGTCCAGCGAGAACTTGTATTTCTCCATTATCTAGTTTCACCGGAATGGAAACCGTAACAACCTTACGCGGGTGGCTGAGAATTTCCAGCAAACCCTGATTTAAATTTAATTCTTTAGCTGCCGCTTCTAAGTAGCTACAGGCTTGGTCAAATGGGCATATATGCGCTGGAGAAGCTGGTTCTGGCGGCAGCAGAGATTTTGATAGCATAAAATTTTCCCCTAATCATGGTATCTTTGCGAACTTGATATCATATGTACTTAAGCTTATCCTTTTTTTTGTAAATATAAGAATATTGTAGTTTTTGTTACAGTTTTTTGTTTTATATTTTGCTATGTCTACTTATTTTTTTGGAAGTCCCAATGCGATCGCGGTATTCTGTCCCCCAAAGCCAAAACTCAAACATAATACCTGGCGAATTCTACTGAGACGTGCTGCCGTAACTAAGTCCAAATCAAATTCCGACTGCTGCAATCCTACACAAGGCGGTAATATTTGATGCTTTAATCCCATGAGAGAAAAAGCTACACCTAAAGCTCCAGATGCCCCTAGTGTATGACCTGTGCTTCCTTTGGTGGAACTAACCGCCACCCCTTGAGGAAACAAACACTGGATTACCATACTCTCCATCTGGTCATTTAGCTGAGTTGCAGTGCCATGAGCATGAATATAATCGATATCGGCTGGTGACAGACAACTACGTTCTAGACATTGTTTGATGGCAGCGATCGCACCTTTCCCCTCTGGTTCTGGTGAATTACCATGATATGCGTCGTTAGTTAAGCCGAAACCGAGAATTTCACCATACACTTTTGCTTGACGCTGTTTTGTCAACTCTGCTGATTCTAAGACAAAAACAGCCGCGCCTTCACCCACAACTAAGCCTTCTCGGTGTAAATCAAAGGGATAAGCCCCAGTTTTTGCTAAAGCACCCATCTGCTGAAACCCAGCTAAAGTTAAGGGTGTAATTGGTGCTTCCACCGCGCCAGCGATCGCTTGTTGACATTGACCAGTTTGGATCAGTAAAGCTGCTTGAGCAATAGACCAAATTCCTGTAGCACAAGCTGCCATTGGTGCTAAAACTATTCCTGATGCACCGATTTGTCTTGCAGCTGCGATCGCATTCATGTGAGGTAATGTATCTAGCCAATTCCGCAAAGAGGAAACAGATAAATTCTTCCCATCACCATACATTTGCCGCGCCAGCATTTCCCAAGACCCTTGATAAGATCGACTCGATCCAATGACTACAGCACAATCAGCTAAAGGTGGAACTAACCCAGAATCTTGCAAAGCAGAAGCGATAACCATCTGAGTTAATATTGTCAACTCAGATGGCTGCTGACCAATTAAACCTAGAGGAAGTGGTTTCATTTCTGGGAATGGTTGATGTAGCCGAATTCCAGATTTACCTGCGATTAAACTTCGCCAACTACCCTCTAAGCTTCCACCCAAAGCGGAAATTAGACCAATACCAGTAATATAAACCTTCACTATTTACAATTTTGGGAGATAAGGGAGATGAGGGGGATGAGGGGGATGAGGGGGATGAGCGGGATGAGGGGGATGAGGGGGATGTTGCTCCCATTACTCCCTCATTTCCCCCTGCTCCCTCATCTCCCCCTGCTCCCTCATCTCCCCCCACTCCCTCATCTCCCTACTGTCCGGGTGTTTTCAGATTTTCAGCACCTTGGGTGACTTTAGCGGAGTCAATGCGATCGCCTTGCTTAATTTTGTTCACAACATCAAAGCCTTGAGTGACATTGCCAAATACGGCATAGTTACCATCTAAGAAGGCCAAATCTGCTAAAGCAAAGTAAAACTGAGCAGAAGCGGAGTCTGGTGATTGCGATCGCGCCATTGCTACTGCACCCTGCTTATGGGGCAATACGACGGGTTGAGCAGTAGCATCAAATGGTTTATTGTAAATCGGAGTATCTGAACCTTTGGGCTTAACTTCTAAAGGTATATAACGAGCATTTCCCGTTTTTGGGTCAATATAACTGCCTGTTCCCAGTCTATTAGCCGGAACTTTTGGGTCTTTGCTTTGAGGATCGCCCCCTTGAACTACAAATGGTTGGGGGTCGCGTACAACTCGATGGAAAGCTAAACCATCATACACACCCTTTTGCACTAAATCTACGAAGTTGCCAGCTGTAATGGGGGCATCAGTGCCGTCTACTTCGATCGTAATTGGCGAGCCTTTAACCGTGATTACCACAGTAGCCTTGCCTTCAAGCCTTGGTAAATCTGTCATTCCAGGAACACTCTCACTACTAGTTTGAGATACAGAAGTTGCTTCAGTAGTTGTCTTCGTGCTTGCCTCCGTTGTGGTCGAGGTAGCTGTCGAGGTTGGAGAAGAAGCACTAGAAGCGACTTGCTGTGTTGAACACCCTCCCAACATCAAGGCACTGATAAGCACAAGAGAAAGCAAAAATTGTGAAGTTTTTAACCGCATTGCCAGTTACTGATTCAACCAGAGTATCTTATCGTCTCAAGGGGGAATGGGGAATGGGGCATTGGGCATGGTTATTTTCTTTGTCCCCTTGTCCCCCCACTCCCTTAAAACAGTTATCAGTTATCAGTTATCAGTCCTGGCGGCGGATGGTGGGGGATAAAGAAGCGCCACCAACGCTTGACACCTGTAGGTGGGGAACTTAAACGAGCGGGATAAATAGATAACTGTTTACTGTTTACTGTTCACTGTTCACTGTTAAAGTCCTTCTAACGACACTTCCAAAAAGCGGGCTAACTTTGCGCCTTCTGTTTCCAACTCTGTTAAAGATAACGGTTGTCCAACCCGTGTTAAGGGTATATCTCGCCGACCCTTAATGCGTAGATAGAGGGCGCGACGGGGATTAAGACCTTCTTTGACATCTATTCGCACAGATTGCACATCTTCTATGCGGCTATCAATCTGAATTCGGCGGTTTTTACCAGGAAACCCCCAACGGAAGATTTTGATTGTGCCAGTTTCCTGATTAAATTCGTTGTAACCGCCTCCTACATCCAATAAAATTACTAGCCATAGGTATGTGGCTAATAGCAAGCCAGCAGTCCCATATAACCCCATTACCAATCCTTGGGGGACAAATACCAGTTGAGTGGCATCGGAAACTATGAGTAAATTAACTTTTAGGTAACTGGATATCCCAGCCAAGAAAAAGCCGCTTGCTCCCAAGCTAACGATAGTTGCCCACCAGTAGTTACTGAACCGACGAGAACCGAGAACATTTTGATGCAGGAGGCGATCGCCTTTGTTAATCGTTGTTGATGTCGTCATTAAACTACCATTGCCCCTGACGTACTAGCACACTGAATGTTTTTACATTGAGTGTGGGCCTGTGTGCATTTTACCAAACATCGTTGACAAAAACTCAACTGCGCTCCTCCCTGTTGCTGCTACCCATATAATTTGTTAAGGCACGCAACATAATTTCTCTAGGGCTGATAAAAATTCTTTCTACTTTACCGCTCTGCCCCCTTGCTCGTTTCTCCCTGCCTCTTTTTGACCTCTTGGGAATAACTTACCTACTATATACATATACGTCCATCCAGATTAAATTTTTTCAGATTTCTGAGAAAACTTGTGTCAGATTGTAAAATTTCTGATATTCATATTATTTATAAGGTTTGTGTTTCATGCCTCATTTGCTTTTGCGTATCAGGCAAAAACCCTTACTAGTGTGATAAATTAAGAATCATTAAGTTACCACAAGCTAGATTACTAGCCGATGGTACGTGTAATGGCATAACTCTGAGAAATGGTGACTTCACTAGTCAGCAAGCTCTCAGAATCTCAGTTGCTTTGATGCTGTTGAGATTGTCAAAAAAAACGTTAATTCCTCACGGCAGTCGGTCACACCGGCTCTTTGCTCTGCCTTAGAAACGTTCGCAATTTTAGTAAAAAAAGAGGATTTTAGTCCGATGACCATCGCAGTTGGACGCGCCCCCAGTAGAGGGTGGTTTGACGTTTTAGACGACTGGCTCAAGCGCGATCGCTTCGTATTCGTAGGTTGGTCAGGGATACTATTATTCCCCTGCGCCTTCCTAGCACTAGGCGGTTGGTTGACCGGTACCACCTTCGTCACCTCTTGGTACACCCACGGATTAGCCTCCTCCTACTTAGAAGGCGCTAACTTCCTGACAGTGGCAGTATCCACCCCCGCCGACAGCATGGGACACTCCTTATTGCTGTTGTGGGGCCCAGAAGCTCAAGGCGACCTCACCCGTTGGTTCCAATTAG
>NZ_JAIVFV010000246.1 GCF_020829445.1 Nostoc sp. CHAB 5836
TAAGTTGGCGCGAAAAAACCTAAATATGTTACGAAACGTAAATAGGCTTAAAACCCTTGTAAATGACGAAGGACAAATGACAAATGACAGCCTTAGCCAGTTAGCTTTAATTGTGCCGACCTACTTACAATGAGGAGCAAAGTGTGAGGAGCCTTGGGGTTGAAGAGATTCCCTAACCTGTTTCCCAAAGACTTGCCAAGAATTATCCAAAGATCGCGGCTTGTTCTCAAGGAAGGAAAATGGCGAGAGATTACATCCAAACGCGAAGAACGCACCGCATCAGGAGTCTATAATTTTATTGTCATTCTAAGTAGAGCGACGCAAATAAAGCTAACTGGCTAAGGCTGTCATTTGTCATTTGTCACTTGTACTGGCCTTCGACTACGCTCAGGAACTGCGTAGTCAAAGTAAGTCGAAGTATTCGTCATTTATAAGGGTTTAAGGCGTATTTACGTTTCGTAATATAGTTTGGTTTATTCTTGCCGACTTACTTAGAGGGAATAATGTTTATTCGTAGAGCCAGTGCTAGGGTTGCAGATAGAGCAATTGGTCATATAGATTTAGCAAAGGGAGAGGATGTAAAATACGCTGGTCGCCTCTACTTTTCAGGACGCAATAATAGAGGCATCCTCCGTAAGTGGACTAATGAATCTGGACATTATCGACCTGCCGTTGAATCGATGAGCAACGCAGATTTACTACCTCAAGAACTTTTTGAGCCAGCTAAATTCAAAAGTCTAATTAGTCTCAATTGAATCTCTGGTAATGATTTAAATCGGATGATCAATGTTATATCCAACTGGTGGACTCAGGGAAGTATCACCTAGTGATCTAGAGATTCTCGATCCACAACCTTACAATGATTAAGGTGAGAGTCCAGGGCTATTTCATTCTCCTCTAGCCCGCCTCAGAATGAATTCACCTCTCTTATAGCGAAAGTCGTCTCAAGACGACTGAGAAAAGGTCATAGTCCGTTTTAACGCGGACTTTAGCTATGAGACAGGAACTTCAGTTCCGGGTGGTTTATGTCTAGAATGAAATAGCCCTGCTGAGAGTCTTCGCCAAATTCTCTATTCCCCATCTCGCTTTTCGTATCGAAACATTAAGGAATATTGCATTTGTGCAGAAACCTGAAGGGAAAGCACCAAATCACGTAAAAGACCATGATAGTATGCTCTCGGTAAATGTGAAGATTGGGAGAAAGACCTTTGACACTACGGGTTGCTGTTATTGGGTCAGGCCCTGCTGGTTCATCTGCCGCAGAAACACTGGCAGCCTCTGGGATTGAAACCTACCTGTTTGAGCGAAAGCTAGACAATGCAAAGCCTTGCGGAGGTGCAATTCCTCTATGTATGGTGAGTGAGTTTGACCTACCACCAGAGATTATCGATCGCCGGGTACGGAAGATGAAAATGATTTCGCCTTCCAACCGGGAGGTTGATATCAATCTGGTAAATGAAGAAGAATATATAGGAATGTGCCGCCGGGAAGTGCTGGATGGCTTTTTGCGCGATCGCGCGGCAAAATTAGGCGCAAATTTAATTAATGCCACTGTTCATAAACTCGATATACCAGGAAACAATACTGACCCCTATACCATCCATTACATTGACCATACAGAAGGGATATCACAGGGTATTGCCAAAACCCTGAAGGTGGATCTAGTTATTGGCGCAGATGGGGCTAATTCGCGCGTTGCTAAGGAAATGGACGCTGGGGATTACAATTATGCGATCGCCTTCCAAGAGCGGATCCGCTTACCCGAAGACAAAATGGCCTACTATAACGACCTCGCCGAAATGTATGTCGGTGATGACGTTTCTACTGACTTCTACGCTTGGGTTTTCCCCAAATATGACCACGTAGCTGTCGGTACAGGTACGATGCACATCAATAAAGCCAGCATCAAACAGTTACAAGCTGGTATCCGCGCCCGTGCTTCCGAAAAGCTAGCAGGCGGTAAAATCATCAAAGTCGAAGCCCACCCCATTCCTGAACATCCCCGTCCCCGTCGTGTTGTCGGTCGCATCGCTTTGGTGGGAGATGCTGCTGGTTACGTTACCAAGTCCTCTGGTGAAGGTATTTATTTTGCCGCCAAATCTGGGCGGATGTGTGCCGAAACCATTGTCGAAACATCTAACAATGGTAGCCGTATTCCTACTGAAGGCGACCTCAAGGTTTACCTGAAGCGTTGGGATAAAAGATACGGACTCACATACAAGGTGCTGGACATTCTACAAACCGTGTTCTATCGTTCCGACGCTACCCGCGAGGCATTTGTGGAAATGTGCGATGACCTCGATGTGCAGCGATTGACATTCGACAGTTATCTTTATAAGACGGTTGTCCCAGCTAATCCCATCACCCAACTGAAAATTACTGCCAAAACTATTGGTAGTCTAATTCGGGGTAATGCCCTTGCACCTTAACTGAGTGCCCAATACTGGAACTTGCAACAAATAAATTACCCAATTTTGTGGGGCGGGCATCTTGTCCGTCCCTTAATTATGAGTCAATAGGGTTCAGTTAAGCTAGGACTCAATACTGCACGCTTTGTGAATATTCGTAGGTTGGGGAGCCATTGCGCCCTTGCGGTTCCCCAACCTACAAATTTCTATTTTTTATGCAAAACCTACGCAGTATTGAGCTAGGACTTACGCAAAATAATGAAAAAACGAACCGCCAAGGGCGCAAAGGACACAAAGGAATAAGAGTTTCACCGAGTTATTGCGTAAGTCCTATAAGCATTTCTTTCTTGTCTTTGCGTCCTTTGCGCTTCCCTTTGCGCCCCTACCCTGCGGGAAGGCGAACGCGAGTGCGTCTCGGAGAGAGGCGCCTATGCGTTTAAATTTCAACCCTCAATTCGCCACGATTTTATGCTGCATCTGTACTTAGGGACTGACAAGAAATAAATTACTCAAATAAACGTAGACGCAAACGCGAGTGCGTCTCGTAGAGAGCGTCATTACGAACTTGCAATTATCTAAATACCTCAACTTTTTCAGGAACCTTCATTTGGTCGATAATTCCCCAAATTTCCTGTAACATCGGCTCTAACCCGGTGCGAGTAACTGCTGAAATCACAAAAACCGGGGCGTATGAGAGATGATTAAGTTGGGTGGCTAACGCCTCCAAATCGACAGTTTCGCGATCAACTGCATCAATTTTATTCAGGGCTAAAACTTGCGGACGTTCTGCTAAACCCTGTCCATAAGCTTGTAATTCTTGTTTAATTGTGTTATAATCTCTTACCACATCATCACTAGTGGCATCAATCAAGTGAAGTAGTACCCGTGTGCGCTCGATGTGACGTAAGAAATCATGTCCCAGCCCAGCCCCATGAGCTGCTCCCTCAATTAGCCCGGGAATGTCGGCGAAAACGGTACCATCGCCAGTCGGCTTCCGCACAACACCCAAATTTGGGATGAGGGTAGTGAAGGGGTAGTCTGCGATTTTTGGACGTGCTGCTGATAAAGATGAAATTAGAGTGGATTTACCAGCATTTGGTAAGCCAATAATCCCCACTTCTGCCAAAAGTTTTAACTCTAGGCGCAACTGCTTTATTTCCCCTGGTAATCCTGGAAGGGCATATTCTGGGGCGCGGTTACGGTTACTCAAGAAATACTGATTTCCTAGTCCGCCTTTACCACCTTGGGCGATCTGCAAAGTCTGCTGAGGCTCAATTAAATCCCCCAGCAATTCGCCAGTTTCAGCATCATAAATGGTTGTACCACAAGGAACTTCGATAATCAAATCCTTTCCTGCTGCTCCAGTACAGTTCTTTGGCCCACCACGAGTACCTTTTTCTGCCTGAAAGCGATGGTTGTATCTGAAGTCCAGCAAAGTTTGTAGGTTTTCGTCGGCAAGGAAAAATACCGAACCGCCTCGTCCCCCATTACCACCAGAGGGCCCACCAGTTGGCACGTATTTCTCCCGGCGGAAGGCGACAATACCATCACCACCTTTACCAGCTTCAACTTCAATTTTTGCTTGGTCGATAAATTGCATACTTAGATAATAATGAGGAGTGAGGAATTATGAGTTAAAAATTATAACTCCTCACTCCTAACTTTAACTAAATATATGGTGAAACATCTTCACCACATTTATCTGCTAGATAAGAAAGGGCGCGGAAACGTAAGCCCACCATTTGTTCATACAAGGGGTTAATTTTACACATCGGTGGGATATACACAATCTTGCGTCCAAATAGGGTGACATTCCGCTCAAAGGGACACTGGGAGGGAATCATTTTACACAAAAAGCGGGCTACTCTTGGGTCTTGGATATCTAGCCCATCGAGCCAGTCACGCAATGGGTGTAGTGCATCAATTTGATGCTTTGTAAGTTCAGGGCTGGGGATATTAGAGCTAACTTGCTGTGGGTGTTCTAGGGTGTGGCGAAGGGCTTCTAGTAAATTCTCTGGCTGTTCCAGGGTTTGGCAGAACTGATGCAGAACCTGATCTTCGCTGGGAGAATAAGTACCATCTGCGATCGCTACCATCACAGCTGTCCTTAAGAAATTTTCCGCAGCTGGCGTACCTTTACCCAATATTGCGGCTAATTCCTCTGGCGTAATTATCTCTAGTGAGTCCCATTTAATCCCAAGAGCTAATTCATCTTTGGTGATCCTGGCAATTAATTCCTGTTCTTCGGCATCAAAATTACCATCTGCCCAAGCAATGGTGAGCAGTCCACGCAACCAAGCGGCAATCTGTTCGCTGCTGTAGGGGGATTGAACGGTACTTGTCATAAACTCATGTCTCAAGCTTTCCTCAGTCACTACTAAGCTACCCTACCCAGGGACTGGGAAGATAGTGGGGCAACCTAGAAAAATCAACAAAGTGCTTAGGCCTAGCCAGCCCTAGTCATCGCTTTGTATATAAACCCGTAAACCAGAAAAATTTCCAAATCGCAAAAGTCGGTCTTAAGGTAAAATCAGTCTAAGATAATCTTGAGAATTTTTTCTAATTAAGTTGATGAATAAAATTAAGTATTTGTAGCGTTACGCGAAACGCTAACGCACCAAATCCTTAAGAATGGTGCGTTAGCGACAGCGTAACCCACCCTAAGTAAGTCGGCAAGAATAAATCAAACTATATTACGAAACGTAAATACACCTTAAAATAATTCGTAATTAAGTTTTGTGACGGGGATTTAGACTCCGACCTAAAACGTTCTGCCGTCATTAGGTAGGGAAATTAAACCCCTAAACTTTGTTAAACCCTTATAAATCACAAATGACAAATGACAGCCTTAGCCAGTTAGCTTTATTTGCGTCGCTCTACTGACGTATGTACGTATCTTTTCTGTTGTTTACAAGCAACTATCCTTCACAACTGGGTATGCACCTACTTCAATAAACAATAAAGGTATACATAATGTTTTTATTTGGCATTGAGCATGAAGTTGCTTTCCTAAACAAAGAAGGAAAGTTTGCGGATTTTTCCCAGACAAAATTTGCTGATTTCAATCAAATTATTGAAAAACTACCTACATACCCTAGCGACTATCCTCAACTGCGCGTCGGGGACGCTGGTATCAAACAGAAGAGATGGTACATCGAGGGATTTGAAAGATTTGCAGATTCTGACAAGCCGATTGATTGTCTACCCAAAGGCATCGAAATTAGAACAACCATACACTCTAATATTGAAACTGTTATTAGCGAATTATCAGAAAGTTTTCGCCTGCTACGCGAGGTTGCTGCTGACTTCGGTTTCTCACCTAGTTTAATTAGTTTTAATCCTTACAACACTTTTTTTGAGCCTCAACCTTCATTAAATGATTATGAAATAAGACGAAGACAAGCTTCCCCTGAAAAACAAACTGCCCATATTTCCATGCTTACTTATGGCCCAGATTTAAATATTTCAGTTGCAAATTTGTCTACTGAAGTGGTAATTGATATAGGTAAAAAGTTAACTTATTACAGTCCCTATATCGTTCCTTTTAGTTATAGTTCCCCTTTTTATAAAGGAGGTTTATGGGATGGGCTATCAGTAAGGACATTTGTGAGAACCGGAAAAAGGCCAGCAGCCCTAGTCTTTGTTCAAAAACAAGAACAATTAATTGATAGCACACCTTCCTTAACAAAAATCGCCCGGATTCCGGCGGAAGTGGGACGCATTGAATTTAAGGCTTGTGATAGTTGTGATGATTTTTTCATTTATGCAGGTTTGCTGGCATTATTGAAAGGTTTGGTGTTAGATGAAACTTTGCTGGGTAGAGCAACTGTGCCCGATGCAGCATTACATCAACTTTCTGCAAAGGAAGCATTTGACAACGACGATATTTTTAAGAATGCGACAAAAGTCTTGCAAGCAGCCGAAGTTGCTTTGGGAGATGACCCAGATGTTGATTATTTGACACCATTAAAAGTGCTGTTAGCGAAGCAAAAAACAAGATCCCATGAACTAATAGAAATCTTCAATCGTGTAAGTTCAATAGAAGAGGTAATAAAGCAGACTTATCAAGTTTAAAGGAAAAATTTATTTTCTCACTTTTTCAGGAGGACTGAGAATTAGGTTAAATATTTATACATATTGATACTTGATAAACATCTTCTTAGAGCTTGTTTATAAAGTGGTTGGCTATAGACATCTGGTGAAAAAGTAGAGACGTAGCACTGCTACGTCTCTACAAGGGTTCTGGGTAACGCATATTTAATTTCACCAGATGTCTTACGATTGTAGGTACTTATTGATCCCCCCTAACCTTCCTTGCAATCGTTAAGACTGTCCTAAGTCAATTGGTCATCTGTCCTTTGAAATACAAATGACTAATGACAACCTTACGAGTAAATATACAATTTAAATGCGTAACAGCTTAGAAGCATTAATCTGCCAAAACTATAATAATTAAGTCGATATACCTAAAGACTGATTTTATTACAACTATAGATATAGGAAACTTCATTCTAGAGATTGATGCAGGCGTTACCCTTTTCAAAGTAAAAATAAAAACAGGGAACCTGAAAAGAAGAAATTTGATTAGTAAATGTAATGTTTTTGCTCAAGAGCTAAGGTGGTATTTGCTTATTATACCTCACTAATTCGATGCAGAAATACAAAGATAATTTCTTCGTCAGATCGGTTTTGGAAGAACTTCCAAATTGAAGCGTAGCTTGCTAGTTTTATTATTGCTCAGATTTGCCAAATAAACTTATTAGCTCCCGCTCTTTTAGTGAAAGTTCTGCGTTGTTAAAGCTGTTATCGAGGACTTGAAATGAAGATTATTGCTTCTGTTCTATCTGTGTTACGTCCAGTACGTTTTCTAGTTGTAGCTTTTACTTGTGCTTTAATATTGTTATCTAGTGCTTTTCCTGCTTTTGCGATCGATAGCTACCAAAGTGATCCGACGGAAGGTACTACACAACTGCTTGATATTCAGCGCAAAACTGACGAAGCTGCAAAATCACCACCAGCAGGAATGAAAAAGGTTCAAGAGGAGTCCAACAAAGGACTAAATGAAGTTCAGGGAGCAGCTGATATTGACCAGCAAAAGAATCCTGAAAATTCACAGAGTGCAACCTCTGTGGAAGAAAATATAAAGAATGTGTTGGAGAAAGTTACAGGTAAGTAACAGATTTAATACTTAGTAATTTTTGAATAGCAATGGGTGATTGCATTAAAGCAGTGACCCATTGCTGCTTTTTAAGCTCATAACTGAAATTCAATATACAAATATGTTCATCTCTATTTTGGACTTTGGACAAAAAAGAAGTGTTCGCGTATGTATTACGCGAATAAATGATTAATCTTGTTTATAGTTACCAGCAAAAAAAAAGCATAGCCACCAGAACCCCAAGGTATAGTAATATAAACTA
>NZ_JAIVFV010000247.1 GCF_020829445.1 Nostoc sp. CHAB 5836
TGTTCCCAGGTCAGATTGCTACGGTATGCTTTAGTCATTCGCTCACAGGGTGCTGGTTTCTACAAAATTCAGCATACGCCTTGTGAGCTTTCTTACACTAGCCCCCCACTTTTAAAACATCCTCTAACGCATATTGCAAATCATTTGTCACATCAGCAACAGCTTGTCTAGCACCCAAACGATTTTCCTTATATGCTGGATAACGCTCAGAAATAGATATGGGTTCACCCACAGTAATTTTGACTTTTTGCTTACCTAATTGTGGACGCTGTACAGTTTTGTTGCCTTTAATTTTAGCAATCATTTGCCATAAAATTAAAGTTGTTTCAGCAAACCTTTCTACCGTCGGGTTTTCCCGAATATAACTACCAGAAACAGCCACAAAACTTTCTACTAAACGCATATGCCACATCCGCGCATTCGCTTCTTCTGCAACGCGATCGCCTAAAGCTTTCTCAACCGCAGATACTCCTTTGACATCCTTAAATTCTTCTCTAAATATATAATTCCAACCTGCTTGTTCTACTCGCCGACAACGGTCACTCAAACTGCCTTTTGACTGCAAATTAAAATACTGTTCTGATATTAGCAACGCTGCATTCAACAACGCTTGTAGACGAAATGCTAAGGCTTCATTTCTATCTGGAATTTGCCCATTGACAATCTTCGCATCTGGCAATTTTTGATGATAAAACCGTGTGTAAAATTCTTCCATTAGCAAAAGTAAATGTTCTGCCAAAGTCAACAATCTGGGATAAAGTGACTCCACAGAAGCATTTTGTGGTGGATTCACAGGTAAACCACTAGCCACTTCCAATTCACTTAAAAGATTAGCGATCGCATCCCAAGGAGCATCAACGTAACTATATTTAATCCCAACTGGTACAATGAGAACCTGTTGGTCGCGTTCAGCTTTGTGCAAATCTTCCGCGCACCAAAAGCCTAATTGGGCAATACCAGGTTCTAGAGGGCTAATATTCTCTGATAAGCCATTAGTACTACCTTCAGGCGCAGCCGCCATCGGGAATTTCCCATTAGCAAACAAGTCACGCGCTGAACGTAACCCCGTCCAGTCAGCCTTACCTCGCTGAATCGGAGTCCCACCTAAATGAGAAGCAATCCAGCCGACGTAGTCACCGGCCCATAGAGGAATGCCGCGATCGTAGATAAAATGAGCGTGAATCGGAAGTTGTAGTGTTATGTCTTGCGATCGCGCTACCTTTGGTACAAGTTGAGATAACAAGTAAGCCAAACAAAACGGATCGTCTGTTTTCGGATGGCGAAATGCCAACATAAAACGGATCTTATCTTCCTGAAACTGCTGATACAGATCCACTAGCACCTTTACGTTGTCTGCTTCAATTTGGGTAATACCTGTTTGCCAGTTTATCCAACTGGGTAGCAACAGATGGACAACTTGTAGAAATAAAGGGTTAAAGGCGGGAGGAATAAATTCTAAAGGTGCCTGTGCTTGATAAATTACATTTGCCAAGATAGTTATCTCCTAAAGATGTCGCGATTTCTATCGCCAGGTGGTTATTTCTTTTAAGCTATCTTAGCTGCTGTAAAATTTCCTGACGACTGAAGTTGTCCGCCAGTCAGTTGCTCATGGGGGAAAGTGTATACTGTTTCATCTGTGTTATGAAGAATCAGAATCAACCTGACAAACAACCGCAGCAGTTATTAGTTGATGAATTTACGAACTATTCTGAGTCAGATATTACAAAGGAGCCTGCCAAAAAGTTTGTTAAGGCATCTCTGAGTGACCCTAGAAAGGCTGAGGAAAGGTTAGTCTGTATTGCCGATTTCTTCACTAATACTGCTGTAGGTGACAGTGATGGAACAGCTAAAAGTAGAGCTAGAGGCACTATTAAAATTGACCATTGGGCGTTGTTTAACTGAAGATATCTAGGAGAAAAATATTTTTATATCTATTTATGGTTGATTGAAGTTTTGATTAATTATTATTTTCCCAAGGTTAAAATACCTGATGGCATATCTACGACTAACCTACGATTAGTCAGCCATTGACGACCGAGTAAAACTTCTGGTACTCCATCACCAGCATAAACAGGAATATCAAAAATCTCTCCATCAATTCTGACTTGGCCTGCATAAATATCAAAGTTAGATACACTCCTTGCCATCAACATCGAACGTTCGCCTAAATATTCCCAATCAAACCCTTCCAAGTCCTGCTGATCAATGGCTAACCAATCAGAAAATCCTGTATCTAAAACTACATCAATTGGTAATTTAAATCCATTGGCGGCAATCAATTCGATTTCAAAAATCAACTCCTCCCCATCACCAAACCTTCCTGATATCATATTGTCCCAGCAACTCCAGTCTCGTTAATTTTAAAGACGAAAACGGGACAGTTCGGGTGTTTTTGACGTGACATCTTAATAGCAGTCATCTCATCTTTATCAACAAAATATTCGCGGCTTTCTGGTTCGACTGCCATGTACCAGTTGTAGTGAGTTTTAATTAGTTCGGGTTGGACTCTATCAAAAATGGGCTGGCAGCGTTGGTAAAATTCTTCTTGAGAAGTTTTCCTGGCTTGCTTTTTCTCTTCTGTCCACTGCATTGAGGGAAAAATTCTTCCTCTGCGGGCGATACGGGTGGGTTTGGTTTCGGTCATAGTTGACTCTCACTATCTTGGCGATATCTATATATATTAGAGGCATTACCCGGATTTCTCACAAACTCTGAAAACACCAGAGTCAAAATAGATTAAATAGTTGCAAAGATTATATCATTGCCATATCTTAACGGCTGTAGAATGCCGATCGCGCTTGCGCTTTGCACACCACGCAGATTCAAACTAGGATGCCTTCTTAGTCCGCCCAGGCAGACTTTGAGTTTGTGTAGCCGCGATTTCTAATCGCCAAGTGGTTTATAAACAAATTAGAGATTCGGAAAAGGGATTAAACGATGCGACTTTCACAAATGTTATTTGTTACACTGCGGGATGATCCGGCTGATGCTGAGATTCCTAGCCATAAATTATTACTCCGTGCAGGCTATATTCGTCGCATCGGTAGCGGTATTTATGCTTATTTGCCTTTGATGTGGCGGGTACTGCAAAAAGTTTCTCAGATTGTGCGGGAAGAAATGAACGCTACAGGCGCACAAGAATGTCTTTTACCACAATTGCAACCGGCTGATTTATGGAAGGAATCGGGACGCTGGGATACTTACACCAAAGCTGAGGGAATTATGTTTTCCCTAATTGACCGCCGTGAGCAACAATTAGGATTAGGCCCAACTCATGAGGAAGTCATCACAGCGATCGCTCGTGAGATGATTCGCTCTTATCGCCAGCTACCATTACACCTCTACCAAATTCAAACCAAATTCCGCGATGAAATTCGTCCCCGTTTTGGTTTAATGCGTGGACGAGAGTTTATCATGAAAGACGGCTACTCTTTCCATGCCGATGAAGCTAGCCTCAAAGAAACTTACCAGGATATGTATAAAGCTTACAGCAATATCCTACGGCGTTCTGGTTTAGCTTTTCGGGCAGTAGAAGCTGATTCTGGTGCAATTGGTGGTTCTGGTTCCACAGAATTTATGATTTTGGCAGAAGCTGGCGAAGACGAAGTTCTCTACACTGAGGATGGTCAATACGCCGCTAACGTAGAAAAGGCTGTTTCTTTACCAATTGACACCGAAACCTCACGGTTTACAACCTACGAGAAACGCGATACACCTGGAACAGAAACCATTGAAAAGGTTTGTCAACTCCTCAACTGTTCTCCAACTCAATTAGTGAAAAATGTCCTTTATCAGACAGTTTATGATAACGGTATAACCGTCTTAGTTCTGGTAAGCATCCGAGGCGATCAGGAAGTTAATGAAGTTAAGTTGCAAAATGAATTAACTAAATTAGCTTCTGAATATGGTGCTAAAACTATTATTAGTTTGAATGTACCAAATGTAGAAGCGCAGGAAGCATGGACAGCGAAATCTCTACCTTTAGGCTACATTGCTCCAGATATTGCAGATGAGTATATTACCGCCAATAAACAGATCCATCCCAAGTTTTTGCGCTTGGTGGATCAAACAGCCGTTAATTTAAAAAACTTTGTTACAGGCGCCAATGAAGCTGGTTATCACGTAGTTGGAGCTAATTGGGGTGAGCAATTCAAAATACCAAATTTGGTAGTAGATACACGTAAGGCAAGACCAGGCGATCGCGCCATCCACAACCCAGAACAAACTCTCTTCAGCACCCGTGGAATTGAAGCAGGTCACATCTTTCAATTAGGCACTAAGTATTCCCAAGGGATGGGTGCAACTTATACCAATGAACAAGGTGAAGAAAAGCCGCTATTTATGGGTTGTTTTGGCGTAGGTGTATCACGACTAGCGCAAGCTGCCGTCGAGCAATCTTACGATCAAGATGGGATTATTTGGCCAGTAGCGATCGCACCTTATCACGCCATTGTCACAATTCCCAACATTAAGGATGCTCAACAAGTCGAAATCGCCCAAAAACTTTATACAGAACTCAATCAAGCCGGAATTGAAACCCTACTAGATGACCGCGACGAACGTGCGGGAGTGAAATTTAAAGATGCTGACTTGATTGGTATACCTTATAGAATTGTCACCGGACGGGCGATCGCTAATGGCAAAGTTGAAATTGTAGAAAGAGCCACCCGCAAATCTCAAGAAATTGTCATTGATGAAGTTACAACGACACTCAAACAGTGGATTATGGAAGAAATAGAGGGTAAAGATTAAACGCAGAGGGGCGCAAAGGGAAGCGCAGAGGTTCGCAGAGGGACTTTTGTAATACTTTGCGTTCCTTTGCGTTCCTTTGCGTTTTCCTTTGCGTTCCTCTGCGTTGTAAATTTAATCATCTTTAGAAAGAATGAGATCTACATAAATTGGCAGGTGACGGATTAAAAGTAAAAATTCTAAAATTAAATCAGGAAATTTCAGAATTAAAAGGTATAAAGTCTCCTCCCGTTGTGAGAAACTCTTCAGTTACAAGCATCGTCGTTAACCAGGCTGCTCCTCACATAACTACTATATCAGCCCTCAGTTAGGAAGGTTTTGAACATGAAAGACCAACAAGGATCTAATCGTATTTCTTCAGGCGTAATTGCAGCCGTCTCAGCAGTGGTTGTAGCGGTAGGTGGTGGTGTAGCTTGGTTTACCTCACAATCTAGTAATACTCCCACACCCTCAAACCCCTCTGGGCGCATTGAGCAGCCAGCACAGCCATCAACTAGGCAGCCAGCAAATGAGCAAACCCCTAACGTTTATTGGCTAAGACCAACAGACAAAAATGTTACTTTAGTCCCCCAGCCGATTAAAGTCGCTTCTATACGAGCCAGCCAGCCTTTAGAAGCAGCTTTCCAAAGTTTGTTAGCAGGCCCAACAGAAGGCACAGATTCAACAACCATCCCCAAAGGAACCAAGCTGTTGGGGCTGAAGGCGGAAAATGATGAAGTTCACGTTAATTTATCTGAAGATTTTACTAAAGGTGGTGGTAGCACCTCAATGATGGGTCGCGTGGGACAAATTGTTTATACTGCGACAACTTTAAATCCTAAAGCCAAAGTGTATATTGACGTGGACGGCAAACCGTTAGATGTTTTAGGCGGTGAGGGTGTAGAGTTACAACAACCGCTAACTCGTGAAAACTTTCAAAAAGATTATCCACTTTAGTCATTGGTCATTGGTCATTGGTCATTGGTCATTGGTCATTGGTCATTGGTCATCGGTCATTGGTCATTGGTCATTGGTCATTGGTCATTGGTCATTGGTCATTGGTCATTGGTTTTTCACAAAGGACAACTGACAAAGGACAACTGACCTAACGTCTGCTATTTAATACACGAAAATTACGGGCTTGCTGTTCTAACCTTGTGGCGAGGCGATCGCAAACCCGATTACACAACTCAAAAATCATTTGATCTTCCACCCGGTAATAGGCGCAAGTTCCTTCACTGCGGCGGCTAAGGATACCTGCTTGCCACATTACCTTCAGGTGTTTTGACACATTTGCCTGAGAAGTCTGTGTTGCCTCTACCAACTCTTGCACGCATTTCTCTTCATCCCGTAATAAGTGTAACAGCCGCAGGCGCATTGGCTCACTTAACAGGCTGAAGTATTCAGCTACTTGTTGCACCACTTCGGGTGGTAAAGGCAACGTTTGTTTCATCAGGGTTGACCCGCAAGGACTGAAAATTTTAACAATGACTCACTTCATCTATACATTAATACTTAATCAGGGTTAATTCGCATCAAAGGTTGACCATATTCTACAGCGTCGCCATTTTGGAGAAGAATTTCCATCACCTGTCCAGAGACTTCGGCTTCGATTTCATTCATCAGCTTCATGGCCTCAATGATACAGACTGTTTGACCCTTGCGGACGCGATCGCCAACTTCCACAAATGCCGCTTCCCCCGGCGCAGGAGCGCGATAAAAGGTTCCCACCATTGGGGAAGGCACTTCTACTAATCTCTGATCAATGATTGAGAGAGGATTTACTGACAACTGCAATTGTGTGCTAGTTCCAGTATTCTCCAACACACGAGATGTGGATACCTCTGTCACCTGACTTGCGTTCACCTGGTTTCCCCCAGATGAACCCGATGTCAAGCCCGAACCTACCACACCGCCTAAGGTCGCTTGACCTACCGACAACACCTGATTGCCAACGCTCGCAGCCTTACGGACTGTTAGCTCAAAGTCATCGCTTTTAAGCGTGACTTCTACAATATCTGTTTGTGCGATAGTTGCCAGTAGTTGGCGGATTTCATTAAAGTCCAATGGCACAGTTTTTATTACCTCGACCGATCCGTAAATTAGTATCTTAAGTGTGGCAGGGATTTAATCCCTATCTAGGGATTTAAATCGGGACTTGCATCTCGGTGGAGATGAAAATTATTCCCTGCTGATATACTTATCTTCCTGGGTATCAACTTTGATGCGTTCTCCTTGGGAAATAAACAAAGGAACCATCACAATTGCACCAGTTTCTAGAGTTGCTGGTTTTGAGCCACCTGTGGCAGTGTCACCTTTTAAACCTGGATCTGTTTGGACAATTTCCAGAACCACAGACTTAGGCAATTCTACTCCTAGCACCTGTTCACCCCACCGAATAACCTCAGCTTCCATACCTTCTTTGAGGTACTTGACGCGATCGCCAATTTGTTCACGGGTCAATCTGCCTTCTTCGTAGGTTTCCATATCCATAAAGACGAACTCATCGCCCTCTTTATAGGTATGCTGCATCGTGCTTTTTTCTAGGGTGGCTTGCGGCACTGTTTCCCCTGCTCGGAACGTTTTTTCCATCACGCTCCCACTCTGGACATTTTTTAACTTAGTTCGTACAAAGGCAGAACCTTTACCTGGTTTGACGTGCAGGAATTCAAGCACTCGCCATACAGACCCATCTAAGACAATTGAAACACCGGGTCGAAAGTCGTTACTGGAGATCATGAAACTTTCAAATTTTGGAAGACAATCGGCATTTATTGTACCCTTCTAGCGGAGTAATTAGCTATTTACTCATGGGGCATTGGGCATTGAGTATGATTATTCTCCCTCATCTCCCCCATCTCCCCCATCTCCCCCATCTCCCCCATCTCCCCCATCTCCCTCATCTCCCCCATCTCCCCCATCTCCCCCATCTCCCTCATCTCCCCCATCTCCCCCATCTCCCCCATCTCCCTCATCTCCCTCATCTCCCCCATCTCCCTCATCACCTAACATGGGAAGATTATGTATGGGTTACGTCCAGTCAACAATTCAATGCT
>NZ_JAIVFV010000248.1 GCF_020829445.1 Nostoc sp. CHAB 5836
TACCTTTGGCGACTTCAAGGTGCTGGAATTTCAGTTTGCAGCTATTCAGTTAAATCGCTTAAATTGGCGAGATTTTCTCACACAGCCAAATCCGGTGGCAGCAGCATTGATGGCGAAGATGAATATTCGGCGTGAGGAACGTCCCTTTGTCAAGGCAGAATGTTTGCGGCTGCTGGCGACGTTAAAGTTAGACCCAGCACGGATGCAATTGATCTCAGGGTTTGTTGATACGTATTTGAGGCTCGACGATACTGAGAAACAGGTCTTTCAAGCGGCAATCAGTACAATGGGATTAGATGAACAGGAGGAAATTATGGAGATTGTAACCAGTTGGCAACAGGAAGCTTTGCAAAAAGTTGCGGTAAACTTATTGCGCGAGGGTCTAGCTATTGAAGTAATCATACGGGTAACAGGTTTAACGGTGGAGCAAGTTCAGCAGTTACAGGCACATCTGTCTCAAGAAAATTAATCTCAGTAGACATTCATGTATCATCATTGAGGTGTAAATTGTTGTTAGAGTTTTTTATCTTGAAAAAAGCATAAATCTTCTATGCCTCGAAAAACCCTACCTCCATTCCACTCGACTCTTGCAACTCCACTGGCTCTCTCCCAATTACATACTACATATCCGCTTACAATTTTTAGAAAAATCACACCAATCATTACTCAAACAGATTAAGAGAAAACGGACAGAACTGAATAAGTTGTCCCAATTAATGAGATAGTAATTGATTTTTATTAGCAGGTTTTCGCTTGATTTGTAGATTTGTAGCTCATCTAATCAAATTCAAATGGATTTTACAGAATTATGGCAATTCAGAAACATAATTTACTTAATCACGGATGTTTCCTTAATTCCACAAGTAAAAAGATAATTGTCAATTTAGCCACAGGTGATATCTTAAATCTAATAACCCAAGAATTAAAAACTCGTTACTCACCAGAAACTCAAAAACTTGTCCTCGAAGAGAGTTCAAAGTTACTACCTGATTTAGTATTTCAAGAAATGTTACAGCGTCAACAGCAGGTAGTTAATGTTAACCCTGATAGTTTAATTGTGGTTAACTGTGCGTTCCAAGAGACAGAGCTTGATGAGTTTGGGTTTAATTTAAATGTCGAAGTATATTTTGTGATTGCAGATGTCAAAGGTCAAAATCACTTTCGTGCTAATCGGATAGTCCTTTGGTCAGATATCTGGGGTGATGAAGAACAGCTTTTCGATTTAGAAGATGAGCTAGGTGAGCAATTTTGGACAGATTACCAAATCCAGTTACTCTTTGATGATAAAAATCAGCAAACAATTGAATTAGAAGTATCACAAACAGATGATTATGGCGCGAGGTTAGAATTTTACCCATCACTGAAAAGGTTTTCACCATCCATAGTTCCCTTTACGGATAATGACTTTTAAAATTTTCAAATCACATCAGAATTAACAGACTCCTTATGCTGTTTTCTCTTTGCCACTAGACGCTTTTCATACAGTTTCAGCCGTTGATGATTTTGCTCGTTCATATCATATAATCCGGGATCTTGCTGATATGTGTAGGAATCGCAGTGGTCAACAGCAGCGCTGTGATCAGTATCAGGTGAGAGTGCCTTACCCGGAGTCGGCAGGGCATTTTCATATCCTTCATACCCGACCCCATAAGAGGTAGGAACATAGGGAGGAGCAGGAGGGTCAGTTCCATATCCGGCATATCCAACCCCGGAAGAGGTGGGAGTATCATTAGGGGCCTTCGTTTCAGTTCCATATCCGGCGTATCCAACCCCAGAAGAGATGGGAGTGTCATTAGGGGCCTTCGTTTCAGTTCCATATCCGGCGTATCCAACCCCAGAAGAGTCAAAGACACTAAATGAAGATGAAAGACGGTAGACTTGTCTGACCCGATGTTCATAATCAAAATCAACAGTCATACCATCCGTAAACTCAGGTAGCGCTTCTACCTGGGCTTTAGTGAGGTTGACTGCATAGACCCGGTGGGTATCATAGTCTACCTGGGAACATCCGATTGGCAGCAGAACTTTTTTGCCAAAAATCCAGATGCCTGTGTTTATAACCAGATAACGAATGTGCCCATCATCATCAACCAAAAGGTCGTCAGCAGAGCCAATTTTTTCGTCTTTGGAGTAAAGGTCAAACCCCTGAAGATGCTCCTGAGAATCCTGTTGATGATAATTGGCATCAAAATCTTCGATTTTATGAACAGACATAATGTCTTTTGTCCTCCGTTTTTTCTGGCTTCAATTCATAGACTGAGGTGGAACCAAACCGATGTTCATATTTAAGGAATCATTATCCCAAATCCACTCCAGCCCAATGATCGCAGCTAGCTGCTAGTTTACTGCCTCTCTCAAGGATGAGATTTTGATTCTAGATGCACCCGATTGGGTAGAGTGGATGGCGTGAATCATCTGTTAATTGCCGTGTTTGACTGACAGTTTCTACGTCTTTAGATACAACTTTATTTAATGAAAGAGAGATTAATCAGAGATTAATGAGATATTAAGTTGAAAAACAGTTCTTCAAATAGAAACCTATGACAACCTCGCAAGAGCTTCAATCTCTTTTTAATACCTTAGATAGCGATCAAGACGGCAAAATCTCCATTAATGAGCTTTTTTTAAGCCCTGGTTTAAGTGCAATCATCTCGGCCCAAACAGGTATCAGTAGCCCCCAGGAATTGCTAGCTATGCATGGAGATAAAGACGGTAGTATCTCCTTTGAAGAGTTAAAGGAAGTAGTCAAAAAAGCAAGTAATTTAACCTAGCAGTCAAAAACCAAATACCCAATACCCAAAACTACAGAATTATAATTTTTCGACTCGCGGGTATTGGGTATAATTTAAAACTGGATTTTCCGCTTTTACTGAGAGTTAACTGGATTCTAGGAACCATTGGTTCCCAACAGATAAACTGCACAGTCGGTGATTTTATGACCATTACCAGGAGGCTGATTGGGCAAAGCTTGGAAGTCGCCCGTTTCAGCTTTTCAAGCGTGCCATAAGACTCTGAATGCAACTAACCACCACAACTTAGAGCAGTGGGAACAGCCGCTCAGACTTACAAAAACAGCGTACGCTCTTGGTAGTGAAAATCAGTAGATTGATTTAGTTGTTGTGAAGCGATTTTCAATCTTTCAGCGATCGCCATAGCATTAACTCAATCAGTTGCTACTATGAACAGATATACAGAAACTATATACCGAAACAGAATCATCCTACTAGAAAGTTCAAGTCAGAACATCAACCACATCAAAAGCCCCTTTAACAGGGGCATTTTTATTAAGAAGGGGAAGGGGGAAAGGTAAACATCTCGCTCTGACAGGGCGACCTATTCACACCAGGGCAATTAGTAATACAATCAGGGGCGTGAGTTCGCCCTGGAACGAGTATGACCGATGCCAACCCCCAAACCGAATATGATTCGCCGTGGAAACAAATACTACAACTCTATTTTGAAGACTTCATGCTGTTTTTCTTTCCGCAAGCACATAGGGAAATAGATTGGACTCGACAGCCTGAGTTCTTGGACAAAGAATTAGAGCAGGTGGTGCGCGATGCCGAACTGGGGAAGCGAGTAGCGGATAAGCTGGTAAAAATATACCGCATTGGTGGTGAAGAATCCTGGATACTGATACATCTAGAAATCCAAACAAGAGTCAGAGTCAGACTTTAGCGAAAGGATGTTTATCTACAACTACCGCATCTACGATAGATATAAGCGAACTGTTGCATCCTTAGCGATTCTAGGTGATGAGCATATTAATTGGCGACCAAATCGGTTTGGTTACGAGTTGTTTGGCACTAAAGTTGAGTTTCAATTTCCAATTGTCAAATTCAGTAGACCGAAAACTTTTGCGATCGCTCTGTGATGGATACTTGCGAACCTGATTATTGCCTAAAAAACTGTACTTTTTGATACAACTTTGGGAAGATTTGTTGAGAGATATTATATAAGCAAAACTAATATTTTTAAGACTAAGGTAAGGGTAGCTCTCGCACCAGAACAATCTTCTGGTGCTGGTCTTGGAATTTTTGTAAAATATTGGGGTGAAGAAGCAAAATTTTTGACGATTAGGATTAATTAGTTTGGCTATGACTGCAACTACCCCAGTTCTAACTGATAGTAAAACTTTGAACGAAGTAGTGAACTGTTTAACTGAAAATATTCCAATTCCGACTCAAGGCAAGTGTGAACAAAAAAATATCTTTGAAATTCTAATTAGGGCAGCCACCCAAAGAGATAGCATAGAAAACACAAGTAAAGTATTAAAAAATGTTCCCACAAGTAATGATATTCGTTATCATTTGGAGAAATATTCAGACCTGAACTCTCTGGAATCAGATTTAAATACTGCACTTTCTTTGTCGCTTACCAGATGGTATTCAAAAAGTCCAATGCAAAATTGCTATCGATTTTAACTTAATTCCATATTATGGTGAACCATCATCATCAGAAGCACCATACATTTATAGAAGTCAAGCAAAAAGTGGCACTTGTTCTTTTTATGCCTACGCTACTGTCTATGTAATTAAAAAGAATAAACGAGTTACCTTAGCTATTAAAGCTGTTCAACAACAAAATACTTTAGTAGCAATTATTACTTATCTTTTAGCTCTGATTGAGCCTTTGAAGCTTAAAATAGAACGATTGTATTTAGACCGGGAATTCTTCTGTGTGCCAGTCATCAGATGGTTACAAGCTCTTGATATCCCCTTTGAAATGCCAGTAATTATTCGAGGTAAACATGGCGGTACTAGACAATTAATTAGAGGTAGGCGCAGTTATAAAACAACTTACACTTTAAACAGCGATAAATATGGCTCAGTCACTTTTCATGTATGGATAATTTGTACATATAAAAATGGTAAAAGGCGAGCGCATGGGCGAGAGTTTTTTATTTACGCAGTCTATAAAGTGCAGTTATCTTTACACCTGATACATGATGACTATCGTCTTCGTTTTGGGATTGAGAGTAGCTATCGGATGAAAAATCAGTGCCGAATTAAAACTACTATTAAAAATCCTATTATTCGGCTTTTATTTGTAGCTTTGGCATTTTTAATTATTAATATTTGGATTTATCTAGTATGGCATTATCTTAGCCGTTTAAAAAGAAGCTCTCGACAAGTTCTTTCTCACTTATTTACTCTCAAACAGATGCTTGAATTTCTACGTCAAGCCGTAGACCGCAACTATGGGGTAGCCTGCGAAGTTTGTTTACCATCTGGCTGATTTTGGTTCATTTTCGGGGCTTATCAATAAATAAAACTTATTATAAAGCCAAAGCAATCAGCTTTTTTATATTCCGCCAAAAACGGTATCGTACACTACTATTTTTTAGCGATCGCAAAACTTTTCGGTCTACTGACTTTGACTATCGATTATTGCTTCAGATGGACTTGGATGCCGTTCCTGCTCTATCCGTACCCACTGCCTGAGACTGTCATGCATTTTCTGCCATGTCCCATCTTTGCGCCAGTTGCGAAAATAGGTGTATACCGTCTGCCAAGCAGGAAAGTCGCCAGGTAACCCTCGCCATCTTACTCCTTCTACCAGGACATAGAGAATTGCGTTCAAGACTTGCCACATATCGACAGAGCGCTTGCGACCTCCGGGTTTTGCTTCTGGAATCATGTCACTCAGAAATTCATATTGAGTGCGCGTTAAGTTACTGGGGTATGCTTTACTCATGTTGCTCTTGAGGTGCTGTTTATTATCCATTCACAGCTTATACTGAGAGAGCTTTTTTACAACCTGAGAGACTTTTCAAACACCCTCTTAACTCGACTTTATCCAAAATTAAGAACTCGGTTTTCTTTATGCGGCAAAAACCCTGGCTTTTTAGCAAATACTTTTTCCACTCTACAGGTTATCCATAAAATTCAAAAACTAAAACTACCGTTCCACAAAGGTTTCAACTTCAGCGTTCACGTAGCGAAAAAAATGGATAAAGTCGAGCTTAAAGCATCAGGTGAAGGGTATTTATTAACCTCAATAAATAATTGTCTTTCTAGGAGGCGATCGCTGCTATTAAACTGTAAAATTCTGGTTGTGACTTCCCCAATATCTGTTAAAGGTTGAATCATTGTATCTTCAAGACGAAAATGCTCAGACCATTGTTCTCGTCTCGGATTAAAAAATCTCACCAGATCACCTGTGCGCCAAATAATTGACCCTAAATCTGTGCCTTTATTAAGGTTACAATACAGACAAGCATAGGCTAAATTTTCGGCAGTTGTTTCACCCCCATGCTTAACACTAATAATGTGGTCAAATTGACACCCACCGCTATCTTGTTCAGAGATCAGACAATATTCACACAAAAAATCAGCCCGGTTACTGACTAATTGTTTTAATTCTTTAGTCATGTAGAGTCGAGGCATAATTAATCTCTCTTTAGTGAGAAACAGACCGAAGGTAGTGATGAGCTTTAGCTTTGGCCAATCTAATTAGATGCTCAACCACTAAAAACTCTTCGAGTTCAGTTTTTTCAAAAGGGGATAAATCTGCTATTTTGGCGCGTTCAACTAAATCTTCTATCTGTTCTTTCGCTGCTTCAGAAAATTGAAAATTAGTCACATTTTCTGGGCTAGTTCCTTGAGCTATAAAATCAATAAACTCATCGTAGATTTTCTGAGGTTTTACTAAAGTCGTCATGTTCTCGTCGCCAGTTGCAAGCGGGATTGACGATTCTATTATAAACAATCAAGCGGTAGAATTGGGGAAATCAATAAAAATGGTTGTCCATCTGTAAGTTTTGATGAACATTTGTAAAATAAATGCCAAAAATAGTAATAAACCGGACGCAGAAGAAAGCCCAATACTACGTAGAAGACTTGGGCAACGGAATTAAGTTAGATATGATGCTGATCAACAGTGGCAGTTTTATGATGGGTTCACCAGAGGATGAACTAGAGCGGAGCGATTCAGAAAGTCCTCAGCATTTAGTAACTATTCAGAATTTTTGCATGGGTAAATATCCAGTCACTCAAGCACAGTGGAAAGCCGTAGCAGCACTACCACAAGTAAACATTGAGCTAGAAGCTGACCCATCGCATTTCAAAGGGGATCAACGACCTGTAGAGTGCGTTTCCTGGTATGATACGGTTGAGTTTTGCGATCGCCTTGCTGCCCATACAAAAAGGCAGTATCGGCTACCCACTGAAGCAGAATGGGAATATGCGTGTAGAGCGGGAACTACCACCCCATTTCACTTTGGCGAGACAATCACAACTGATCTTGCCAATTACAGGGGTACAGATAACGAAGAATATAAATGGTCGGGTTCTTATGGACGAGGGCCAAAAGGTATCTATCGAGAAGAGACTACGCCTGTGGGCAGTTTTGAGGTAGCTAACACCTTTGGACTATACGATATGCACGGAAACGTCTGGGAAGGGAGCAATGCGATTTTGTGAGGTCAGGCAAAAAAAGGTGCGATCGCTAATCGGCTTTCCCAGTACAAAACATATATTATTTACATATTAACGAGTATTAATACTTAAGAATAGGTATTTGATGAAGAGCGTTCGTGACAGGTGTTTGGATCTGCGCTTATTAAATATTGTTTTGATTCCTAATATATGCGAACAATACTTTTTTCATTCTGCACAAAAAAAGGTAAAATTCACTATTGGTAATCGTTTTGAGGCGAGTATATCAACATAAATGAAAAAAAATATAAATGCAAATTTGGATTTAGCCAAATCGTTGAAAGACTTTGAAGCTCAGGTTACTAAACTTTTAGAATTGACAAATGTT
>NZ_JAIVFV010000249.1 GCF_020829445.1 Nostoc sp. CHAB 5836
TTTTGACTTGTTTCAAGATTTCGTTATGCCCCTCAGCATTAACGTGAGTATTAAAGTCTTCCCTCAAATCCCGCAGGTTATTATCTATTGAATTAAACTTAGTAATTGCTTTTATAATCCCACCCAGCAAAGCCGAAAAGCTTACTAGAATTCCCAGAAAGATCCCAGTTGATTCTAGAGTAATATTGAATGTAGGTTGATTATTTGGATGAACAGCTATTCCCGACTTCGTGGTAGTCATTTAATTTAAAGAGCATCAATTTTAGATTCAATTCTTTCAAGAGGTACATTAATTGCATCTCTAAGAATTTCGATTTCTGGTGAAAGCACTGATGACAATGGACTAGTATATTTCCAAACTTTAATATTCATTTGTGTATGCCAGTGCGGAAACGTAAATTCTAAAGCATATTGATTTTGGTTAAGAGTATACTTTCTAAAATCTAAGAATATTGCCCTATCAAGTCCAATAGTCCATTGCTCTAAGCCAAGTAATTGGCGGCTCACAAAAGCACCTGAATAGGCATAAGCCTGACATCGCCCTGCTAACCACCAATTATATTTAGCTTGAGAGTTGCTAAGAAGCGCAATACATAGCGGGCTATCTACTCTAAAAGCAAGTGGTTCTAAGGGCTGATATCTTTTAGGGGAACCTGGAAATGCTTTTGCCCTAATAGTTCTTTCCCTAACCATTTGCCAATTCACAGGAGATAATTTTAAAGGCATTTTTAGCTATGTAATTTATTGCTCTTTATTTTTCAAAATCCCATCGGTAGACCTGACCATTTGAGGTGCGTAATCCAACGATTCCTTTCCCGCTTTTTTGAAAATATTCAACAGCATCAGTAATCGTGCATCCACTACCCAAAGGTAAATTTACGGTTGCATAGGTTCCGGTGCTGCCTTTAATATTTTTAGGCTTATCAAAGATTAAAGTAACTGATTCTCGCCGATAGCTACCTATATTTACTACTCTTTTGACTCCTTTGACCATGCGAGTAGGCATTACAGTTACAGGCTTAAAGCCAAGTTCCTGCGCTATGCCTTGCTTAACGCGAACATATTTGTTTTTTCCTGGCTTTTTGCCTGCTGGAGCTTTTTCTTCTCCAAAAGGTAGCTCAATCAAAACTCGTGCCCCTTTAGTAGGGCCTCTTTTCTTAGTAGCCATAATTCTTCCTTAGTTTATTAATTTACTTGTTTAAAGGATTGCTGACTTTAAGCAATCCTTACGGCAAGTAATCAGTAGCTGTAAATACTGGTTTACCTGCACTATCAAGTGTCGGAACCACGGGTAATGTAGCGCTGATTGTAGTGGTTAGCGCTTCCAAATCAATGGCAATTGTAATATTGTTGGGAGGCGCTGGAGTTACTGCTTGTTCAGAAGCTGCTAAAAACTGCGCCATTTCTAAAAATGCCGATGGAAAGCTGCTAGCTTTTATTTCACCGCCAGTACCTGGATTAAATACTGAACCACCCAAGTAATTGCTAGCAGAAATTACAATTTGTCCAGAGGAATTAATCGTACTTCCTACTGGTAAAGTAGCGTCAATAGTAGCAGTTCTTGCACCAGTATCATAATTAATAGTGACGTTATCAAGGGTTACATCAACTGTAGATGCTGCTCTTTCAGCTTCATTAATTAAGTGAGCAATTTCTAGAAATGCTGCTGGTTTGGTGCTGGATTTAAGAGTCCCGCCACCATTGTTAAAGGTACTCATGTATTTTTTATGCTCCGTACGACTGTTCCAGAAATAACACACGATATCAGCCAGTGTTACTGTAAAAATACGGTCATACCCTACTTCGATATACTATATCTAAGCTTGCTTTTTAGTAATACACGATCCAATCTGGATTAGATTTCAGTGACCCGCTAGAGAAAAATTTGCCCGAAACTGGCTTGACTTTATCGGTTTTGAAGTTTTTCTTTTGAGTAGTCCCAATGGTAATAGTAGAACCTAGCAAAAACTTTTCTATTATATGTTTTTTTGCATCATTAATAACTGATTCCGCTTCCCTTTCAGAAGAGGCATAACAAATAAACTTTGAGTTGTCTCTTAATGTCAAACATCCCCGATAATTACCTTTTGTATAAGTACTAATAGGGCAAGTAGAAGATTTGCGACCATCGTAGTGAGGAATATGCAATGTATAATAATTACTTTTGTTTCCTTCACTTTTGAATAGGATTACTAATTGAGGGCGATCCGCACCTTTACGAACAGCCCACCATTCAGGAACAACAGCTAAAGCATTAATTCTATTTTGAATATACCCTAGTGTAAACCAGTAGTATATCTGTTTGGTAATCACCAAAAATGCTGTATCCTTAGTATCAATTAGCGCATATTCTAATAGTGATTTTTTAGTTTTTTTAGTTTCTTTTTTGATGTCGCTATTTACATACAAATTATGTACGCGTCGAATTAACTTTTGGAATTTGCTCCAATCATATCTGTTAGACATCGGCTAATGTTGCTTCTGGTGTTTTTATTTTGTCTCTGGCATCTGATTCTTTTTTGGTTTCCTTTACCTCTAAATCTTTAATAGCTTTATCAAATTCTGCTTTATCATCTTTTAATTGCTTCCCTTGAACTTTAACATTTAGTACCTCTCCTGATACCGTATCAAGGCTGTCTGCTGCTTCATTTAGCTCGGTGAGCTTAACAATAACCGGATTGCTAAAGTTGTTATTTTCATTCATCCAACTGTAAGCATCATCGGCGATTGCACCCGCCCAACGCAAGGCGTTACCAATTCTACTAATTCGATTTCCAATTACTTGGAAGATACTATAAACAGAATTAAATAGTGAAGACAGCGTATTGAGAGTATTGGCGGCTGCTTGATAAATTCTATTATATTTCTTCCAAGTAGTTTTTATCCCTTCCCAAGTTTCAACACCAAATAAACTTTTAGCAGCACTATCAATTGTATTTCCTAAAACTTCACTTGCTGAAAAGCTACTTCCTTCATCATCAGACAAAAAGATGCCAGCAATATTATCAACAACACTAAACAAAGTCTGTCCTAAACTTGAAGATAACATATAAGCATTGTGAAGGGTATTAGCCCAAATTAGAACATTTAAAACTCTATCTAACCTTAACCATCTAGCAAAGCCATTAAATCGTGCTAAATAAGTCGTCCATTGAGTTACGAAGGCGGCTCTAAAAGAAGCAATCGCGCCTGTTGTCGCCGCCGTTCCTGCTATGGTTGTTGCATTTACATTGGCTGTTGTAGAGGTATGTAAAGCATTACTATTTGCTCTTGTTCCTGCGTGTTGTCCTGCAATAAAAGCTCTTAATCCTGCGTCGTTATATGGCACTGCATCTACTCCGTTTCTCCCTGGTGCGCCGTTGATTCCATCCCTGCCTGGTGTACCGGGTACGCCGTTGATTCCATCCCTACCTGGTCTACCGGGTACGCCGTTGATTCCATCCCTACCTGGTCTACCGTCTCTACCTGGTACACCAGGAATTTGCACTACTGTTGTCACCCCATCTCTGCCGGGTGCGCCATTTCTCCCTGGTATACCGGGGTCGCCTTTCAATCCTCTGAGCGCTCGTACAGTTTGCACTAGCGCGATCGCAGTTAATGCCACTCCTAAAGCTTCTCCCGCCTTGCCAAGTGCTTGGCCTGCCAAGCCTTTAGCCTGTTCTGCGATGCTCTTGCTTTCATTGGCTGATTGTTGTGCTGCACCCGCCTTGGTGTCAGCCTTGAGTGCCGTGTTGTAGGCAGTTGTAGCGTTATCGTTGGCAAGTTTTGCATTGCGTACAGCACCATCTGCGGTCGTTTGAGCATTTTTTGCATTATTGATTGCAGTATCCGCCGCACCTTGGGCACGGGCTGCTGTAACTTGTGCCGCACCAGCTTTTAGGTTTGCCGCCTCGCCAATGCCTTTAGCATCGATTGCGATCGCCCGGACTTCTGAAATTGCTGCTTCATTGCGCCCAATACGATTTTGTAATCCCAGTAACTTACCTAAAATTCGAGAAACATCAGCACCAAGTGCTTGCACTGCATTCTCAACAGCATCAATCCGAGCGCCAAGTGTTTCGAGTACAGCAATTTGTTCTAGTAGGGTAAAAATCGTTGCAACGATGTTGAAAAGTTCAAATACTCGCCCCGCTAATCGTCCTACGGATGCGATCGCTTGTTCACTTAGTCCGAGTGCTTTACCCGCCTTTGTTAGGGCACTACCTGCCATACCCTCTACCTTAGTTATCGCGCTACCCAATTGACCGATACGGTCTTTAATGCCGTTCACTACTCCCTTTAATCCACTGATTTCATTCGCTGCATTAATCGCTTTACTTGCTGCACTTGCTGCATCCGACACTGCTTTACCTGCCGTACGTTGTGCCTGATTAGCCAATCCTTTTGCTAGACCGGACTCCCTCAATGCCTGTTGTGCTATATCCCCAGCACTTTGGGCTTTTGCAGCCGCTCTTGCCGCTTGTGCCTCAAGCAGTGCCGCCTTTTGTGACGCGAATTTAGCTTTATCAAAAGCATTATTACCCACGACTTTCGCTTCACCAGCATCACGTGTTGCACCGCGTCCTGTGGCTTCAGCTGTATCAGCAACGTACTTTGCTTGATTGGCTTTCGCTTCTGCCGCTTCCGCTTTGCGTTTAGCGGCGATCGCCTCTTGTGCGCTGTAATCAGCAGTTCCTTTGGCGCTGGTTGCGGTTCCATCTGCTTTAAAAGCTTTTTCTAATGCTATTTTCACCTGCTCAAGGGAGTTACTGATCTGCGGCTGTAACTTATTAACTATTACCGCTCCACCAGCTGCAACTGCTGTTGTGATATCCGGCTGTAGTGCTGAACGCGTTGTTTGTACGATTCTGTTTTCATCTACACGCGGGATTTTGGCAATTTCAGCCCTTAATGCCGCAATTTCCGCTGCCAAACTGCTACAAGTATCAGCCATTTTTCGCCCTCAATTCATTTGTAATAGCTCGAATACTTGCGGCTGTAGAAGCACAATCCAAGCAACAATAACCTGGGTATGTAGGTGAAGGACATTTACAAAAACCTTCCGAACAGTCTTCTTCACAATTCACGATGCAATTACATTTAATCCCAAGCTCTTTAAATATTGTCTTGCCCGTTTTATCTTTTACTTCGATGCCTTCAGTAGGATGGTAATTAGGGTTGTCTCTTTGGGTAATTCTGTACTGAGTAGGATGAATGATATCAATTTGACCACTTGGATAAAAAGTTAATTCTCTACCTGGGCATTGAGAACTACTAGAAACAGGAATTAAATTGCCAACCTGGTAAGAGTCAGCTATCCTATCACCACCAAACCTATAACTATGATCACCAGAACAGTCATAATTACTGCCGGAAGTTGCTAAAGTAAAAATATATTTACCTTGATTATTAGCCGGAAGGCAGATAATTTCAACAGGAGGAGAATTAATAATTAATTGTCCTTTAGTGCCATCGACCCGTTCAAAAAGTATTGTAGCCTTTGTTTTGTCTGCACAGTAAACAGTCATGGAATTGCTAATAAATTAGGCGTATCAGTTGTAGTCAGAGGGAATGTAAATACAGAGTTCCACTCGCTATTATTTAAACTGGAATCTAAAGAAAATAAAGTTGGTGGAACGTTGCCATACAAATTTAAATTCCACAGCTTTATATATACGGGGGTGACAGGATTAACAAATTCATAACCTAACCACTGGTTGATACCATCTTGACCGCTCCCATCCCACCAAGTAGTAGTGTTATTGTCTGCTGCTTTATAGGCAGAAGCAATATATTTACTAGCAGAAAAAATAGAGGGAGCTAAAGCTATTTGAGCAGAATCTAATAAACCAAATTCTCTCACTATCCATTGTCGATCAGTACCAGAGGGTTGCACCAGATTTCTAACTCTCCAAAATTTCGCTGTTTTTGATATACTCCCACTTTCGCTAGATAAACCTTTAAGCAAATTAGCTTTTGTGATAATATAAGTTTCCCCAGAGGGAGATTGCATTGGTAGCAAATCAGAATCCGAAGCAATAGCCTTAGTAATTGCAATGTCTTTAATTTGGGGCATATCCGGTAAAAATAATTTGGTGGTTGATAAACGGCTGATTGTTTCTAAAAAATCTAAAAGGCTTCCATCCAATCATTTGCAGACATTCAAAAGCTTCAGAATTATCATAAGTAATCGGCTGATTGTCTGAATCTGTAATCGGCTGATTATTTGAATCTACGATTATTCCTTGGAAATTTTCTAAAGCAGTAATTAATATTGCCGCTAATAATGCTGAAGCTTTATTAGTGACATGAGGTGTCAACTTGAGCAATGAAGCTTTTTGGATAACTAAAATGTTCGTATCCTGAAAAGCTCCCTGACCAAATAATTGATTAAGCGAAAATAATTGCATATTAGTAATCGTCAGGGTCAATTGTTGCAGAAGTATCTGGTTTCGCTAGATTGACCGTTAATTGGTCAACTCGATATGAGTCGTTATTGGCGCCTCTAAAGGCAAAACCTGGAAAGCCCGACACAATGTAGATACTCTGATCTATGTTTGTGTCGAAGGTCGATTGAGGTAAGCCGTCTTGGGCTTTGAGCAAAATCGCAGTTAGCAAACTTTCAGCCCTATTTGTAGATGATGGTGTCAAACCTGGTAAATCCGCTTTGGTAATTGTGATTGTGGTTGCAGTCTGAGTTGCATTGGCTCCAAATACCTGTTGCAAGGTAGGCTCTGGCATAAATAAATCGGATTCTTTAATGAAGTGAATAAATCCGTTGTATGGCTTATTCAAAAATAAGTAAATGTTCCAGTTTTATGTAAAACAAGAACATTTACTGATGTCGTCTCAGCCCTGCTGCTAATAGGATTGAGCCAGATTTAGCCATTAGCTAAAATACGAAATGTTCCGGTTTTACCAGATGCAATGGTTAAACCGGAACAATAATCCAAGAGAAAATAGGTCGAATGAAAAACCATAGGGAAGGGCAAGCGGCTATTCTCACAAATGCGGATTACTCGAAAATTCGCAACAAGATCAGAAGCCGCAAATATAAGTTGCTTTTTGATATTGCATGGTATACCGGTGAGCGGTGGGGTGCTTTAGTCCAACTTAAAGTTACTGATGTTTACAACGATGATGGCACACCAAGGGAATACATAAATTTCAGAGCCAGAACTCGCAAAGCTAAACCCAAAGCTTCAGACCAACTCCAAAAAGCTGGCGACAAGCCCAAGTCTAAAAGAGCAAATCGACAAGTCCCAGTGCATCCAGTTTTGGCAGAAATATTGCTTTCATACAAGCCGGACTCAGGTATAGAGTGGTTATTTCCTTGCAGGACGAGCGATAAGTCCATAACCCTGCGATGGGCTGACAACATTCTACGCGCTGCGGTTGACAGGACTGGATTGTCAGGTAAAGGTATCTCAACGCATTCCACCCGCCGCACTTTCATCACCAATCTGGCAAAGAATGGCATCAACTTGGCCACTATTAAAAAAATTACTGGACACACCGATTTAAAAGTACTTTCGCGCTACATCGAGGTCAGCGAGGATGATGTTAAGGGCGCGATCGCAACTCTATGAATCCCAATCTCCTATTCTTGCAAATCGAGATATTCTTTGAGCGCTTGCAGGAAGGCGTTTATGACCATCCCCTGATTTTGGCTATGGCACTGGAGAATCTCGCTAATCAGGCATGGGATGAAGTCGAGCGA
>NZ_JAIVFV010000024.1 GCF_020829445.1 Nostoc sp. CHAB 5836
CAAAAGCTAGATGGCTAGTAGAGGCGACTGCGGTTGAGACGGGAAACCCAAAAGACGAATAAAACCGTCGTTGTTGTAGTTGAAATTGGAAGCCCCTTTTTCAGCGAAGCAAAAAGGGGTACTTCACTCCCAAATTGAATTGCCCGATGACCAATCCCTCAACATATTGTTACAATACTTAACGTGATCGTTCTGACTGGTGGCCTTCTTCATGATTGTTAAGACACTTCCCCCTAGTTCCCGACCGATTCAGGAGGACAGTAGCAACGGCACAAATGGCCGAGGCGAACTGGACGTTATTGATATAGTGCCAGAAAATGGTACGCAAAGCTTAGTTGTGCGTAGGCATAGCCCGTCGCAGACGTCGCCAAGACTCTTAGCTGCCCAAAAAGTCAGGACAACAGCCCAACCGGAGACGCTTTACGATCCCGTAGGCATAGCGGCGCATTACCAAAACAGAAAAGTGCAAGTTGTCCGGCGGATTTTCGCGGTGTTAGGGCCAGCTCTATCCTTTGTTTTTGGGTTGTGGTCGGATAGTAAACGGGGAATTGTCGTCAAAAATGACCGCCGCCGAGCCACTCAATTACGAGTATTGCTGACTAAACTGGGGCCTGCTTACATCAAAATTGGACAAGCCTTATCCACCAGACCAGATCTGGTTCCTCCCGTATACCTAGAAGAATTAACTAAGCTACAAGACCAATTACCGCCTTTTCCCAACGAAATTGCTTATCAGTTTATCAAAGAAGAACTAGGCGCACCTCCAAAAGAAGTTTACGCCGAACTCTCGGCCCAGCCAATTGCTGCGGCTTCATTGGGGCAAGTCTATAAAGGCAAGCTAAAAACTGGTGAAGAAGTCGCCGTTAAAGTCCAACGCCCCGACTTAAGAGAGGGAATCACCATTGACTTGTATATATTGCGTAACCTCGCTGCTTGGGTGCAGAAAAAGGTTAAGCGGGTAAGAAGTGATTTAGTTGGGATTCTCGATGAATTAGGCGATCGCATTTTTGAAGAGATGGATTACATCCACGAAGGCGAAAATGCGGAGCGATTTTTCCAGTTATACGGTCACATGAAAGACATATATGTACCGAAGATTTACTGGGAATATACTAATCGCCGCGTCTTGACGATGGAGTGGATTAACGGCACTAAATTAACCCAGACTGAAGAAATTAGCGCCCAAGGCATAGATGCTCGTTACCTAATTGAAGTAGGTGTCCAGTGTTCGTTGCGTCAGTTGCTAGAACACGGATTTTTCCACGCCGACCCCCACCCTGGTAATTTATTAGCAACACCAGATGGTAAATTGGCTTATCTCGACTTTGGAATGATGAGCGAGATTCAGCCAGCACAGCGTTATGGATTAATTGAAGCGATCGTCCACGTTGTCAACCGGGACTTTGAAGGATTAGCAAAAGACTACGTTAAGTTAGATTTCTTATCACCAGAAACCGATTTAACACCAATTATCCCAGCTTTTGCGAGAGTCTTTGCTGATGCTGAAGGAGCCAGTGTTGCCGATCTTAATATTAAAAGCATCACCGATGAACTATCGGCTTTGATGTATGAGTATCCTTTCCGTGTACCCCCCTACTACGCCTTAATTATTCGCTCCCTGGTGACGCTGGAAGGTATTGCAATATTTATAGATCCGAACTTTAAAGTTCTCAGTGAAGCTTATCCCTACGTTTCTAAACGCCTGTTAACTGATCCAGCACCGCAATTAAGAGCATCATTGCAAGATTTGCTATTTAAAGATGGTAGATTCCGTTGGAACCGCTTAGAAAACTTGTTAAAAAATGCGCGTAATAGTCAAGACTACGACTTTAATTTAGTGCTGAATCAGGGGATTGAATTTCTGGCATCTGAACGCGGTGCTTTTATTCGTGACAAGTTAGTAGATGAATCTGTTAACGGACTCGATGCTTTAGGTAAAAATGTTTTGCATAACTTCACCTATTTACTGCGGGAACGCGTTGGGTTGACAGCAGTTAATGAAACTCCGGCGGCGACAGTTGAGCAACAACAAACCTTGGAGCATATCAAACGTATATTAGGTATTCTCCGAGAAACACGGGGCTTTGATCCAATGCAACTTGTGCCCCAAATAGCCCAGTTATTGGTAAATTCCGATGTACAGCGTTTGGGTCAACAAATTGCCAACCGCTTTACGCAAAAAGCTGTAGCCAAGTTAATTCGGCAATTGTTGGCATGAAAATATGGTGCGCGGAAGATCCCCCCAACCCCAATACGGTTTACAAAAGGGCTGAAACTCTTTTTTTTACGAACCACAGAGGCGCAGAGAACACGGAGAGAAGAGAGAAGGAGGAAATGCTTAACCGAACCGTATTGGGTTGGGTTGAACTTTAGTGTTACCCAACAAATGCCCGAAAATGTTGGGTTTCGTTCCTCAAACGCCACGTGCTTCAAGTCGGGGAACCGCAAGGGCGCAGTGGCTCCCCAACCTACGCAAATTTATTTTTACGGCTTAACCCAAGCGTATTGGTTTATAAATGGTTTCTAATACAGTTTGATTTTAAGATTCCTGTTAATGGGCGCACAAGAGTAGGGGAGAATAATTTTTAACCTCTCATCCCTCATCTTGGGGATAACCATTTTTCTCGCGTTTGAGGCTTTCTTCTAAGGCTTGAATTTGTTCACGTCTGGCTTCTAATTCTAAGGAACGCCGTGCTAAGTCTTGGTTTTGCAACGTCAGGGATCGTCGCCAATCTTCTGCTCGCTCGGCTTCTTGGTGCAAAAATTCCGGAGTAATGCCCATAGTGAGGTAGTTTTGTACCAGATGGAGTACCCAGCTGGCGGCATCTTCTATTCTTTTAATCTCGCCTGTTGGGGAAAGTTGCACTAAAACAAGCAAGTTTTCACTCATGATCTTTCCCTTTCCTAGCAGAATAGGAGTCTCTTCTGGAATTATCGCCCACAAATTATCAGCTTCTTCACGTGCCAATAAGCGTAACTCGTACTGGTCTAAAAAATCGTTTTTACGCACCTGGGCTAGATATAGCATGAGGGTCGCTTCGCTCCAATTCAAAATTAAAAATTCAAAATTAATAAAAAAAATTGATATTGATATTTAGATTTTGTTAATTGGTAATGGGTAATTAGGAATTATTGACATTCCCATGACCCATTACAGTTATCCTAAGCTACGGAGACGATCGCCTACGACAACCCATTCAGGCGATCGCGCAAAATTTCAGCTTGCTTCTGTGCTTCTGCTAAAGCATCCCGCGCCCCCTGTACCACGTCGGGTCTAGCTCTATCAACAAAACTAGGATTGTTTAATCTGGTAGTTAGGGACTCAACTTCTACTTCAGCTTTACTCAAGCTTTTCTCTAGTTTGGCACGCACGGCTTCAATATCTACCACACCGCTAAGAGGAATTAGCACTTGTATTGTACCAATTACACCAGCACAGACGCTTTGCGGCTTGCCGTCAGGCATCGCATTTTCTGGTTCTTGTGGTTGTTCTAATTCTCTCTGCGGGAAAAAGCGTCCCCATAAACTTTGTCTTGCTTCAGCAGTGAGTAAATTTTGGCTAACAAACCAAGCTGTGTAACCAAAACCAACTAGTTCAAAGAAAGTTCCGACGATGGGAATGTCATCAATGGCATTTCCCGCAGCTAAACCTAATCTAGCAAAGACAATGGCGACGATCATTAAACCAATTGTCTTCAAACCCCTCTGAGGTTTTTTAGCAGCAACAGTTTGACTTTTTTCTTTGTCAGTAATGGTTAAAATCTCAACTTTCGCCAAATCTTTAATATAAGACTGTCCAGCAGTGAGAATTTCTCGCTCCTTTTCACTTTCAGTTTGCAAATTCGCTGTTACTTTAACCCCTGGTTTAATATCCGCTTCAGCACGCAAATTCCGAATTGTGCGGATAGTACCAATCAGTAATTCAAACTGTTCTTCTAAAACTGAATTAATTAAATTTGCATCCACCTGGGGATAGATTTGTAATGGCAAAGTTTCCGGGGAATCTGCTGGTTGTTGGGTGAGAGTTTGCCAAATTTCTTCGGTAATATGAGGCATCAACGGATGAAGCAGTTTTAAAATTCCTTCCAATATGTAGCCGAGGGTTTGCTGTGCTACCCGCCGCGATGCTGGATCGGCATCTGCTTGCAATCTGGATTTTACCAGTTCAATATATTGATCGCAGAAATCTCCCCAAATAAATTCGTACAATCCCTTAGCTGCTTCCCCTAAACCGTAATTATCGATGTAATTGGTGGTTTGTTTGACAACTTGATGATACCGCGAGATCATCCAGCGATCGCTCAATTCGATAGCGACTGGATTCCCCAATTGTTGCGGCGTCTGTCCATCCAAATTCATCATGACAAACCGGGCAGCATTCCACAACTTATTTGCAAAGTTGCGGGACGCCTCTACAGAAGCTGATTCATCCTTTTTGCGATCGTACTCCAAGCGGATATCTTGACCCGCACCAGCCACTTCCCTAATTAGGGTATAGCGCAAGGCATCAGTACCATATTTGTCAATCAGTAACAATGGGTCAATGCCATTACCTTTGGTCTTTGACATCTTCTGGCCTTTTTCATCCAGCACCAAGCCATGAATGTAAACCGTTTGGAAAGGCATTTGCTGCGTAAAATACCCAGCCATCATGGTCATTCTGGCTACCCAGAAAAAAATGATGTCAAAGCCTGTTACCAAAGTGGTCGTTGGGTAGTAAGTTGCTAAATCCTGAGTTTGTTCTGGCCAGCCCAAAGTCGAAAACGGCCAGAGTCCAGCAGAAAACCAAGTATCTAGCACATCTGGGTCTTGTTCTAAGTTGACATTTTCACCAAATTGTGCCTTAGCTTTCTCCCAAGCTTCAGTTTCCGATTTTGCCACCACAAAGGGCGTGTTATCGGTAATTTGCCCACCTGTTTCACTGATAGCGTACCAAGCCGGAATTTGGTGTCCCCACCATAATTGGCGAGAGATACACCAATCTTTGAGTTTTACTAGCCAATCACGATAGACCTTAGTCCAGCGTTGGGGGACAAACTGTGGAGAAGTTTGCTGGTCGAGGAATTCGAGAGTCTTGTCAGCTAGGGGGCGAATTTTGACGAACCATTGAGTTGAGAGGAGAGGTTCAATAGGTACTTTACCGCGATCGCTGTAGGGAATAGTATGCTTATAATCTTCAATCTTCACCAAAAAGCCATCTGCTTCTAGGCGAGAAACCACATTTTTTCTGGCAACAAAGCGGTCTTGTCCTTGAAACTCCCCGGCATTGGCGTTGAGAGTGCCGTCTTTATTCATAATGTTGATTAACGGCAGATTGTGACGCTTACCCATGTCAAAATCATTCTGGTCATGGGCGGGAGTCACCTTCACGCAGCCTGTGCCGAAAGTGGGGTCAACGAATTCATCGCCAATGATCGGAATTTCTCGTTGTACAATGGGCAGAGTTAAAGTTTTGCCAATGAGATGTTTGTAGCGATCGTCATTGGGATTAACTGCTACAGCTGTATCACCCAGCATCGTTTCTGGTCGAGTTGTCGCCACCTCTACAAAACCGGAACCATCGGTGAGGGGATAGCGAAAGTGCCAGAGATTTCCATTTACCTCTTGATTTTCCACTTCTACATCAGACACAGCAGATTGAGAAGCTGGACACCAGTTAACTAAATATTCACCACGATAAATTAAGCCTTCCTCGTAGAGGCGAGTAAATGCCTCGACAACAGCTTTAGACAAACCCTCATCCAGGGTAAACCTTTCCCGTGACCAGTCCACCGAGACACCCAAACGTCGCAGCTGATTCAGAATCGTTCCCTCAGACTCCGCCTTCCATTGCCAAGCGCGTTCTAGGAATTTTTCGCGCCCCAATTCGTAGCGAGTCTTACCCTCTGTCTTGAGTTGCTTTTCCAGCATACTATGCACAGCAATGCTGGCATGGTCAGTTCCCGGTAGCCATAGGGTATTGCGTCCCTGCATCCGGTGGTAGCGCACGAGGGTATCAATCAACGCACTTTCAAAGGCGTGACCCATGTGTAAGCTGCCGGTGACATTGGGGGGGGGAATGACGATGCAGTAGGGTTCGCCGCCTTTGTTGGGGTCAGCTTTGTAAACTTGGTTGTCTTCCCAGAATTTTTGCCACTTGGCTTCGGTGGAAAAGGGGTCGTAGAGGCTGGGGAGATTGGCAATGGTTGCGGTCATGCGGGAAAACTAAGGAAGGACTTTAATAAATTTTGCCACAGGGTTGGAGGGGGATTGATGGAAACGAACCGCAGAGGCGCAGAGAACGCAAAGGGAAGAGAGGTAGGAGAGGAATTGAATCGGCTTACGGGCGAGGTGATTGGGGCGGCGATTGAGGTGCATAGGGTGTTGGGGCCAGGGTTTTTGGAGGAGGTGTATAAGGAGGCGCTAATTATAGAATTTTTCAGGTGCGGGATACCTCATGTGGTTGAGAAGGGGGTAATAGTGAATTACAAAGGACATGAAGTTGGTAAGGGTAGATTAGATTTTCTGGTTGCTAATTGTCTAATTGTGGAATTGAAAGCTGTCCAAAATTTAGCCCCAATCCACGAAGCTCAAGTCCTCTCCTACCTTAAAATGACTAATTACCCCCTAGCCCTTCTCATCAACTTTAACGTCCCCCTCCTCAAAGACGGCATCAAACGCATTATCCTCTCCTAATCTCTCTCTGTGCCCTCTGCGCCTCTGCGGTTCGTCCCCCAAACCCATAAAACACCAAACAACCTCTTAATTTAGTGAGTATAGAAGTAATATATCGACGAAAATGGGGAGTAAAAAGGAAAGGATTGCAAGAAAAATGTCTGCCCGTTCATTTCATGTCTTGGATCATGTTGCGAATCTGTGTCTCTTGAAATTCGATACTTTCGGTAAGCTTAAACTGGACGATCGCTCTTGCTAAGTTATGTTCTGGGTGCTTAACTTTAAAGTAGACGTTGCCTGCTAAATAATCAGCAAAGAATCTTAGTCCTAGTTCAAAGGTGATCAGACGAAT
This sequence comes from Nostoc sp. CHAB 5836, assembly GCF_020829445.1. Classification (GTDB taxonomy): domain Bacteria; phylum Cyanobacteriota; class Cyanobacteriia; order Cyanobacteriales; family Nostocaceae; genus Nostoc. The sequence continues at coordinate 7,007 of NZ_JAIVFV010000024.1, forward strand.
CGCATCATATATGTATGCATAATCGTTCTCAGTAAGAAATGCCTTTGCCACAGCGACATAACCCTGTAGGATTTCCTGGCACAGATCAGTATCGAAATAGACACTTTCCCAATTCTCAGTTTCTTCTCCAGCAGAATTACAACCCGATCGCAGGCAATCACCAATATCGTAATGTACTAGACCGGGTTTAACAGTGTCGAGGTCTATAACACTGACGGCTTGGTGGGTAACAATATCGAACATGATATTGTTGATTTTTGGGTCGCCGTGCATCAGACGCAGGGGTAATTTGCCTTCAAGTTTGGCATTCTCTAAGATCTGGGCAAAGGTATGGCGATCGCTAACAAACTGCAAGCAATAATTCACTTCACAAGATTGACGCTTACTAGTTTTTGCCAACACTTTCTCGTAATGTTGAAGATAAAGCGGTGTAATATGGAATCCTTCAAGGGTGTCAGCAAGTTTTTCTGGTGGCAAATCGCTGATCAGATTGTGGAACATCCCCAAGGCATAACCGATTTCTTTTGCGTGTGAGCGATCGCTCATACTATCAAAGGACTGGGAGCCTTCAATAAAGCTAATCGCCCGCCAAAAGGAGCCGTCTACATCCCTCCAGTGGTCTTGAGCATCTTTGGTTAATAGTACACGTGGCACTTCCCAGCGACGATTGAGGGATATATGCTGCAAGCGTTTGTGAACATGATCCGTGAAGATACGCATATTTTGCATAATCAGTTGTGGCTGAAGAAACACCTGGGTGTTGATGCGTTGCAGAATAAAATGTTGTTCTTGTGAGGAATCTAGGGTCACCAAAAAGGTGTCGTTGATATTACCACTTCCAAAAGCTTTAAGGTTTGTAATCTTCCCCAGTTGGGCGAATTGGCTAGCGATCGCAATCACATTTTGCGCATCCTGTCTATTGAATTCTTCGATCATGTGTTTGACCTGCACTACTCCTGAGCAAAGTTATCGGGTCGTGGAAGCCCCTAGCTTTTGGGTATGGGGTTGGCACTCAACTAGAGAACCCTGACCTACTTTGCACAAAGGCAATAGGGGATATCGTAGCGCAAATTTGAACTTCCCCCTGCTTGTTCAATCAGCAGGTAATTCTGGGAAACCTTAATTTTGTCAGAGTGAGAGGCTTTTGCCAGAAGGAACTAGAATTAGGAAACACCTAGCTGGGTTCTTCTGACTTTTGAAATTAGGAGTGCATGTGTGCCAAAATCCCCTAAATATTTGCTGATTGGATCAACCGAGACTTACAGCGGTAAATCTGCAACTGTTCTGGGTTTGTCTCATCAGCTACAGCAAAAAGCTCTGGATATTACCTACGGCAAACCTCTCGGTACGTGTTTTAATTCGTCTAGTGGAACCGTAATTGAGGAAGATGTCCAGTTCATCGCTCTTAGCCTCAATTTGCCAAAAAACCGCATTGCACCGACAATGGTGGCTTTGGATGAACCAAATGTGCAAAAGCGCTTGCGGGGGGAAGACAAAACTGATTATCAGCAGTCCCTAATACAGCAATATTTACATAAGTCTCAAGGAGATTTGGTGTTACTGGAGGGGCCTGGTGATTTGTCCGAAGGCAATTTGTTTGACTTGTCTTTGCTGCAAATGGCTGAAGTATTGGATGCTAGTGTGCTGTTAGTAGCCCGCTATAAATCGTTGCTTTCGGTTGAGTCCCTATTAACTGCAAAACAGCGTGTAGGCGATCGCTTGATTGGAGTTGTGATCAATGATATTCCTGTAACCCAACTAGAAGCGGTTGACACTCTCTTGCGCCCATTTTTGGAACAGCAGGGTATTCCGGTGCTAGCAATGCTGCCAAACAGCGATTTGCTCCGCAGTGTGAGTGTTGGCGAACTAGTCAAACAGTTAAAGGCTGATGTTCTCTGTCGCAACGATCGCATGGATTTGTTGGTAGAAAGTCTGGCAATTGGAGCGATGAATGTCAACTCCGCCGTGAAATATTTCCGCAAACGTCGGAATATGGCAGTGGTGACAGGAGGCGATCGGGTGGAAATTCAGCAAGCGGCTTTAGAAACTTCTACCCAATGTTTAATTCTCACCGGACAACTACCACCCCCACCGTTCATTCTCAGTCGTGCTGAAGAACTAGAAATCCCCATTTTGTCTGTTGACTTAGACACCCTCACCACTGTAGAAATTGTTGACCGCACTTTTGGGCAAGTCCGCCTCCACGAACCGATTAAGGTTGAGTATATTCGCCAGTTGATGTCTGAGCATTTTGACATTGACCGCTTGTTATCCAAACTAGGTTTAACTCCCGCAGCAGCATTGTCTTAAATTCATCAACTCAAACTATTAAGAGCATCTATGCTCAGTTATCAGTTAGGAGGCTGTGTTGCTAGGGTACAGATGGTTCGCCGTCACCTCCCAGGGGACGGCGTGCTGTTTCCTTCCGCCCCATAACTGGGATGTGCTTAGTTGCAGCAGCTAATCCAAAGACAGGCATATTCCCATAAATCGCCTTATATTTTCCCGGTTCTATTAAATAAGTTTCGTGCCAAATGCCAACACTGCCATCAGCACCAATGGCTTGATTAAACCTTTGCCAAGCTTTTAAATGTGCATCGGCTGGATTTCTCGCAAAAAACTCTAAATCCTCGAACGATCGCCAATATTGAATCAGTCCTACCCCTCGCGGGTAAATAAACCTTTCTCCTCCTAAAAACCCTTTTTCGGGATTCTGATTAAGGCTTCGTAGCATGGGCGACATTGCCCTGGCTGTGGGAATCCATTTGGAAAAAGCGAATAATTTATTAATTCGCATCCCAATCAGAAACACAACAAAGGGTTCATTAATCTCGGCTGTAAATCGTCCTGGTATTACTTGAGGCATCTCTGACTCCTTGTTGTTTAAGTTTATATGCAATTAGTTGCATATAATTATTTTATGCAACTAATTGCATACGTCAAGTAGTGAATTAAAAATTATGGCATTAGCGCACGCAATATTAGCGGCTCTGGTTGACGCATCCTGTAGTGGGTATGATTTAGCAAAACGATTCGATGGCTCTGTAGGCTTTTTCTGGTCAGCAAGTCACCAGCAGATTTATCGGGAGTTGGCGAAGCTAGAAGATCAAGGATGGATCAGTTCCGAGTCAATTCTTCAAGCCGGACGGCCAGATAAAAGGCTCTATAGTGTTACAGACTTGGGAGAACAGCACCTCAAAGAGTGGATTGCTCAACCTTGTGAACCCACGCCGATTAAAGATGACTTACTGGTAAAAATTTTTGCTGGTCATATTGTTTCTAAGCAAATTATCTTGGCAGAGCTAGAACATCATCAAAAAGCTCATCTCCAAAAATTGTCTACGTACCATAACTTAGAACAGCTTTACTTTCAGAATCCGCAAGAACTGCCAGAAGCAGGCAAATTTCAGTATTTGACTCTCCTAAATGGCATTAGTTATGAAACACATTGGCTAGCCTGGTGTTACCAAGTAATGGAGTTACTGAACCAAACAATTGAAAATTGGTAGCAATGTTTAACTCAAGTTTTCCTCGCATCTACACGCTGTTTGGTAAAATATCTGGGTCGTTTAATCTGATTATCTCCATCTTTGAGCCAATCAACAGACCTTATTAACCTCGATACATTAGCGCAAGAACTGGCGACAATCCAGCAAACGGGTTCTAAAAGAATTGCCTTGCTGGGTTCTCGTCATGTACCGATTACGCATCAGAATCTTATTGAAATGATGACATATGCCCTAGTTTTATCGGGTAATCGAATCATCACTTCTGGTGCTACAGGTACAAATTCAGCGGCCATCAAGGGAGCAACCCGGGCTGATGCAAATTTGTTGACGGTGATTCTACCTCAAAGCCTGGAACGCCAGCCTTTGGAATCGCGCCAGCAACTAGAACAGGTAATGCATCTAGTCGAAAATCCCAGTAATGATAATCTGTCTCTGGCGGAAGCTAGTTACTTGTGCAACAAGGAGATTGTTTCCCGTTGTCAGCAACTAATCTGCTTTGCGTTTCACGACAGTCGCACCCTGTTGCAAACTTGTCAGGATGCAGAAGAACAAAGAAAATTGGTGACGCTTTTCTACTTTGATTAGTCATTTGTCATTTGTCTTTTGTCATTTGTATTTGACTAATGACTAATGACTGATGACTGATGACTAATAACCAACGACTAATAAGTAATGATAATTTTTTTGTACTCGATCGCTGCTGCTGCCGTTCTAATTTATGTGCCATTTTTGGTGGTAGCTTATGCCCGTGCGCGTATTGGAAATGAAATGTTTTCTACTCCTCGCGCTCTGCTTGATCAATTGCCACCCTATGCCCAACGAGCTACTTGGGCACATCAGAACACCTTTGAAGCCTTTATGATATTTGCCGCAGCCGCATTGATGGCTTATGTAACTGGTGTAAATTCTTTTACAGCCCAAGTAGCTGCGATCGCCTTTGTGGCAGCCCGTTTCCTATACTCGATTTTTTATATTTTGAATATACCCCTTTTGCGATCGCTGATGTTCGCCATTGGCATCTTTAGCTGTGGCACTCTCATCTTACTGAGCATTATCCAAACTAGTAGTTAATTGGGGCATGAAGACTGGAGATTGGGGACTTGGGACTGGGGACTGGGGAAAAGTTTTCCCTATATTCCAGATATCCAACACCCAATCACCAATCCAAAATCTAAAATCTAAAATCCAAAATGTTTTATGGCTTCTACTTTTTCCTTTGACGTTGTGAGCGACTTTGACCGACAAGAGTTGGTTAACGCTGTCGATCAAGTTATCCGAGACATCAAAGGTCGTTACGACCTCAAAGACACTCAAACTACTGTCGAGTTAGTCGAAGAAAGCATTAACGTTAGTACTGACAGCGAGTTTACCTTAAATTCTGTACATGATATTCTGCGGGAAAAAGCTGCCAAGCGTAATCTATCTCAGAAAATCTTTGATTTTGGCAACATTGAATCAGCCAGTGGTAATCGCGTGCGTCAAGAAATCAAACTCAAAAAAGGCATCAGTCAGGAAATCGCCAAACAAATTTCCAAATTGATTCGTGACGAGTTCAAAAAGGTACAAGCCTCAATTCAAGGGGATGCTGTCCGGGTTTCTGCCAAATCGAAAGATGACTTGCAAGTTGTCATGCAGCGCCTGAAACAAGAAGACTACCCAGTTGCTTTACAATTTACAAATTATCGTTAACAGATTCGTAATTCGTGGTGACGCATTCAATTACGAATTACTGTCTTCGTAGCGGTAGCGACGCAGGAGCGTCATTACGAATTATTTTAACGTGTCGCCCAAGTCCCCACCTTTAATGTACTCATAAGGTGGGGATAGGGAGCGGGGGTTGAGGATTACATCTGGAATTGATTTAAAACTCAAGTAAAAACAAGTTCTGGATGGATGACGAATCCCCAGGATTTTCTGGTAAAATATATCCTATCTTGACCATCAATGCCATAAGCGAAAACCAAGCTAATAGGTATATGTTGCAAGAGAAAGATTTGGGTCTTGGGAACCAGGACTCCTGCCCTTGGAGGGAATGTCAGACTTTCTAGTACTACGAAGTCCTAGAGGCTATTCCCGATGAATTGGGAAGCTCCGTCCGTCTTAGGTTGGAGTAGTTCACGCCCGTCCGCCAATACTCCTTTGAAATGCCGGACGCTCAGATAATTGCTTGATATAGTTCAACACAGCTGGGTAGGAACTGAGGTCTAGCTTTAGCATTATGGGAATGTAATTCAAAATAGATCCCACTGCTACATCAGCAACAGTAAACTCATTGCCAAGTAAAAAAGGTTGCTTACTGAAAATTTCATTTAAGGGAGTCAACAAGCGGGGAGTTTCTCGCTCCCGACTTGCTTCTACAAAAATCCCTGTCCCAAGGGTAGCATTGGCAAACAACACCCATTGGGAGAATACAGCACGTTCCTCTGGTGAAAGTGGAGTCTTACTGTACTTATCAGCAAGATACAGCAAAATTGCCCCAGATTCCCAAAGCTGAAAATTCCCATCAACAATGGCTGGAACTTTGCCAAATGGATTGATTGCTAAATACTCAGGCTTGAGGTGTTCACCCGCTTGCATATCAAGCTTGAAGAACTCGTAGGGAATTCCTAATTCTTCTAAATACCAGTGAACAATTGACGCTCGACTACGAGCGCCACCGGAAAGTTTGAGCATAATTACTTAAAGAACTTTGTGAGTGTGAGAGTGCTGTTTAATATTGTCTTCTTTGGTGACAACTCTAGCGGCGTTTAACACTCGCTTTCGCTCAATGGAATATTTAAATTCAGTGTAGTTTGTACCTAAAGGAATCAGAGATTTTGCAGATTCACGACGCTTGTAGGTACGAGCGGCTGCAAATGCCCGTGGCACAAATTCCTCTCCAAACTGAGCCGACTCTGGGAAGCCATCTGGCACTAGTTGTGAATCGCCATCCAGCACAGATCCCAAAGTTGTGGCATGAGCCAGCTTATAGGAGGTAGGAATGCCCTTTAACAGCGCTTCCAAAGCCGCAGAGGGAATCGGTTCTATAACTTCGATTTGATAAACTTCTCCATCTTCTTTAACGAAGCAGGTTGCCAAGCCGATAACAATGTAGTCATCACTTGCTAAATCAGTGGCATTGGGATAGGAAATTGCAGTTGTCATCGCGAAATTTCTCAAAAGTTAAAAATTAAATCTAGGGCATTGGACATGGGGCATCCCTTCTGGTGCGATCGCACTCGCGTTCGACAACTCTTGGAGACGCTACGCGTAGCTTGCTTAAGAGCAGGGGTACGCTCAGGGCAAGTGGGCATTGGGCACAAGAGGCAGAGGGCAAAAACTTACTCCAACCTCTCCCCTGCTCCCTCATCCCCCGGTTGGTGAGCGAAGTCGAACCACATCTCCCTCATCCCCTCTTTAACGAACGGCTTGTTGGCATTCTACCAATTTGTCGCTGTCACTACTTCACTAGTCTTTGAGATTAAAATCTGCTATTTCTGGAATTCACCTTCGGGATCAAGTATCCATGATTAGGTTTGAGAAGCAATTGTTTATTTAGAGCATAGATTTCTACTGATGTGAGTAGTTAAAATTCAGTCTTGAGATAGCTTTCAAGTAACTATGACTACGTTATTAATAAACAACTTGGTAAAACCACTAGAGTTAAACAGATCGACCTTTATTTCAAGAAGCAGAGATTTTAGGCAAAAAAGATGAATATTCACCCATTTTTAGCTGACGATAACCAGCAAAGCAAAAAAGATAAGTATGTTTTAAATACTACAAATAAAGTTCAAGAGCGGAGGAAAAGCGATCGCAGCAAATCTACTTTAGAGGATAGCCACTTACGCCCTTTTGCTTTGAAGTTGGCTCAACAAGGAGAATATACTGAGGCGATCGCACTTTTAAGCCAACTAATCTTCCGCCATCCCCACAATGCTGTTGATTACAACAACCGGGGATTAATTTATTTTCAAAGTGGTGAAAGGCAAAAAGCTCTTTCCGACTATAACACCGCCCTCAAACTTAATCCCTATTTGGCTAGTGCTTATAATAACCGGGCAAATTACTACGCTGCTTGTGGAGAATTGGCAGCAGCACTTGCTGACTACGATCAAGCGATTAATTTGAATCCTCGCCATGTGCGGGCGTGGATTAACCGAGGCATTACCTGGCGTGACTTGGGGCAATATGAGGAGGCAATTGATAATTTTGAAGTCGCACTGCTTTTGGGTCAACTAGAAGGTCATATCTGGGCTGAACGCGGCAGGACTTACCATCTTTGGGGGGATTGGAATTGTGCGATCGCGGATTATCGTCGCGCTCTCACTCAACTGCCCTCTCTCGACAACAATCATGATATTACTGGTTCTCGCTTGCGTTTACAACTCGAAAATTGGCTAAACGAGTTGCTATCTCAACAGTGTCCTAATTGGTAGATTAAGTAGAGTGACGCAAATAAAGCTAACTGGCTAAGGCTGTCATTTGTCATTTGTCATTTGTCATTTGTCCTTTGTCCTTTGTCATTTGTACTGAGCGAAGTCGAAGTATTTGTCATTTGTCATTTATCATTTATCAGGGTTTAAGGTGTATTTACCTTTCGTAATATAGTTTCGTTTATTCTTGCCGACTTACTTAGTCCTTATGGAGGATTCAAAATTCAAAATAAATTATTAGATCTAAATAATTGCAAACTTGCTATTTATTTTAGGGTGATGACTGTGTTTGTTCATCTTCTCTACGATCCTGATTCATCAACACGATCTGACGTTGGCTGGGATCAAATCGGTATCCTTGTTGTTGTCTAATCCTTTTAGCTTGTTGTGGATCGAAGTTACGGTTAAGTTCTGCCTGCAAACCATTGACGTGTCCTTCCATCAACTTGACTTCAGTATTCATTTCTTGCAACTTTGCTTGTTGTAACCAGTGATAAGGCAAAAGTTGTGCTAAGGCAGATGTTGCAACGGCTGTAATGACCAGATTAACCGCTATTTTAGCTGTGCTTTCCAGTGCCATCATCTGGTAAGAACGTTGACGAAGATGCCGCTTTGGTCGAGGAATGACCCGGCGTTTTTGTATAGGTTGTAACGGGGGTCTGGAGGGTTGAATCGCGTTCATGATGCTAAAAAATAACCTCGCTTAGTGAAGGGAAGCACTATCAAGAGTGCTGAGTTTTTAGTGCTGTGAGCGGAGCGTTTAGCCCGTGCTGAGTAAAAAAGCGATCGCACTCTGCATCAAATGAGTTCCGAGTAGCTGGGCTTATAGTGTTGAGTGGGAAGATTCAAAAGTACTACTTATTACTCATTACGTCCTCCTGGGCACTCAGCGCTCTTGAATGCTTGATTTAGCTGTCATATTACTTCATTTTTTGGAAATAGCCACAAGTGTTGTAATAGTTAAAAAATAACCTGGCTTACGTAAGTGCAAGGTTTCTAACTGCTTGTGGCATAAAGCCACAAGCTTCTGGAAATTGCACCCTGTACTGCCAGGATTATTAGCTTTTCAACTGTGTCACATCGTAGGGTTATTTGTAAAGTTCTGTGGCTAATCGCCAAGCAAGAACTCCTGGGATCAGCGCCACAACTAGAGCGATGTAGACTTGTGTATCTGAGATGGAAGATATCTGAGCGATGTACAGAGTATCTAAGATAGGCATGGCTGAAAACCTCCTAACATGAATAGATTTTGAACAGTTCGTTTACTACTTTTCCTTGTTTTGCCAAAATTGTGGAATATCTTGTTACAAGATGCAACAAAAGCAGTTGTTAATCAGTAGTCCTGAGTTATTCTCCTTTAAAAAAATTTATAAGAATAACGCCATGTGCAACTTTACTCTCAAACCTAACCCCCAACCCCTTCCCTACCAGCGTTGGGGAGTAAGAATCAAAGCCTCTCACCGTTTCGGTGAGAGGAATGGAAGTGGGGTTTTAAGAATAACTTGCACATCGCGTTAAAAATATGAATTTGTATTTGGGTATCGACTTCGGCACATCTGGCGCACGCGGTGTGGTGATTGAGGAGGAAGCTTGTTGTATCCAGGCTGAGATGCGATATGCCTTCCAGGACTCACCAGCCGCCGCTACGCCAAAAATTTGGCAGGAGGCTTTGTTTGTGCTGGTGGAACAAATACCTGACCAATTGCGGCGAAAAATTAAAGCGATCGCAATTAATGGGACTTCTTCCACGGTCTTGCTGGTCGATGCTGCGGGCAATCCAACAGATGCACCATTGCTGTATAACGATGGGCGGGGATCATCTGTCCTAGAGCATTTGAGAAGTCTAGCACCCCCTAATCATACCGTAGTCAGTGCCACCTCCAGCTTGGCCAAACTTTTGTGGATGAGGCAATTACCCTCTTTTAGTGAAGCTACATATTTCCTGCATCAAGCAGATTGGCTGGCGTTTCTCTTACATGGTCAGTTGGCTATTAGCGATTACCATAATGCTTTAAAGCTGGGTTATGACGTGGAAGAGTTGAAATACCCAGAATGGCTAGAAAAGCTGCAAATACCGATTCAGCTACCGAAAGTTTTAACTCCTGGAACTCAGATTGCCGAATTGCTTCCTGAAATTGCCCATAAGTTCGGTTTACGCCGTGATTGTGTGGTATGTGCAGGTACAACCGATAGTATTGCCGCTTTTCTTGCCAGTGGGGCAAAGTTACCTGGTGAAGCCGTGACTTCCCTTGGTTCAACGTTGGTACTAAAGTTATTAAGTCGTACCCGTGTAGAAGATGCCAGATATGGGATTTACAGCCATCGTTTGGGTGATTTGTGGCTGACTGGTGGTGCTTCTAATACTGGTGGTGCAGTACTGAAGCAATTTTTCACAAAGGTTGAGTTAGAAAGCCTGAGCCGGGAGATTGATGTATCAAAAGCCAGCAAGTTAGATTATTATCCATTATTGAAAGCAGGCGATCGCTTTCCGATTAATGATCCCAACCTATCCCCACGATTGGAACCACGCCCAGATCATCCAGTGGAATTTCTACATGGGTTATTAGAAAGTATTGCCCGCATAGAAGCGCGAGGGTATGAATTATTACAAACAATGGGCGCAGACAAGTTGAGCCGTGTTTATACAGCTGGCGGTGGTGCGGCGAATGATACTTGGACTGCCATTAGGGGGCGTTATCTAAAAGTGCCTGTAATAGCATCAGTCTATACAGAAGCTGCTTACGGGACAGCGCTGTTGGCGATGGGGGGCGGTTCTCAATTGCGTGGAATACAGACCTAATGCAATAGACATCTGGTGAAATTAAATATGCGTTACCCAGAACCCTTGTAAAGACGTAGCACTGCTACGTCTCTACATTCATTTTCACTCCTATGTCTTTTCTTCTCTTTCTTTGCGTCCAACTCTTACGAGACGCTGCGCGAAGGCGGTTCGTTAAAAAAATTGACTTTAACAAAGAGTTAGGACTTACGCAAAATAATGAAAAACGAACCGCATAGACGCAAAGCGGCTTCCCGCAGGGTAGGGCGCAAAGGAGAGGCAGCGCGGTCTTGGGGGTTTCCCCCATGAGCGACTGCCGTCACAAAGGAATAAGAGTTTCAGAGAGTTATTGCGTAAGTCCTAAGAGTTTTAGCCCAAGTGTATTGTCTTCTAAATCAGTATCTATCCCAGTGACAATCGACATATCTCGGCCCATACTGTGATGATTAGATACCGGACTATAGATTCCAGGTTAATCATCTGGGCAGCTATTCGGGGATGGGTGCTTCGCAGCAAGCGAATGTCATCTGTCCCCTTTACTATAGCGGTTCTCGTTTGGATACGATACACTTTGACCTCTCTCCAAACCTCTCTCCTAAAAGGAGAGAGGCTTTGAACTAAGTTTGGGGTTTAAGTCCCCAGCAATATAGGCAGCCCGAATTGAACGCCTAAATCTAAATCCCCGTCACAAAACGTAATTGCTCTCTTCGCAGCGTTAGCGACGTAGGAGCGTCATGGGCGAAAAAGCGAATTGTTTTAATCTTACTCCCCTTCCCTTGTAGGGAAGGGGCTGGGGGTTAGGTCTGTATTGCACTCAATCGAGAAGCGCTATAATTACCGGTGTAATTTAAGAAACCCTTGGCATTACAGAACGAATCGCATTAATAAAATTGTGAGCATAATTCTGCGTTGAAAAATCGAGGGCACGTTGTCTGGCGGCTACTCCCGCACTCTGGGCAAATTCTTGCTCGTCAAGATAGCGGAGAATTGCGATCGCTAATTTATCGGCATCGCCGTAAGGTGTTAATAGTCCATTCATGCCATCGGTAATAATCTCTGTCGGCCCGCCTGCATTACCAGCAATCACAGGTTTACCCAACGCCATCGCCTCAATAATTACAATCCCAAAGGGTTCTTTATCTGATGCATGAACAAATACATCCATCCCTTGCACCCACTCGGGGATATTACGCTGTAGTCCAGCCATAATTACTTGGTCTTTCAAGTCTAATGCGGCAATTTCTGCTTTTAAGAAGTCCTCATAGTCCGGTTCTAAATCGTGCTTACCGCCAACTACTACACAATGAGCATCGGGATACTTCTGTAAAATTTTGGGCATCGCTTGCACCAGTACGTGCATTCCCTTCCATCGTTGCAATCGTCCAACAATTCCAATCAACGGCCCGTGTAAAGGTAAGCCCAACTTCCGTCGTGCTTCCTCAGAAGAGGGTAAAGCATTAGGCTCAAATCGGTCTAGTGCGACACCAGGATAAACTAAGGGTGTTGGTCTGTGGGGCCAAATTTCTGCCTGTGCTTGCTTGCCATCTTGAGAGAGGGTGATAATTGCCCGCGCGGGGATTAAAGTAGCGATTCGTACCAACCAAGTCTTATCACTAGGTACTTCTAGTTGATACCACACAGCAGGCAAGCCCGCCAGCATTGCCGCCAAACCTCCAGATATATGTGTGATCCACATCCAATTGACAATTATATCTGCACCTTCGCGGCGAGCGATCGCAGCAATCCGAAAAACAGCAGTAATAAAACGGTGGATTTGGCGTAAACGTCCACTTTCTACAACTCGCGCATCAATGCCAAGGGACTTTACTTGTTCGACCATCGGGCCGTCTTCCAAAAAGATCACCAACCACTCAACACCCGCATTACGTCCTTGCTGTACCAAATCCCAAAGCATCATTTCACCACCGCCTCGTTGCTCGGCTAGTGGCATTACAATAATTACTTTCATAATATAGGACTCCTATTAATAACAAATGACAAATGACAAATAACTAATGACTACTTAATGAATTATTTTGATGTTGATAGTATTTATGTCCTGCCATAGCCATAGCTAAAAATCCCCAAAGAATCATCCCTGCCACGCTCAACATACCGCTACCGATAATTAGCTGTGCAGAAGAACTGATTCCAATAGCGCGGGCAGCACTGATAAAACTATCAAAACGACCTTCACCATAATTGCTGACACTAATAATTAAAAAAATTAATCCACCCATATAAAAAATTGCTCCAAACCAACCCAGGGTGAAAAACATATCTAAAATGCCACTATCAATCACCACAACTTCAATTTGACCAGTTTTTTCGTTGACTTTCCAAATATTTCCTAAGCCGTTACCTAGACCATTAGAAAGGGCTAAACCAAGGTTTTTGTCGTAACTTCCCGATCTATCTTTAAAACTGTTATCTTCTTCAAGATTAGAAAATGTTTCCAAACGGGCTGCTACAACCCCAGCAATTGGCTCGATGGTTGTCAATGGTACAACACAAATTGCCATCACCACAATTATGGTAATTAAGCGTATTTTAATTCTGGCTCTGACTGAACCCATAATCATAATTATTCCTAATAACCAGCCTCCCCAATTAGTACGTGCTTGGGTCAACAAGAAGGACAAGTAACCAACAGCTGAAGCCGGAAAAATTAAACTTCCTGAACTGGTAAATAACAACAGCAACCCCGCTTGCATGACCGAACCAAAGGGGCCGACTGAGTGCAATGTACTCCAGACGCGCATCCCGAAAGGTACAGGGTTTCCAGAACTCATGAATAGTTTTGATTGGATGAGCCAATACCTATCCCACTCAGGTGCTACTACAAATTGATATACGCCATAAGTTCCTAAAATCAACACAGACCAGAGGAATGTTCGCTGAATATTCTGGCGATAGCTGGGATAATCTCGCCAGTTTATAAACAAGTGAAAAGCGAAGATGATCGGACTAAGCCAATCCATCAATCCGCGTGCTACAGGAATAGGTGGATTATAAATCAGACCAATTAGAAATCCATAGAAAACTCCAATAAAAGCCAAAACAAACGGTAAACCCCCTTGGCGAGAGGCGCGGGGAAAGTGCCGCAAGAAAGTTGCTATAGTTACAAACACCACCAAGTAGGGTGCTATGAGCATTTGCCGGGTAGCGTCCCAGCCTATCCGATAGTCAACTAAACGGGTAGCTAAGGGCGTGATAAACCAGATCCACCAGGTAAAGCTGATGTAGAGAATGGGATGCCGCAAGTATAAAAACACGGCTACTGCTAAAGCTGTCACCGGGTAAATTAGGCGCAATGCGGCAGTAGCACCGGCAAAATAGCAAACTACAGTTAGTAATATAAACCCGGCGATCGCCATCCAACCCTGTTGCGATCGCTCTTCGGGAGAATAGTTTTCTTGTAAAAAACTATTGAAAAGTATCTGCTTAGAAGTCATTCAATTTTGGATTTTGGATTTACCAAGTCGTTTCCAGGTTCCAGTCTGGCAACTAGAACACCAATTGAGTAATCCTGGAAGAACCTCTCCCCCAACCCCTCTCCTAGGAGGAGAGGGGAGTTTTGCTCCCCCTTCCCTTGTAGGGAAGGGGGCTGGGGGGTTAGGTTTTTGATTACTGAATCAATCCTCTACAGCTAAGAATAAATTGAATTACGAATTACGAATTGTTTATATCCCTGCCAACGCCCACGCCAGGATGCTAGCAATTTTTTACCTGCCAATTGCCCTTGGCTGGGTAAAAATCTCAGCCATTGTACTAAGCCCAAACTATCGCACGTACCCACGAATACTGCCCAGAACAAAAATACAATCCGGCGGATAAATGGCAGATGCTCTAACAAAACTAAGGTTTCATTATGGACTAAATTAATAAAGGCAACTTCATTAAAATTATTTCGTTGATCTTCATCAAAACGTTGGGCTGGATAGTGATCTACAGCAACATTAGGATCATAAATTATCTTCCAACCAGCCCGCTTTAATGCCAGAGTAAATGCCATTTCAAAATGTACCTGCGCTCCAGTACCACGCATCCGCTCATCAAAGCGCAATTGTCCGATTGCTTGGGTACGAAAACTCATGTTTACGCCCTTGAGAATATCGACTTCACGCGGTTCTCCCACTCCCAGGTGATGGTTGCCAATGACTCGCCCAAACCACTGCAACTGTCCCACTACTGGGCGGGATTCGTCTTCTAATTTGCTGCCGTGGTGTATCCAATCACGCCCACCAAGTCCACCGAGGTGACTATCACAGGTAAAGTAAGCGGCGATGCGCTCTAACCAATCCGGGTGGGGTGCGGCATCATCATCAGTAATGGAAACAATATCGCCTTGCACTGCTGCTAATCCAGCGTTGAGGGCTGCTACTACTCCGGGTTGTGTGACTTTCACAGTATGCAGTGGCAAATTGTGCGCTGTGTATTGGGCAAGAAATTGCCAAGTTTGTGCATCCGTATCGCGGACAACCACTATTACCTGATCAACAGGTTTAATTTGCTCCTGTAGCGCCAAAAGGCAGCGTGAGAGGTCTTGTGGACGGCGATAAGTCGGTATGAGAACAGTGTTCCGCATTCTTGCTTAACTCCTCAAATAGATCCACATAAGTTTGTGCCATAGTAGTCCAGCTATATTGTTCTGCCACAGAGCGAGCTGCTTGACCCATCTGTTGCATTAGGGCGCGATGTCTGCCCACAAGCCGCTCTGCGTCTGGGCTTACGAAAGACATTAGCGCCGTACTCAAACCATCGATATCATCTGAGTCCGGTAAGACGATGCCACATTCTGGTGTCACCAACTCTGCACCTCCGGTAGCTGTGGCAGTAATTACTGGTAATCCTGAAGAAAGTGCTTCTAACAATACGAGAGTGCAAGCTTCGTATCGGGAAGGAAAAACAAATAAATCTACTGCTCGCATAATTTCGGCAATGTCACGTCGATATCCGACAAAATGCACCCGTTCACTTAACCCCAAGGAAGCCGCTAGTTGAGGGAAAGGACTACCTTCGATATGACCCACCACCGCCAGATGTAAATTGGGAACTTTCACCAAGGCGTGCAACACTGTATCTAAATTCTTTCTAGGTGTGCGGATGTCTCCGGCGAACAGCGCTAGGTTGACATTCTCCGGTAAACCTAATTTTTGGCGATCGCTTTGGCCAGGGGTAAATTCTTCTAAGTCTACGCCATTGACAATTACGCGAATCCGAGAACGCGGCACACCAATGTTAACTAATTCCTGCGCTACCTTTTGGGATACAGCTACCACAACCTGCGCTTTTTGGAAAGCCTGTTTTTCCCAACGGGCATTAAAAGCCGTAAATAGCCACTGGTACAAACCATACAAATCGCGGCGATTGCGGGAAATATGAACAGGCGATCGCAACCATGAACTATGGACAAAATGTACCGCATTCACATCAGCCGCAGCCAGATTAATTGCTCCATTGACTTTAACCAAATCAATCTCAGAGCGATATTTTCGCAACCAATCTGCACTTTTTTGAGCAAATATAAAATTCCGCACCAATTCTGTAGGATAGCCTTTGACTGGAATTTTAATCCAATTAACTTGGCTACTATCTTCTAATTCCGGTGCAACTTCACTAGCTAATAATGTCAACTCATGACCACGACGAATTGCTTCATTAACAACCTCATAATTTACCCGACCTTGCCCATCACCTTTTTTGATTTTATGAGTAACAATACAAAGTTTCATCCACTACCTTCCTTAATCATCAAAGCTACACGCAAAAACCTTAAAAATCACATTATTTTTATTCTCTCTGTGTCCTCTGCGTCTCTGTGGTTAGTTGAAAAAATCAATTCCCCAACTTAGATGTACTTGCTCTATTATTTAGATATTCCTATTAAATTATGAGCCAAAACTCGCGGAGTAAAACTCAGACTAAGTGCCGCTATAGTTCGCACATTAAATTTTTGTTTATTCAGCGCTTGCCAAAAATAAGCACGTGCTGCCGCTATCTGTTCACTTCGCAACAAACCAATGCCCAAAGTAGTATTAGCTTCTAACCATTTATGTTGAAAGTAAGTCCGAAATTCCTGTAAACAAGAGTCTTCCATAAAGACTTGATAACAAAACATTTCGCTTTTAGCCTTGCGGATTTTTGCCTGGACATCTCGACTACCACTGAGCATGGTATCAGCTTGCTCATGGGCACGATATCGCGTCAATCTTTCGGGATAATAGTAAGCACCACGACCAGATATAGAGCAGAGGTAAGTTAAATATAAATCCCACATCCCGCCAGCTTCCAAGGGAATACTATCCCAATCCACAAGATTATTACGAATCACACAAGATGCCGCAGTGGGTATGCTTTTATCTACCAATCCAATTTTGTAAAAAGGTTGATGAATTCCTTTTGCCAATTTGTCCCGCTTATAACCGCGTGTATTTGCTTCAGTCCCAGCATGATTAATTATGCTATTAGCATCTATAATATACTGGTCACAAAAAGCGAGAATTAACTCCGAATTTGCTTCTAGTGGTGGTACAAGCTTGGCTAAAAAATCTTCATTCCAGATATCATCGTCATGGAGACTAGCAACATACTTACCTCGCGCCATCTTGAAACCATGTTGCTGATTAGCTAACATACCGACATTTTGCTGATGTCGCCAAAATCGGATGCGTGAATCAGCAAAAGATGCCACGAGTGCTTGGGGATTTTCTGGACTACAATTATCACAAACAATAATTTCGATATTTTGATAAGTTTGTTTAATAGCACTAGCGATCGCTTGCTTGAGATACTCTGGACGACTATAGGTGGGAATAATAACGCTAACTAAAGGTTGTTGGGATTCTTGATGTAATGACATATTTTTCTCCTTTAATTTTTTCTAACTAAGAAGGATTATTTACCTCGATAGATGCATTTTCTTTCTCTTTGTTGGGTTTCGCTTACGCTCAACCCAACCTACACATTTTTATTTTTAGTCTTAACCGAACCGTATTGGATGCTGTTTAAGAGGTTGTTTTAAAAGTCCTCTGGTCAGTAGCAAAACGTTTTAGATCCCCCTAAATCCACGCCACTTGCTTCACTTGGGGAGACCCCAAGACCGCAGTGGCTCCCCTTTTTAAGGGGGACTTTGATTCTTCCGGTTCCCCCCTTTTTAAGGGGAGCCAGCGCGGTCTTCTCCCAAGGGGAGACGCCAAAGGCGATAGCGCAGCGTTAGCGAGTCCACGAGCGTCTGGGGGTTTCCCCCATGAGCGACTGGCGTGGGTTAGGGGGGATCTAAAAGTGCCTAGAATTACAGCCCACCACTTTTCAAACATCCTCTAAGCTTTTGCCTTAATAATCAAATTCAGCTATTGTTTTTGCATAAATTGTTTGAAGATTTTTTACATGATAATTCATCGTAAATTGTTTCATCAATAAAGCATGACCTTGTTCACCCATGTGTCGGCTTGTTTGATAATCTGTAGACAAATGATTAATGGCATCAGCCAGTTTTTTGATATTATTACCTGGAACAAGAATACCCGTTTCTCCATCTCGTAAATGTTCTGGAATCCCTCCGACTGCACTACCAATTACAGGTCGATAACGAGCATAAGCTTCTAGAGTTACAAGACCCGCAGGTTCAGGCCAAACACTGGGAAAGATGACTGCAAAACACTGTTGATAAAGTTTATTTATCGTGTCGCGATCGCACCAGCCATGCCAAGTAATACGGTTCCTTAATCCGAGGGTATTTGCTAACTCTTCTAAGCGGGAACGTTCCCACCCTTCACCTGCGATATCAAGTTGAATTTGCGGGTCTGTATGTATTAAGGTTTTGAGTAACCATTCTAAACCTTTATCAGAAACAATCCGTCCCACAAACAAAATTCTCTGATTTTGGTGGACTCCTAAACTTAAGGGAGTAGTTGCTGTTTTTGGTAGAGATATACCACAGTGTAACGTGACAGTTTGCTCAGGAGGTACACCGTTTTTAATCAACTCTTCCCGGACATATTCGCTATTAGCAATAAAAGTAATTTTTCTCGTTTTTAATACATCTAAAAACTGATGAGTTGTTTGAAGTTCTCTAAAAGTTCTTAAAGGTCTACGGCTACCACATTTATCTACTAATTTACCCCAGGTACATCCTAAGTAAGAGAAGTTGCGATCGCAGGTTGTTTGCTGCCCTGCTAAATATTTAGTGCCACTAGGACAATACAATGAGTGATTATGAACGCTGAAGATGGTAGGACACTCGCCTGTAAGCTGCAACAATAAATCTGGACTGTGGATATGCAACAATCTAAACTGGCTTTGGTCAACATTCTTGAGCGATTTTATCACGCGATCGCTAACATTATCTGGCCGATGTTCAAATAGGGAAGCTAAATAAGTTTCAACACCTCCGCTCCCACCTACCTCAAAATTTGAGCATTGATAAATCAGGTTTTTTTCCCAAAATACCCTGTCTAATTGTTTCTCGCTTTGCTTGATATCATTGATTGAGTTAGGCATTAATCACCAGCTATTTTTACTTAATTATTAATTATGTTCTTCATAGAAATATCAGGGCTATTTCATTCTAGACATAAACCACCAGGAACTGAAGTTCCTGGCTCATAGCTAAAGTCCGTTAAAACGGACTATAACCCAATACACTTGGGTTAAGCATTTCCTCCTTCTCCTTCTCTCTGTGTTCTCTGCGCCTCTGTGGTTCGTAAAAAAACAGTTTCAGCCTTACTTAACAGCCTTAAGTGAACCGTATTGGACTATAACCCTTTCTCAGTAGTCTTTAGACTACTTTCACTATTAGACTCATAATTCATTCTGAGGCGGGCTAGATGAGAATGAAATAGCGCTGTAGAAATATAGGCTGCTCTTCATAATTTTATCTGCCAACGTTAAACCAAAACTTGTGTCTAACATCATTAACATAATGCCTGAGAGCATTGTTTTTACTTGCAAATTTGTCTGAATACATGAACTGATCCTCTACATTTAGAACATATTTTTTGGAGCATAAAGGCTTACCATGATTGTGATGCATTGTCAAATGCACAATTGTTTGTTCAGTAAAATAAATCGGAGCTTCTTGAAGATTTGCTAACCGTTCAATAGCAAAACTCCAGTCCAATTCATGCCTAAATAATAGAAATCCACCATTTACTGGATTTGTCTTCTCGGCATCATCATAAATAATTCGATCGTCTAGTGAAATAGAACAATCGGGTAAATAAAGAGAGTATTTTTCCTCAGAATTACTCAAATTAATTAAGTCAATACCGCCAGGAAAAAATAAAATATCTGAATCAGTATAAATCGTAGTACCATTAATAGGAATTGACATTAATGCCGACAATTTTTTGCCCAGTGGATGCAGTTGAGCATAATCAAGAACACATTGAGGTAAATCCCTTCTCAGGAAGTTTTGTAAAGGTATTACCCGAACGCAGGGATGGATGCGGCAGAGTAAATTACAACTAGAATCAGTATAACTGCCATCAGAAACTACAGTGAATGTCTCTGGAATGCCGACATGACCGATGAAAGAGCGAATACTTGCCACTTGTTCTGGAAGATCGCGTTCACATGAGAAGGCATAGAGACTGATCGCAACTTGCCGAGTTTGTTTGATGGGGATGCTGACAATTTGAGAAAGGACTGCTTTATATAAGGATCGATTAAATTTACCCTGAATTTTAGCAGCGTGGTAGCCTATATTCACCATTTATTTATCCTTTTTAAAACTAGAAGTAATTGAGCAGGATAAGGAATTCATAAATTACGAATTACGTTAGCGAAGCGGTAGCGAGTCATCTCCCAAGGGGAGACGCCAAAGGCGAACAAGCATCATTACGAATTACGAATTATAATATTGCATCTTGTGATATTCCCAAAGCTTACCTTTAAGTTCCAATAGTTCTTGATACTTACCTTGCTCTACTATCCGCCCCTGTTCTAAAACTACAACTTTATCTGCTTTAGAAATGGTCGAAAGACGGTGAGCGATCGCAATCACTGTTTTCCCAACAGATAGCTTTTCTAATGAATCTTGAATTAAGCGTTCAGATACAGAATCTAAAGCGCTGGTTGCTTCATCCAAAATCAAAATTTCCGGGTTCCGTAATAAAGCTCGTGCAATAGCAATTCGCTGCCTTTGTCCTCCAGAGAGCCTAACACCCCGATCTCCTAATTGGGTGTTAAAACCTTCAGGCATTTCCAAAATAAACTCCAGCGCATTCGCTAGTTTAGCAGCTTCTTGAATTTCCTCATTAGTAGCTTGTGGAGTACCATAAGCAATATTCTGCCAAACATTAGTATTGAAGATAAAAGTATCCTGACTGACCACAGCTATTTTGCGACGTAGGGAGTTAATTTCAAATAGCCGTACATCAACTTCATCGATGTAAATATTTCCCTCTGTGGCATTGTAAAATCGCGGAATTAAATCAGCCAGTGTTGTTTTACCAGCCCCAGATGCTCCGACTAATGCTGTCATTTTCCCCTTTTCAATGGTTAGGGTAATATTATGTAGCACTAGATTTTCATCGTCGTAGCCAAAATCTACAGATACTAAATTTATTGACCTTTTTAAAGAATGAAACCTAATTTCTCCATTCTGAAAATAATTTTTATCGTCACTTTTTAAGAGGTTTTTAACGTTGTCTGCTGACCCATGTAAAGTACTGAGAAATGCTCTCGTACCATTAATATCTTGAACGAATGGGATAAAACGAAATAGCACAAAGAAAAATGTTAGTAAAGAAGCAACTTGTAGCGTTCCATTCGTAACTAGGCTAGTGAATGCCAAAATAATCATTCCCACCAATACTGTAGTAGCTACCCCTTCAGCAATTGGCTTGACAATTGTCCAAGTGAAGACAACTTTAGTTGTAGTACTTACTATCTTGTCACTAGCTTTGTAGTAACGCTGGCGCTCAAATTCTTGAGTACCACAGGAGTGAACAGTGCGAATGCCATTAATAAATTCTATGGCTGTTGATGTAAAATTAGCATTAGCAGTTGTCAGACCAAAACTCGATTCTCTGACTCTGGCATTTAGATTGGATAATCCTACACCTAAAAGAGTAAATAGTAATGCTGAAATCAGAGTTAGTTGCCATGATATCAAAAACATTGATATTAAGTAGACAACAGTTGTTAGTCCTCTAGTAAATAAAAATGCTCCACCACTGAAACCCTGTCGTATCCTTTCAATTTCTGTGGTAATTGTGTTAATGAGTTCGCCAGAACGCGTTTGAGAAAAGTAACTTAGTGATAAGGATTGTAACTGTTCAAAAATTTGCTTACGTAAGCGATCGCCAAGATGCAGTTGAGATAATTCAATATAGACTTGTGCAAAATAATTGAAGGCAACACGTAACCAAGTACTCAATAAAATCAGCGAAGATATGCGGTATAAACGATTGAGCGACGATGTTTTGGCTCCCAAGATCCAAATATCAAACCATTCTATTCCTATTTGGACAGGTTGAGCGTTGGGACTAGTTAAGCTTTGCAAAAATGAAAGTAAAAAACCAATACTCACACCTTCAAAAGTTGCAGCCAAAATAGAGAATGTCAGAGCTAAAATTGCAATTTTGCGAAAGTGTTTAAATTCTTGCAATATCAAATAGTTTTCCTGCCAAAAGCTGCTAGCTTTGAGCAGATTACTGAGTGATTGAGGAAGTTTTAAATGCATGGATTTTTCTAACAATAATTTGGTAAGGTAGATGGACTGTTATAGAGCAATACGGTTTAATTAAGGCTTAACTCTTTGTCAAAGTGATTTTTTTAACGAACCGCATTCGCGTTAGCGTCTCCCCCTGGGAGAAGGGCGCATTCGCGAAGCGTCTCGTTAGAGAAGGAAGAAATGCCTAACTCAACTGTATTAACCTATAGATTCTACGTAAGCAATTTTTGCTGTAGCCCAAGTGCGGTAAGTAAGTTAGCGCGAAAAAATTAAAGTATGTTACGAAACGTAAATAGCCTTAAAATCTTTACTAATGACCAATGACAGCCTTAGCCAGTTAGCTTTAATTGCGCCGACCTACTTAGATGAAATCATCGATTACCGCACAGATAAATTACAGTGTTTGGCTATCCAGATGTAAGAGGTGAGACTGGGCTTCTATTTCCCATGAAGCTGTAATTTCTGGTAGTTTATTTAGCTGTACTGCATCTTCCAAAGTCCAACAATAAGATCCGGTCAAACTCATGTCACCCCGCAGCACGTTAAATAACTGGGGTAAATTTTCAAGACCGTATTTATGGATCCAATGCCATAGCGGTGTGATGTTGTGCTTTGTAGTTGTACAAAACTTAATTGTCCGAAACAGTTTACCCCGTTCTCCAACACGCCACTCACGACAAAAAAGTGACCCTGGCGAGTAAACCTGCATCAACACAATCAATCCCAACATGACTGGACTGATTAATAGCAGCAACACCAAAGCAGCAATGCAATCAATTATTCGCTGCAATTGTCCCAAGGGTTGGTTAGGCAGTTTATTGCCAGGGGGTATGCTTAGGAATATTGGTTTTTCAGCTTCTTCACACGCATCTGCCCAAAACCTGACTAAAGTCTCACCCAGTTTTGGATCTATGGTAACCAAACTTACAGGAGAATGTTGTAAGCATTCTACTAGCGATCGCTTACTATCTAATGAAGGCAGATATGGTTGTTTAACTCGTCCAGGCGGCTTCACCAACAGTTTACCCCGCCGCCACTGGAGTGTGCAGTACCCAGAGTGATTACCTTGATGTTGCTGGGTTACGTCATATAAATTCTCTAGAGTTGGAATTATTGAAGTCGTCATATGTCTTTGGGATTATACAGGAGTGAATTGTTGAAGAGTTATCAAAGGCTATCAATGCCAAAGACCAAAATCCAAATCTTGTTGTAAGTCCAAAAAGTTGGAGATATTCGTAATTAGGTTTTATATCATATCCGCCTAAACATTTATTAAAAAACTCTCCGCAACAGTCTAAACAATGAGTCTTTCAGCGAACATGATATTAAATGTAGTCTAAACCCCAGTGTGAAAAAAAAGCTAAATGTGGAGTTGGGTATCTGA
This sequence comes from Nostoc sp. CHAB 5836, assembly GCF_020829445.1. Lineage (GTDB taxonomy): Bacteria > Cyanobacteriota > Cyanobacteriia > Cyanobacteriales > Nostocaceae > Nostoc. The sequence continues at coordinate 30,774 of NZ_JAIVFV010000024.1, forward strand.
AACCTTATGCTTAATTACGAGCAACTTTACTATTAACATTCATAGGCAAATCATGATTTTCCGGGAACTACTGAAAGTCAATAACTGTAGAGGGAAATTACCTATGAATCTATATCTACGTTTAATTGCACTGAGGTGTTGATTGTGTCGATAGATTTAACAAAACAAGTCCACTATTGTCTTCTAAGTACAACATTTCACTAATTCGTAGCGAATTCTCCGCGCCCCTTTGCGTTTACCTTTGTGCGTTCCTACCCTGCGGGAAGGCGTTCGCGTAGCGTCTCGTAGAGAAGCGCCTATGCGTTTAAAATTCAACCCTCAATTCGCCAGAATTTTACGCAAAGCTGTACTAAGCTTTTGGGAAGTGCTTTAATCTCTAGAATATAAGACTATATAGAAATAGCGATCGCTCAAATAAATTCTTTATTTACTCTTTAAAGAGCCAGTGGTTTCTCTGAAAATGCATAAAGATAGCGTAAATAGTGCCTAAAATCACAGTCAAATACTTTTCAAACATCCTCTTAGGGACTTCCAAGAAATAAATTACCCAAGTAAACGAACCACAGAGCCACAGAGAACACAGAGAAATGAGGAGGAGAGAGTTTTTTGAGTATTTTTTATTTGGAAGTCCCTTAGAAGCTATTTTTCTACACCTTGGCGTAGAGCTAATTGCTGTTGTTTGATGTAGGGTACGTAATTACTGCTAGAGTTTGATACTCCATTAGCGACAACACCAATCAGATTTAACTTACTCAGCATGGCTGTAGCTTGAGTTAGCTGGCTTCGCGTCACAATACCAATACTTGCCACCATGACCACGCTACGACAAGATGATGCAGTAAGCATGGCATCCACCAAGCCGAGAACTGGAGGAGCATCTATCAGTACCAAATCATAGTTTTCCTCAAATGCTGCCATTAATTGCATCATTCGAGGGGAACTCAACAAATTAGCTGGGTCAGCAGGTTTTGGCCCAGCAGTCAAAATATCGATGTAGGCGGAGCCTGAGTATTGCAGACTAATCTGGTTGGGTAGAGTTGCATCACTGGCCAATAAAGTTGAAAGCCCCTGTTCATTGGGAAGATTCAGTTGTTCGTGCAGACTAGGATCACGTAAATTGGCATCAATCAGCAGTACCCTTTTGTGTAAACGGGCAGCACTCATTGCCAAACCCAACGCCAAAGCTGACTTACCCTCATCAGGTAAGGCTGAGGTGATCATCAAAGATTTCAAGTTTGTAACAGTATTTAAAAGTTCAATGTTTTTGTAAATCAGATCCAGCGATTCCCAACGCGGTGGAGATTGCAATACCTGAATTGTCCAGGGGGCGAGAACTTCTGGCTTACCAAAAGGTAACTTGATCATTGATTCTCTGGGTTTGGCTGGTGGTAACTTGGGAGTTGTTCCCAACAACGGCATGGCCATTTGCTTCTCTAACTCAGCAGTGGTGTGAACTGCATCATCAGCCGATTCCCGAATAAAGGCAGCAATGCCTCCTAACATTAACCCAACTACAGCGCCTAACAGCAAGTTCTGCTGGAGATTGGGGCCTAATTGTGCGCCTTTTTGAGGATCTTCTACCACTTCCCAATTAAATCCACCTTTGGAAAGTTCTTGCCGCAATTGCTGTTCTGCTCTTAAAAGCTGTTCTAACCTTTCACGACTAAATTGCAACTGCGGTAGCATCCGATTGTAATAAGCCAACAGAGGCGGGAAGCGTTTGATTTCAAAACGCAGCTCGGTTTCTTTTTGAGCCAAAGTTTGATCGCGAGCAGTTAAAGCAACTATATTTGTCTGTGTTTCTACTAGCTGACCAGCAAGGCTGAGATCAATTTGACCGAGCTGTCCTTTTTCGAGAAGAGAGTCTCCAGAAGTGAAGGCACTAGCAGACTTTTCGCCTAAAGTTCTTCCTACTTCTTGTTGCAATAACTCCTTCTGGCTGTGAAGCTGTTCTTTGAGCTTTTGCACATTCGGAGTCTGATCTGTAAAGCGTAATCTTTCTTGTGCTAGTGCCAGTTCGCTTTTTTGGATTTCGTTCAGTAAGCCTTGATAGCGAGTAGATTGACTTAGACGAGAAGCAACTAGAGCATTTTGGGGAGAACGGTTAAGTTGTTCTTCTAAAGATTTTTGGCGTGCTAAAGCTTCCCCATACTGAGCGCGAGTGGTTTGTCTTTCTTGGGCAATATTATTCAAAGCTGTTTCAATCGCTTTGGCCTGTGACTCTGGATCAATTAAGTTCTGATTTCTGCGAAACCTTTGTAAATTTGTCTCCGCCGCGTTTACTTCTTCACTGGCTTTACTTAACTGTTCCCTAATAATTTGCAGACCTTTCTGTAAACGCGAATTCTGCTGTTGTTTGTTATATTCCACATAAACTTGTCGAATTGCACCCAGAACTTTTTGTGTTTTTTCTGGATCTCCAGCAGTGTATTCAACTTGAAAGATTTTAGTAGCGACATTATCTTCTTTACTCCTTAATTGAGTTAAAACCAAAGAAGATTTAATTTCACCTGAACTTATATCTGGATAATCAGACTGAAGTTTATCAACTGCTTTTTGAATAAGCCCTGAACTTTGCATCAAGTTCAGCTGGGTGGCAGTATCTATGACCACATTAGAATCTGTAAACTGGTTATCTAAGCCAGCACTTTCTGTTTTACCTTGGTAGTTAGGTTCTACTAGCAGTTGCATGGAACTTTTATAAGTAGGCTTTGTCTTTACAGTTACCATGCTTGCAATAGCGATAGAAGTAATAAATACTGCTAAAAACCAAGGAAATCTCCGGACAAATACGGCAAACAATTGTCCATAGCTTGGTTCACTTTCAGAAGCTGGAGTTATCTGAGGATTTAGACTAGTTTGAACCACTTTTATAATCCTTGTCTTTGAGATTTACGCTAAGAGATACTCCGAAAAATACCTATCCTTTTTACGAACCGCTATCGCGTAGCGTCTCCCCTTCTCCCAAAGGGAGAGGCTAGCGCCAAGGGAGAAGGACGCCAAGGACGCCAAGTAGGAGAGAGAAAATAAATGGGTAATCTGATCGTGAGAAGGGAGTCAAAAATTCAGTACGTTGGTGTGAAAAAGCTCAAGTATGTTACGAAACGTAAATAAGCTTAAAACCCTTACTAATGACGAATGACAAATGACAGCCTTAGCCAGTTAACTTTAATTGCGCCGACTTACTTAAATGAAGAATTGATGCACGCCACAGGCTTGGTTAATAATTTGCTCAACTTTCCTAAAGAAGGCATTTTCGGAAAAGTTTACTACTGCATGATTGCGGATGCGATCGTAATCCCAAGATATGCCCTTGGCTTCTAGTAATGCAAGTTGTAAGGATTCGGGTGTTTGTCTTTTGAAAAAGACTCCTGTTTCACCTGGGATTTGAGTATCTAATACTCCACCTGCTCCATAGGCGATGACTGGTGTGCCGCTAGCATTAGCTTCTACTGGCACTAATCCATAGTCTTCTAGGGCTGCGACAATAATAGACTTGGCTTTGGAAAACAAGTCTTTGCGGGTTCTATCACTTACGTGTCCCAAGAACTCAATATTTTGTAATGCTTTGGATTTTAACCGTGCTTGTTCTGGGCCATCACCTGATATTAATAATCGCCATCCTAGCCAATTAAATGCTTCGACTATTATATCAAGACGCTTATAGCTAATCATCCGGGCTGAGGCCAGATAATATTCATCTTTTATATCTGAAAAAAGGAATTTACTAGTATCAATTGGATAGTTCACCATCATTGCCTTTTTGCCATAAATATTTTCGATCCGGCGGGCAACAACACTAGAATTAGCAATATAGAGGTCAGGTTCCTGTGCATATTTCAGGTCTACCTTTCTCATTAATTGAAAAACTTGTTCGATTAAAGGAGCAAAATATCTATAGTCTCTGTACTCTCTTAAATAAGTTTTTGTATCCCATAAGAAACGGGTGACATTATGGCAAAAACAAATGTGGCGGGCATTGGAGTTTTTTCGCACTGCTTTGGCGAAGCTGGTGCTACTGCTAATAATTAAATCGTAGTCTTGTAGATCTAAGGCACGAAAGGCAGGAAAATATAGAGGAGCCATCGACCTGAAATATTTTGCTGCGTAGGGAATCTTTTGTAAGAAAGTTGTATTAACTATGCGATCGCCTAAATCAATAGTTTTTTGTGGATCGTACAAAGATGTGAAAATATCTGCTTCGGGATAGCGCTTACAAAGCAGTTCAAACACACGCTCTGCCCCACCTCGCTGGGTTAAGTAATCATGGACTAGAGCAATTTTCATGAATTTGACTTAAAGTTTCGATCAGGTTTGTTTGAACGCTCCCCAGCAAGTTCCTATCAACAACTTTAGTTAAATGGGCGGTTAGAAACCGCGTCTACACGAGGCTTTACCGACCTCCGTCGGTTAATAACCCTCAAATTTTCCTCAGTCCACAGAGGTGGACTTCTCTTCGAGACGCTGTTCGCGAAGGTTTGTGTAGCCGCGAATTCTATTCGCCCTGTCTCTACGCCCCCCCGCCCCTAGATCATTTATTACAAATATTTTTGGAACCGATATTACCCAACTGCTACCAAGATTTTTTCTGGGGCGAAATAAGTGTTTTGCTCAAATCGTAGTTGGTCGCAGAGTCTACCTTCAGGCAATTCTACATCCTCGTAGGTGAGGACTTGATCCTGAGAAATATCTCGTTTTAGGCGACATCCTTCGGCTAAACCGATTGGTAGGAGATTTTGCTGTTGGACGATATCGGAATTCTCACATTGTCCGTAGGTCATGTAGTAGCCGATGCCATCTAAGGTTTCTCCTGCTTTCAAGTCGATTTTGGCAGTGGTGACAACATCTACTAAGGGGCCTGCTAGTGGAGACATGACCGGATCACCGAACAGGACAACACGGGCTACGGACAAGGGAACTTCAAAATGACAGAGGTGATAAGGAGTATAGAAGCTGTAAAGTGGGCCTTCGCCTAATTTGTATAAGTTGAGATAGTGGCGTTGCTTGGGGTCATCGTGGGTGGCTAATACATATACGCCTGGGCCAGGTTTTGCTCCAACTACATAATCGACAATGCCGCCCAGTTCTTTGAGTTGTTCAAAATCATATATATGGGCCATTTCATCGACATAACCGTTGAAGTCATATCCCAGCATTCCCCGTTTGGCGACTTTCATGCCTGTGGCATTGGCAACGATCGCTTGCTCGAAGGAAATTTTGGTTCCGTCGGCGAAGCTAGCCACCATGTGGGGCTTTTGACCCCAACGTTTAGCAAATCCTTCCTGGGTGGTGGGATTGCGATAGGGGTCTTGAAGTCCTTTAATGTTACCGCACAATAAGGGATTTAAACCAATGCTTTTCACAAAGCGATAAAGGTTCATTTGCACCCCTGGCTGATCGCCATCACAAGCAGTGAGGATGACACCTGCTTTGTCGGCATACACTTTCAGGATGGGGCCAATGGTGCCGTCGAGTTCGGCATTCATCATGATCAGATGTTTGCGGTGGGCGATCGCTTCCATGACGATCCGGGCGCCAAATTCCACTGCACCTGTGACTTCGATTAATGCATCAATGCCTTGGGCCCGACACAGTAACTTAGCGTCTTCTGTGACTGCATATTTACCGTTAGCGATCGCATTTTCTAATTCGCTGACAGTTGCAACAACTTGAATCTCTTCAATTCCGGCTTCCGAATAAGCTTGTTTAGCTGCATCAATCTTACGATTGGAGATTGCAACTAATTCCATTCCTGGCACTGAATTGGCAATTTGGTTGGCAATTGCTCGACCCATAAAACCAGCACCAATCATTCCCACCTTGATGGGATTGCCTGCTGCTGCTCTGGCTTGTAAGGCGCGATCAATAATAATCATGAACTAAACTCCTTTATAGAACTGTTTATTGTGATACCAATTCTCTATAAATTTGCACTTAATAATTGATCACAACTAAATATTAAGTACATTTTCATGGGGAATCAGGATTAGCGATCGTTACTAAGTAAGTTGGCGCGAAAAAATTAAAGTATATTACGAAACGTAAACAAACTTAAAACCCTTACTAATGACAAATGACCAATGACAAATGACAGCCTTAGCCAGTTAACTTTAATTGCGCCAACTTACTTATGCTAGCAAACCAGTCTGTTTCTTCTGGCTGTGATTTTCGATAATTTGCTCCACAGCATTTCTGTAGGCTTGAGCAAACTTTTCTTTGGTATGATTTGCTCTTGCATATTCCCATGCCTTAAGAGACATCAGTTTTAGGTCTTCAACAGGCAAATTGGAAATACTTGTAACTTTCGCCTTAATTTCTTCAATTGAAAGATTATCAAAAATCACACCAAAATCGTGAACATCCACACCTGATTCGTAACTTAAAATCGGAATTAATCCGGCTTGTAAGCAACTGATTACTGCTCCTGACTGTCCTTCAGAAACGGAAGGATAAAGAAGCCCTAGGCAGTTATTTGTCACCTCTATAAAGTCAGGGCTACTAACGTCAATCCAACCATAAGTGTGAATATTAGGTGTTTCGTAAAGTTCTTTGTAGAAAGCTTGCTCAAATTCTTTGTCATTACTTACCGGGCCACAAACTGTTAAATGGTATTCCGGCATTTGAGCAAAGGCATCTAAAACTAAGTCTAATCCTTTGAGGACTAAAGCACTACCACCAAACCACATAAAACGCTTTCTTACCGCTTCAAAATCTTTTTTGTCGGGATAAGGATAAACCACAGGCGAAGAAATTGGGATACGATACATTGGTTTATTAGCATACTTGAATGTATCAGTTGTGAAATCGTTACCCAACACAATCGCACAATCGGCATATTCAATTCCTAAGTTAGGAACCTCAAATCGCTGTGGTTTTAAGGTTACACCTTTGCGCTGTTGTAGTTCTAAAAGCCTGTTGCATTCAGCTGCATTGCGAAACACCATATTAGCAATGTCAACGTGGAAAATCTTGATGCAATCTTTGTTGAGTTTTGGTGCAAGTGCTTCCATTCGATGACGGATATCAATGAAAAATGCGTAGTCTTTTTGCGGAACGAATTTATGATTGTGGAACTGGATCACATCAACGTTATAGCCTAAGTTTAAAAAAGTTTGGGCTATTTGCCAAACTTCCCAGTACCAAGTATGGTCATTAGGCATTGGCTGACCTGGTTTTATCAGGAATGGCTCAATGCGATAAGAAAGAAGTACATTTGCTCTGGAAGGCTGTTTAGGCTTTAGAGAAACAACCTGTAAGGTCTTAGCATAATTGATGCGAGCTTGGATTTTTTGGGAGAAAAAAGAGATAGTATTACCGACACGAGATAGAAGATTATTTGGCATTTTTTCTACCCGAATTAATTATTGTATTACCTCATGCAGAGGAGCCAGTGTGTTGTACAATAAACACCTGGCGCAGAGAAAGAGTCTATAATTATCTGGAAGCTGTACCGCCAACAGTCATCATTCTCAACAAAGGCCAATTTAAATCTTTCTCAGATATTTCAGTCACATCTAGAGGCCAATCAATGTTAAAAAATGGGTCGTCATAGCGTAAACCTCTCTCATACCCTGGTGTGTAAAATTCACCCACTTGATATACAACTTCAGTCTCATCTGTGAGTGCTTGATAGCCATGAGCAAACATTTCTGGAACATACAAAGCACGGCGGTTTTCTGGTGTTAGCTCTACACCAATGTGTGATAAAAAGCTAGGAGATTCAGGACGCATATCAATAATTACGTCGTAGATAGCGCCTTTAGTACAGCGAATTAATTTCGTTTCTGCTGCTGGCAGAATTTGATAGTGCATTCCCCTGATAGTGCCTTTTTTATAGTTAAAAGACAGGTTACATTGGGCAACTGTTGGCTTTAAACCATGTGCTTCAAATTCTTGAGCGCAGAAAGACCGGGCAAAAAAACCACGGTGATCTGGCTTTTCTTCTAAATCAATAATGAATGCATCTTTGAGTTCAGTTTCGGTGAAAATCATCTGATTCCTTTGCGATGAATGTTGAGTAAAGAAAATACTTGCTAACTGCTTAGTGTTTGCGCCAGAAAATAAACGAACCACAGAGGCGCAGAGGGCACAGAGATATGAGAGTTTGATAAATATTTTGTGTCGGTAACCTACAAGTTTTATCGGGTGTAACTCTTTCCTTCTCTTCCTCTGTGTTCTCTGTGCCTCTGCGGTTAATTAAATTAGATATTCTTCTGGTAAAAAAAGACTAATTTACGTTTTTAAGTCTAAACTTTAATTGTATCTGATGCAGAATGTAACTCTGCTCTCGGATAAGTATCATCCCAGTATTGAGTGCAGAGGTCTGGTCTTTCAGGAGGGTTGGCGGTATAACAAAAGAATAGTGTTGACCGTTCTTTTGTGCGAACTGTGCCGTGATGCAAAGCATTTTTCGTATCTACAATAATGACAGTACCTGCTGGCCCTGGGCAGGATTTCCAAGCTGATTTGGGGATGACTGGCTTTACTTGTTCATCATCGATACCCATATAGCCTGACTTCCCAAGTTTGTAGTAAAGCCGCAAATAATTCCAACTAAATAAGGGAGTTAAAGAGCGGGGAATGTATTCAAAAGGCCCAGTTTTTTCTTCTACATCATTCAAGTAAATGAAGATTTTGATAATGCGACGATCTTCTGCATCACTATGCCATAGCAGTGTCCCGAACTGATGTTTACTCTTGAAATCTTTGCGTAAATGTACACCATGAAAAGCAATAGGAAGACCAATGTAATTTTCGATGATGTTGAGAAGTCTTTTCTCCATTCCCCAAGCATAAAATTCTGCTAAACCTGTAACTGTGGAAATTTGTGGCAACTTTTCATCTAGATGGTCGTTGTTGGGATTTCCCACCTGAGACAATTGATGGTAAGCAGCTTTAAGCAGTTCTGAGCTAGAGTTTAACCCTAAATCTGCCAGTGTTGTGACATAAACGCCATCTTTTTTGAGAGCATTCAGGATGTGGCGATCGCGTCCTTCCAAGGCTGGCAGATTTCTGCTATGCTTCCAACGGGCTACGTAGTATTCAAAGTCAGAAGATAGTGTAGATATTTTGCGTTTAATTGCACTAAACATGGCGTAAATCTCTTCTAGTTTCGATGTATATTTATCAGCAACTTAGTAGCTTATAGTTTATAAATCCGTACTTCTGAACGAGAGATTTCACTTGATTCTGCTAATCTGAACTCTTTAGAAACCATCACGTCCAAAGCACACAAACTGACTAAAGCCAAAAATGGAATTACTGTCTTGATGGCGGACATAGGCCATCTTCTTAAAGCACCCAAGAAAACTTTTAAGTTGACTTCTTTGCCGTTCTGCAAAAGCATCCGTCTGCAAAACTGCTTAGAATATCCACTCTTTTCCAATTTCAAAATCACTTCGGGTATGTGTTTGTATTGCATTAACAGTGCAGACTTTGGTTCTTTCTGCCAATAACTCACACCAACAACACATTCCAAATAAGTTTCTTTCGTGACAATTACACGACCATTAGCAGCACAATAGCCGGCTAAATATGCTAAAGATATCCAGTTATTCTCAGCATCTTGCCAATTTCGGAGAGCGCGTTTCACTAAATCAGTGCGGTAGATTGTAGCAGTCAGAAAAATGACTGCACCGACACTTTTTGAGAAACAATGTTCAAATATAGTTTTACCATCACCTTCACCATCTTCACTATCTATATCAAACCAGCGATTACCAACAATTGTGGGTGGATGAACTGGTTCACCAGTTATTTGGTTACGTCCAGAAAAGTTGAGGAACAATAATGATAAATCTTCATATTGCTTGAGTTTGCTAATCACATAAGCAATGGCTCTATCTTGAATTGGGTCATCATCACCAATTGTCCAAACGTATTTTGTTGTTGTATAATTTAGGCAATACATAATATTTTTGACAACACCTAAATTCTGAGAATTTTTATTGGAATTGAATGTAATATTGCTAAGTGTTGTTTGCCATTTTTTAATCACCTCCTGAGTATTGTCTGTTGAACAATTATCAGAAACTAAAATTTCACAATTATCCTCAAAACCTTTGATAGCTTGAGCTAGCCATGCCAACTGTTTATCAAGCAACTTAGCACGATTATAAGTCGGTATAGCAATCGTCAGTAATTTATGCATGGTAAGAAATAGTAATTAAGTTGGTATAGGAGTTGTCATTGCCAATAGTTAGTGTTAACTATAACTTGGCATCGAGGAATCATATTTTATTTTTGAAGAAAATTAGTTACGCGAAATGCTCAGTAATTACGACGCAATTAAAAGCCTATCCAGAGTAGGACATGGATAAATTTGTACTTCAGGAATTGGCACTACAAACTGTCCACCCCATTCGCCAATAAATGCCATTTGTTCCATAATTTCCTCCTTGAGATTCCAAGGTAAAATTAGGACATAATCTGGTTTAGTTTCGCGGATTTTCTCTGGGTCAAAAATGGCAATATGAGTTCCAGGTAGAAACAAGCCCTGTTTGTAGGGATTGCAATCTACTGTGTAATCGATAAAATCTTTCCCAATCCCACAATAATTGAGCAATGTGTTGCCTTTAGCTGGTGCGCCATAACCAGCGATTGATTTACCTTCTGCTTTAGCCATCAAGATAAAATTTAATAGCTTGTGCTTTGTTTCTTTGACTTTTTGACCAAATGTAATGTAAGTCTCTATGCGATGCAGTCCAGCAGAGATTTCTTTTGCTTTCAAATCGCTAACTCGTTCACTGGTGATCGGATGATCAGCGTAGTCATGTTTAGCATAAATTCTTAAAGAACCGCCGTGAGTTGGCAATTCCTCTACGTCAAAAAGTTGCAAGTTGTGTGCTGCAAATATTTTTTCGATCGCGAGGAATGAGAAGTAAGAAAAATGCTCATGATAAATTGTATCAAACTGATTGTGTTGAATCAGTTGTAAAATATGAGGAAACTCCATCGTCAAAATGCCATTGGGTTTGAGGATGAGTTTCATCCCAGCGACGAAATCATTTAAATCCGGTACATGAGCTAAAACATTATTGCCTATCAAAAGGTCAGCTAGTTTTCCTTGGATCACGAGTTCTTTGGCAGTTTCAACTCCAAAAAACTTGTTGATACTAGGAATGCCTTTATCTTCAGCAACCTTGGCGATGTTTGCAGCTGGTTCTATTCCTAAAACGGGTATTCCCTTTTCTAAAAAATATTGTAGTAGATAGCCGTCGTTACTCGCAATTTCAATAACTTGATGATCAGGATTAAAGCTAAACTTTTCTAACATCATATCGGTGTAATATTTCGCGTGTTTTAGCCAACTTACCGAATAAGAAGAAAAGTAGGCATAATCGCTAAAAATGTAATCTGGAGTTTCAAATTGCTCTAATTGAACCAAGAGAGTGTCTTCAGAAATATAAGCGTGGAGAGGATAAAACTTTTCGGCATTATTTAGCTGTTCTGCCGTCAAATAGGCATTTGCTAAAGGTGACATTCCTAAATCAACAAAAATTTTGTGTAGAGGTTGACCACTAAAACGACATTTTGCGATCGCCATCATTTTTAACTCACTGATTGCAAATAATTTTCGGGATAAAATAATAGGACTTACGCAACTGGCATATCATTTTGAGTTTGTAGTGAGGACTTTAGTCCTCAAAATCAGGACTGAAGTCCTTACTACAAACTAAAAGCTTTTATTTTTTGTGACACTTGCGTAAGTCCTAAATAAGTCAGAATAAATATTTTTATGCTGCTATTAGTGTGTATATTTTGCTTTCATAGGTTCATAGCTTCCACTTTAATGGAAAAGGAAAAACTCCGACTGCTTCCTCTGATTAAATTATTTATTTACACACTAATAGCTAACTCATCTACCTTTTATTCCAGAAAAAATCTTTGTCGATTTGCTCGGTGCGAATCAGATACTCTAGCTGCTTTAAGCGAGTAAATCCTCTAAATAAGAAAGTATCTTCAGCCATATGTATTTGACTGAACAAATTAAATAACTGTTCAGCACCAAGTCGGGCATTCCAATCACACTTAAATCCGGGTAGGATTGTGTTAATTTTCTCGAAGGATACCCGATAGCTGCGATTATCTGCGCCGTTGTCACCAAAGGACAATTTACAATCTGGGAAAACATCAGCAATAATTTCTGCGATTTCTTTAACACGATAGTTGTTCGCTGTATCTCCTACGTTAAAGATTTGGTTATGCACAATGTCTCGTGGTGCTTCTAAAGTGCAAACTATTGCTTTGCAAATATCCAATGCGTGGACTAATGGCCGCCAAGGTGTACCATCACTGGTCATTTTAATTTCTTTGCTAGTCCATGCCAACCCTGCTAAGTTATTTAAAACAATATCAAAGCGCATCCTGGGAGAAGCACCAAAGGCTGTAGCATTCCGCATAAAGGTGGGAGAAAAGTCATCATCAGCCAGTGGTCTGACATCTCTTTCTACCAAAGTTTTGCATTCTGCGTAGGCTGTTTGGGGATTAATTGGAGATTTTTCTGTGACATCACTTGTGGTAGCAACACCGTAGACACTGCACGAAGACATATATACGAAGCGACGTACACCCATAGTCTTAGCCAGACTAGCCAGACGAACTGAACCTACATGATTAATTTCGTAGGTAATATTGGGTGCTAATTGTCCGGCTGGGTCGTTGGAGAGTTCCGCCATGTGAACTATTGCTTCAACACCTTCCAAATCATCAGGAGTGATGTTGCGGATATCTTTGTTGAGGGTTTTGGGTGTGACTCCACTAGCGTTGTACAGCCAACCAACTTTATAGAACCCGGTATCTAGACCGATAACTTCATGTCCCCGTTCAATTAACAGAGGCGGTAATAATGAACCAAGATAGCCTTCTGTACCAGTTACTAATATTTTCATGGTGGTTAATGCCTTTGTATTGATGAGTTAAATTCTTCGTTTAGTGGGGGTGCCCCCTCACAGATGTGCATTGGTGTCAACTTAACGTGAAAGTTATGTCCCGCAAGGAACTGAAGTTCCTTGCTAATAGCTCAAGTCATCTAAAAGATGACTAAATAATCGGAAAAATTTTTAGTCTACTGAAGTAGACTTTAGCTAAAAGCCAAAGAAATTTATTTCAGGGCGGGCGTGTCAGCCAACAGATAAGAGATTTCTAGCAAAAGTAGACACCAATGACAGATGTGTGCCCAAAGGACGTGTTGCATCTAAAGCAGCACCGGAAGTAACTATCAACTATGATATCTATGCAGTTACTACACTATTTAGATGCGAAAGTTGGGAAATTTCTGCCACAAGCGCTTTGCCGATTTCTAGAGAAGAAGTAGCAGCAGGAGAAGGAGCATTGCAAACATGGATGGAGTTTTGACCGGAAACAATCAAAAAGTCGTCTACAAGCTTGCCATCGTTCATTAAGGCTTGAGCGCGGACTCCTGCATGGGTGGGAACTAAGTCTTCTGCTTGAACTTCGGGAATTAGTTTTTGCAAACTTCTGGTGAAGGCTGCTTTACTAAAGGAACGAATGATTTCTTGGATGCCTTCAGGCGCGTGTTTTGCTGCTAATTTCCAAAAACCGGGATAGGTGATGACTTCCAGAAAATCCCGTAAGTCAAAGTCGGTTTTTTTGTAACCTTCGCGTTTGAGCGACAGAACGGCGTTTGGCCCTGCATGGACGCTACCATCAATCATCCGGGTAAAGTGGACACCCAAAAAGGGAAAATCTGGATTGGGAACTGGGTAAATTAGTGTTTTGACCAGATAGCGTTTTTCCCTTGTGAGTTCGTAGTACTCTCCCCGGAATGGGACAATTTTTGCTTGGGGTTCAACTTGACCTAATTTGGCGGTGCGATCGCTATGCAATCCAGTACAATTAATTACAAAGCGTGTTTCAAAGCTACCCTTGTTTGTTTCCAGTACCTGATTTTTACCACTTGGCGAGATTTTCAGAACTTTTGTATTCAAGTGCAAATCACCACCCTGCTGTTGAATTAGCTGGGCATATTTTAAACAAACTTGCTTGTAATTAACAATACCAGTTGAAAATACCCGAATTCCACCTACACATCTTACATGAGGTTCGATTTCTTTGACTTCTTCGGGACTAATTCTCTGCACTTCTATGCCATTGTCTAAGCCGCGTTTGTAGAGGTTTTCTAAGGGTGGTAGCTCTTGTTCTTCTGTTGCAACAATTACTTTACCACAAACTTCATGGTTAATTCCATGCTCTTGACAGAATTCTACCATAGAGCGAGAACCGTCACGACAAAATTTAGCTTTGAAACTCCCTGGCTTGTAATAAATACCAGAATGAATCACCCCGCTATTATTACCGGTTTGGTGAAATGCCCATGCGCTTTCTTTTTCTAGGACTAAAATACGCGCATTGGGATAGCGTTTTCCTAAAGCCAAGGCTGTGGAGAGTCCAACGATTCCCCCACCTATAATCGCAAAATCATACATTAGTATTATTCTTCAAGTTACAGTAAATCTATAAAGTCATTTGTCATTTGTCATTTGTCATTTGTCATTTGTCATTTGTCATTTAACTCCAAACTCCAAACTCCAAACTCCTAACTCCTAACTCCTAACTCCAAACTCCAAACTCCAAACTCCAAACTCCAAACTCCTAACTCCTAACTCCTAACTCCTAACTCCTAACTCCTACCATACCTTCCAAGGAGCCTGATTCTTCTTCCATAGCTCCTCTAGGTAGTTTTTATCGCGTAAAGTATCCATCGGTTGCCAAAAACCATCATGTTTAAAAGCTGATAGCTGTTCCATATCAGCTAGCTTTTCTAATGGCTCTTGCTCCCACACTGTAGAATCATCAGCAATTAAGTTAATTACTTCTGGTTCTAACACAAAATAACCGCCATTAATCCAAGCTCCATCACCTTCAGGTTTTTCCCGAAAACTGGTGATTTTAGTTTGCTCATATCCTAATGAAATGGCTCCAAAACGTCCGGCTGGTTGAACGGCTGTGAGTGTTCCTAATGTCTTTTGTTCTTGATGAAATTTAACTAGCTCGGTGATATTAATATCACTTACACCATCACCATAGGTGAAGCAAAAAGTTTCATTACCAAGATGTTCGCTGATTCGCTTTAAGCGTCCGCCTGTCATTGTATTATCACCAGTATTTACTAAGGTGACACGCCAGGGTTCAGCATAACCAGAATGCACATTCATCTGGTTAAATCTCATGTCAAAAGTTACATCTGACATATGTAAGAAGTAGTTAGCAAAATACTCTTTAATTATGTAACCTTTATAACCACAACAAATGATGAAGTCATTAATGCCGTGGGTAGAGTAAGTCTTCATTATGTGCCACAGAATTGGCTTACCACCAATCTCAACCATCGGCTTGGGTCTGATACTAGTTTCTTCACTGAGGCGTGTACCAAGCCCTCCAGCCAAAATCACCGCTTTCATGCAATTACCTCGGAGATTTGTAGGGATATTATTATTTGATCGTGCCCATTTTAGATTTTAGATTTTGGATTTTGGATTAAAAGAGTTTTTTGGTATATGCCCGGCGCTGAAAGTGGGCAAAACAGATATACTCATGAACTCGTGACGTTCGATAACTAATCCAAAAGATGCTTACAGAGTCCTTAACGCTACGCGATCGCAAATCTAAAATCTAAAATTGGTTGACTTTTTGGAGATGAAAAGGATGCACTTAGGTAGAGAAAAATTTATTTCTTTTTTCTTTTTCTCCGTCAATAATCTAACCGTAATTTTCGCCAAAATTATGAAGGAAATATAAATTAAAATCTTTTCTATATAAAAGCTCTATGAATATCGATAAAATAGCTGTAAGTACGTTGTTGCGAAAAAACCCAAGTATGTTAACAAACGTAAATACGGCATCTGGAAAACCTCTCTCTAAATCTCTCTCCTAAAAGGAGAGACACTTTGAATTTTCCCCCTTCCCGCGTCGGGAAGCAGGGTGGTTTCATACAAGCAGAGAAAAACAACAACTGGGTTTCAAAGCCTCTCCCCGAAACGGGGAGAGGAATGGAAGTGGGGTAAAAAGCCATGCTACAAAACGAGAAATCAAGACTTATGTATTTTTCTTTTTTCGTATAAAACCACCCTGCCCTTCCCGCGCCGGGAAGGGGGTTGGGTTTTTGGTGGACTTTTCCACATAACGTGAAAAGTCAGCTTTTATTATGAGTAATTTGACGGAGATGGTCTTACTCTCTTTAATAAAAATGTCACCTATAAAATAACTAGGATTAGCGGCAGCTAACCCTAGTCCAGCTTGATTTTTTCAATCAAAACCAGTGTTACGCAAGTAGCAAAAGTTACTTTTTTTTTAGTGAATTTTCTCCAGAGTACTTGAGCTTTGGAATAAAGGGTCACATTTGTTTTCTACAACTACGCACATATTACTGAGTGC
The DNA here is from genome assembly GCF_020829445.1 of Nostoc sp. CHAB 5836. Lineage (GTDB taxonomy): Bacteria > Cyanobacteriota > Cyanobacteriia > Cyanobacteriales > Nostocaceae > Nostoc. The sequence continues at coordinate 47,169 of NZ_JAIVFV010000024.1, forward strand.
TTGCTGATAATTATCCATATCATCTTGCTCAAGAAAGATTTTGGCAGATGCCTGTATATCTTCGATAGCTTTCGTTTGGTTTGTGTTAGATTGACTACCGCCATACTGTGCCAGTTCATAGCGAACCATACCTCGTTTGAGATACACTTTTGCTAGTTTGGGGCTAATAGTTAATGCTTCGTTAAAGTCAGCGATCGCTTGATTATATTCTTGCTCATAATTGCTACTATATTGAGCAATTTGATAATAGACAATACCTCGCTGAAAGTAAGCTTCGGCTTTGGATACATTAAGTTTTATTGCCTGAGAAAAATCTGCGATCGCTTTTTTGTAATCTTGTTGAGATTCACCGCTATATTTAGCCATTTGGGTGCGGACAATTCCCCGTCTGATATAAGCTTCAATTTCATGATGATTCAGACCGATGGCCCGATTATAGTCTGCGATCGCCAGATTATACTCTGTATCAGGATCATTGCTATATTCGGCGAGCATATAGCGGCCATTACCTCGATTTACCAGAGCTTTGGTTTGATTGGGACTGATTTGCAGAGCTTGGCTATAATCTGCAACTGCTCCTTCGTAGTCTTTGAGGTTATAACGGGCATTGCCACGATTTACAATCGCTCTGGCGTGTGTAGGCTCTTGTTCAATTGCTTCGCTAAAGTTGGCAACTGCTTTTTCATAGTCTCGCTGTTGGTAAGCAATATAACCTTGCTGATAGTAATCAGCGAAGCTGAGTTTGTTATTTATCGAGTGAGACTTCAATGTTTGTTGGGTGTAAGCATTTTGGGAAACCAACGGCTGAGTAAATTTAATCATGACATCGGCATATCCCAATAAACCAAAACCCAACAAACAACAAATAACCGGGTACAATTTTGACTTCTTAGAACGTTTATAAAATGAACCACTGGGAGTTATTACTGGCTGCCAGTAATTAGCTAGCTGCGGTGACATGGCTCGCTGTGGAAAACGCGGTGTCTGGGTGTAGTGCTTTCTCGATTTGATTCGCGGTTGTAAATGTTCTTTAGCTTCTATAGCCCGATGTGATGGAAAGGGGTCGCGTCCACCTAATCGCACGGTACGTTCACACCACGGACAGCTACGCATATGGTTGTTGTAGCGATGCTGAGGATTTGTCGTGCAGGTAATTAGGGAATCTTCGGCTTCAGCTATTGCTGAGAGCCAAGTCTGGGCACTGGGGCGCAGCTGTGGGTTGTTATGACCCTCTTCAAAACAACGGATAAATAGTTCCTGTAAGCTGGGATGGAGAATTTCCCAAGGGGGTGCAATGGGTGTAGGTAGGTAGGGTACGTATCGCTTTTGGCTGTAAGTGAAATGACCCGATGCAATGCGGGCTTCGTAAGGTGGTGGCTCAATAGCACCTTGAAAAATCCCCGAAAATGGATGAGTACCTTCCATTAGGAGTTGAAATACCAGCACCGCTAACCCAAATAAATCGTGAGAGATTTCGCGATCGTGCTGGGCAAAAGTTTTATTCTGTAGTTCTGGTGGGGTAAACTCTGGTTTACCTACCGGACAGCGATAAACAAGATTGTTATTTGGGTCGAGTACTTGGAAAGAATCTGTGTCTATCAAAGTCACCAGTGCTGTGTCACTGACGAGGATATTTGACTCGTTCACATCACCAATGCAATATCCACTAGCGTGTAAAGCTGCAAAAGCTGCTGTCAGGTTACGAGCCGTGCGGAGCAGGTACTGGTAGTTGAATAGGGGGCAGTGTTGGCGACGGGTTCTGGGGTTGTAAAAGTCGATGATTGGACGCATCCCCTGAATGCGTGGCATTAAAAAGCCAAGGATACTATTTTTGCCATCTGCCGCCCGTAATAAATCCTCTGGCCAAGCGATAGATATATGCCCCAAACTCGCCGTCGGATTTTCCGGGGGGTTGGCCAGCATCGCCTGGAGTTTTTCAGCATGGGCAGTTGTTGGCTTATGGTAAATCTTTGCCACCAAGTTATTATCAGATGGCACTGCATAAACACAAGCCTCACCGCCACGCCCCAAACTGACATTGAGGCTGAGGATTTCTTTTCTAGGAGAACAACGTAGTACCTGCATAATAAAATTACCGCTAACGGGAGTTATTGTAAGATGTGAAACCTGTAGATTTATTGCTCATGAGTCGTTGAATGCAGCTATGATGAGTGTCAAATCATCATCAGTGCGTTGTGTAATCCGCTCTGAGCGTAAAAATTTTACCAACTGCTCTTTCGCTTCTGTCTTATCTTCGGTATTGGCCACAAATTCAAATAGCGGAAAAAAGAATGGTTTGTGAGGTTCGCCAACAACCATATTCAAGGCCAGCATTTGGAGTCCGTCGGTGATGATACCAACATTTGCTATGTCTGTGCGCCATAATCTCATCTGCACCGTATCTAAGGCAGTAGGCGAAGTTAAAAAAGTGGTTTCGTTGATGTATTCACCGCTATCAGGCATAGTCAATGCCAGCAGGTTGCCCGTACCATCTTTTGCCACTGCTAAACCATCACCTATTTGTGCCACAGCGACAACTTCTGGTGTAGCAACCATGATAATTAAGGTAGTTGCTAAATCTTGAGGCTGTTTGTCAGAAGTAGCCGCCTCAGCTTCCACAGCTTTTTTGGCGGCTAGTATGGCATCATTTAAAAGCGATCGCACATGGACATCATCAGTTAAAATTTTTCGCGTCACTCCAATGGTTGAAATGTTTTCTATTGCTGTCTCCACAGCAACCATCGCTCCCACTTTTCCCAGGCTAGCAGAACCCGCGCCATCTGCTGCGGCTGCCACTAAAACATTATCTGACAATATCTGCCAGTGATGAGCATCCTGACATAACTGGTTGTTTTTTAAGTGACTTGTGCCACATACAGATGCAGCCACAATCCGCCATTGAGCAATCTCTTTTGATATTTTCATAGATTTTTTTCCAGCAGCCAGCTGTCTAAACATCAAGCTGCGATTTTTAATTAAACAGTCCCCCAACCAATGGGCGGTAGTGCTACCTGTTCGTCCACCTGCGAATGAGAAACAGTTGACATACTCGTTGACAACCAGACAAACATTTCGATAAAATTTAATCCTTTAAGCTTCAGGGGGGTACGCACAGCTATTTGATTTAAACGCGTCATATTCGCATTTTCTACACCCACTGTAAAAAATGCGACCCTTTTATTCGCTTCATCTCCCTGTAGGCGCTGGGATGCTTGTTCTACCACATGATCTAACTCGCCTTGCGGTTCTCCATCGGTAATCATGAATACCCAAGGACGATAGTAAGCAATCCCATTGGCACGATACTGAGATTTCCGCTCTTGAATTATGTCTAAAGCTTTATGAATTCCTGCACCCATTGTAGTCAAGCCCTGTGCTGTCAAAATCGGTGGATTGAATTGATCGGCAGTCACAAAGTCTTGTACTACATTGATATTACTATCAAAAGTTACGATCGCCACTTCCACCCGCCTTGCGGCTAAGGAATTTTTGACTAATTCATCCTTTAAACTTAGTAAACCCTGATTTAAAGCCTCAATAGGATCTCCTTGCATCGAGCCAGATGTGTCTAGCAAGAGTACACAAGGACAACGTGGTTCTGGGTTCTCAGCAAATTCTACTACTTCATCAAGTCTTAATGTATCATGCATAACTTTTTGTGTTATGTTAAAGTCCAAAACTTTATTTCCCTTTTATCAGAGTATATAATCTTAATCACCGAGGCGACTACAGAATATAGTATTTACTAGTAGACGCTCTCATCTTTAATTAAACAAATTATTTTCATGAACTTCACTATATCTTTAAGAAGAACTTTAGGACAGCTTAGTTTTGCAAAAAAGAGTTTATCAAAACCCAGTGTTACCTGTTGTAATGTATCTACCAACAATTTATATCCATTAAATCTACAGTACAATAAATACTTAATCTTTCCTACATAAGATTTTAAAGATTTTATGTAGAAGAATCGTTCATTTCTACAAAAGCAGTTAACCATAATTAAGATCGTTTGCTCTAGAAGTATAACAGTGTAACTGCGCGAATTGGGGTTCAAATCTGCCTCTTTAGGTTATTGGGCATCAATAAACCTCATCATTATAGTCTTTAGCCAAGAGTTGTCATTGGTCAGTAAAATCCGCAATTAACCAATACCTACTGATAGGCTAGCTATGACAAATGCTTCACTTTATTCATACCTACATACTTGTTTTTTGAGATAAATTAAGTAGAAAGTGCCAAATTTAACAAATGAGTTATAACAATAATTATTTTAATATATCTACATATATTAAAATGATTATTTCGTGAACAGAGAAATATTACAAAGAAGAAAAGATTTCATCGCTGATATTTTCACTCTACAAATCTTCGGTTGTTGATTCCGCAAAAAATTTCAAAAATATGAATAATTCAGGTACATTCACCAAACTACGTCCTCTAAGTTTATTAAGACAGTTATCTAATTGCTCCGACAGTACTTGTTTGCAAGCGTTGAGTAACTCAGTTTCTTGGTGGATTTACGTAGAACAGGGCAAAATAACTTATGCTACTCATTCCGTGGAACCATTTGATCGATTAGAACGTCATTTGCGTCGCCTCAGCCACCAAATTCCCCTGCTTACTAGTGAAGTTCGTGTTCAAGTACGTCTGATGTTTGAACCTGACTCACACAGTCAGTTAATCGAACATGATAGTAATTCCACAAGCCACCTTCCTGAGTATCAGGCTATATCCTGGCTTGTTAGTCAACAACATATAGATTCTACACAAGCAGCAGTGCTGGTTCAAGAATTAGTCAAAGAGGTGATTGAGTCATTTTTGCTAATCAAAGAAGGTACTTATGAACTAACAGAACCACTTAATACAACGCCAACAATTTGCCGGCTATATGTAGGCAAAATTTTAGAAAGTTGCCAAGTAAGATTACAGAATTGGCAGGCTTTTGTTCCTAAAATTTCTTCTCCGTATCAACGTCCATATCTGTTAATTAACAGCAACCTTCAGGAAAAAGATTTACCAAATCTTCAGCCAGATTTAACTAATTGGATGAAGGGTTTTAGCCTGTGTCATCTGGCTGCAATTTTAAATCAAGATGAAATTCAACTAGCTCAAAGTTTATACCCTTACATCCTTAAGGGCGGGATTATCTTGCATGAACCTGATCCACCATTTGATAAATTACCAAAGATTTTTGAAGAGCGATATCTACGACGGTCACTGAGCGAAGTGGTTGGCGCAGCCTCTCGTAGAGAAGTGCGGGCGACGCCTAAGCTTTTATCAAAATTGTTTCTGGGGTTAGTTGACACCAAAGAAAAACTAAGTGGTACCGTTAACGATATTTCTGAAGAGAATATAGCTGCTGTTCAACAATTACCACAGATTTATCCTCCTCTCAATGAAAACTTTCAGGAACCAACAATATTAAATAACATAAATCCTGCTTGCCAAAGAGTAACGGCTGCTACTGTAACGGCACAAAAAGTTCACAAAATTGTTTCTGTAGATGATAGCCCGACAATTCTTAAAGAAATTAGCTATTTCTTAGAAAATGAAAACTTTTCTGTAGTGACTATCAATGATCCACTAAAAGCCGCTTTGTCAATTATAAGGCACAAACCTGACTTAATTTTGCTGGATTTAAATATGCTAGGGATCGATGGTTATGAGTTGTGTCGGATTATACGAAATAATTCTATATTTCAGAAGACTCCCATCGTCTTTGTCACTGGGAGTAAAGGAATTGTACACAAAGTAAAAGCCAAATTAGTAGGAGCATCTGGATATCTTACCAAACCGTTTACCCGCGCCGAATTACTGAAAATGGTGTTTATGCATTTGACTTAAATTAACCACTCCAATGAGTCTTTTTTCTCCACATTACTTTGTGCGATAATCTACACATGACTACTAATCTAGAAATTGACGAAAACTTAATTAAGGAAGCTCTCGAACTTGGTGGTCATCCAACTAAGGATGCCGTTGTTGAAGAGGCATTACGAGAGTATGTACAACGTCGAAAGCAACTGAAAATTCTGGAGCTATTTGGCACAATTGAATATGACGATGATTATGATTACAAGCAACAGCGCCGGAGTCGATGAAAGTTATTGTTGATACTTCAGTCGGTCTTTAGCTAAGTTTACTTCTCAAGACAATATATTTATTATCTGATTCCGAAATCGCCAGAAAATAATAAAAATATGAGTATCTAATAAAACCTTCATAAACCCCAAAAAGAATCTGGTAAAGGCTCATCAAAATCATCACTCATTACCATAGAGCCACGATTTAAACCCGCTTTGGAAACTACAGGCTGTTCTTGGGGTTGAGACAAAGGCAAAACCCTTGCCCAAGGGACACCCTGCCGAGTTAGCGTCACTTCAACATGATTTTGGATATCTGACAATAAATCAGCTAAATTATCCGATAAGTCAGCAATATCGAAAGTTTTTGATGACATTTTTATTTATGCCCTACTCATTACCAGTATTATATAATAGCAGTCCTAAATCAATTGCTCAGAGCAAAAACCTGGGCTTGTTGAGAACAAAAAAAACAAGCCCAGGTTATATTGTTATCTTGTATATAGCTCTACGGCATTTCTAAGGATATGCAAAAATGATAATTCTTACAGGACGAAACTGAAAGGCAGTTGAATTTATTATTCCCTGTACATCTGAAGTATTCCACCAAAATCGATTGTCAACAGAATTACTAAATTCTAGAGTGTGCCAATTTCCATTAATATGTTGTACGGCTACTTGGATTCCATAAATGTAAGAGTTCCCCAAACCATGTGGTACAGAAAAGAAACCATCCACGTTTGTTGTAGTCGTTAAATAGAAAGTCCTGGGAGTTATCGGGAAGGCAGCAGCAATCAGGTAGTTATCTTTTGCATATAACTCTACCGTTTTTCCTTGTTGAAAGTTTTTTAAATCATCATTAAAATCACCTCTTCCAGGAAGAGTTACTATTTGATTGGATTGTTGAAATGAGTTGCTTGAAAGCTCAACAGCTTGAGCAGAATTAATTTTAAAGTTCGTCAGAGTTACAGCAGTAGCCGCCAAAATGGTAGACACACATAATTTTTTCAAATTTATCATAATAGATTAAACCCCTCTAAAAATTGTTATTAACTGCAAACATAAACGCTTCAAACTAAAAGTTACGTCATGCTGTTTGCTAGTTACTATATATATTCAAACAAAGTATTTAATTAGTCAAGTATTTGAGACTACTAATTTTAAGTAAGTCGGCGTTAAAAAATAAATCTATGTAACGAAATCTAAACTTAGAAAATAGCTTACAAATGAATCGTTCCAGGGTTTTTACAAATAATTGTTGATCATCTAAATGACTTATTGAATGATTTCCTCTCCGTTACTCAAAATTTCTACTTGAATATTTGCAACTCTTAGCACTACTATTCTTTGCGATCTGAAAATGTGCGGTGTTCAGATCCCCGACTTCTTGAAGAAGTCGGGGACCTAATTTTTCACGAATGATTTAGGATTGCTATATATTGTTCTGCTAGCCTAACGTAGTAGGATTGTTCAAGTGAAAGGGTACGCCTTGGGGGATGAGTAGTCATCGATCGCTAGCAGACACCCTAAATAGGACTTAGCGACTTGCAAATAAAAAACATCCCATGACAGACGCAAAAATTATCTCTATTTCTTCTCTCTCTGTGTCGCGCCAGGTGCTACAACGGGGAGGCAGCGAGGTCTTCTCCCTTGGCGCCAGCCTCTCCCCTTGGGAGAAGGGGAGACGCTTTAGCGCATGGGGGTTTCCCCCATGAGCGACTGCCGTGGGAACCCCCGCAACGCACTGGCTTCTCTGCGCCTCTGTGGTTCGTTTATTTGGATAATTTATTTCTTGGAAGTCCCTTACGCACAGTTAACGGAAAACGAACCACAGAGGACGCAGAGACCACAGAGGAATGAGAGTTTGAGAGAGTTTTTGCGTAAGTCCTATAAAATTAGAACAAAAGACGATTCCTAAAACAAGCACATTCCATGCGTATTTCTCTAAATTGGCTGCGCGAACTAGTAGAGATAAAACTTAGTCCAGAAGAATTAGCGGAAACCCTGACAATGGCAGGGTTTGAGGTAGAAGAAATTGAAGACCGCCGCACTTGGGCAAATGGCGTCGTGATCGGGAAAGTGCTTGAGCGTCAACCCCATCCCAACGCTGATAAATTGAGTGTTTGCCAAGTCGATATCGGTGCAGATGAGACTTTAAATATTGTCTGTGGCGCTGCTAATGTGAAGGCAGATATTTATGTGCCAGTGGCAACTACGGGTACTTACTTACCCAAGATCGATTTAAAAATTAAACCTGCAAAACTACGTGGTGTCCCATCTCAAGGCATGATTTGTTCTTTAAAGGAACTGGGTTTACCCACCGATGTAGAGGGAATTCATATTTTTACTCAGGAAAATTTACCATTGGGTAGTGATGTGCGGCCGTTGTTGGGTCTAGATGATGTAATTTTAGACCTGACTGCAACTGCTAATCGCGCTGATGCTTTGAGTATGGTAGGCGTAGCCAGGGAAGTAGCAGCTTTAACTGGTGGAAAGTTGAGCATTTTTCAACCAAGTGAAGTCTCTATTACCAATAGTGCTAGAAATTTAACTTTAAAAATTGCTGATACCCAAGCTTGTCCCGCATACATTGGTACGGTAATTGAACAGGTGAAAATTGCTCCATCTCCGGAATGGTTGCAACAGCGTTTACGGGCGGCTGGGGTACGTCCCATCAGTAATGTGGTGGATATTACTAACTACGTTTTGCTGGAATGGGGACAACCACTACACGCCTTTGATGGCGATCGCCTAAAATCTCTTGGAAGTAGCGAAAATTTAACAATTGGCGTCCGCTTCGTCAATAATGGCGAATCCCTCAAAACCCTGGATGGACAAACTCGCACCCTATCAACCCAAAATTTGTTAATTACCGCTAGCGACAAACCCGTTGCACTGGCGGGAGTCATGGGTGGAGAAGAAACAGAAGTTCATCAAGGGACTCAAAGCCTAGTTTTAGAAGCAGCTTTATTTGATTCCGTGGCAATTCGCCGTTCTTCGCGGAGTGTAGGCTTAAGAAGTGAGGCTTCTGGGAGATATGAACGGGGAGTTAACCGGGCTGAGTTGGAAATAGCTAATCGCCGCGCCTTATCGTTAATTAGCGAATTGGCTAGTGGAATTATAGTCCAGCAGGAAATTGCCGACACCCGCCCCGATCCGTCTACCTGGAGTCGTTCCATCGCCCTGCGTTTAGACCGAGTTAATCAAATACTCGGGCCAATCGATTTGGCAGAGGACACAGGTGAACTGCAAAGACAAGATGTTGAGCGCATCCTGACTGCATTGGGATGTCAGTTGACTTCTTCAGGAGAAGATAGCAACCATCAACCCACATGGTCAGTTTCCGTACCACCCTATCGTTACCGCGACTTAGAGCGAGAAATTGATTTAATTGAAGAAATCGCCCGTCTTTATGGCTATAACAAATTCTGTGATACTCTACCAGAAAAAGCGGAAGCTGGTTATCTACCTTTAGATGAGGAATTGATTCGCAAATTACGAGCTTTCCTTCGGGCTGAAGGATTGACAGAATTAATCCACTATTCTTTGGTCAAACCAGGAGAAGACAGAAATATAGTTTTGTCCAACCCGTTATTTGTTGAATATTCAGCGCTGCGAACCGATTTGATCTCTGGATTAATTGATGCCTTTCAATACAATTTAGAGCAGGGTAATGGTGCCCTTAACGGTTTTGAAATCGGGCAAATTTTCTGGCAAGAAGAAGACGGTTTGCAAGAAACAGAAGCGCTGGCTGGGATTGTGGGAGGGGATATTTCTGTTGGGAAATGGTCAAAAAGTGGACGCGAAGAACCCATCACCTGGTTTGAAGCCAAAGGCATTTTAGAAAGTGTATTTCAGCAACTGGGCTTGGAAATCGAATTTCAACCCGATCGCCGCGACGATCGCCTACATCCAGGGCGTACTGCTTCTCTGTGGATTAGGGGTACGAGGCTGGGAATTTTTGGACAACTCCATCCGCAATTGCGACGAGGAAAAGGTTTACCAGATTCCGTTTATGTTTTCCAGTTGGATCTAGATGTGCTTTTAGAATCTCTAGGACAAGATGAAATGCTCGTCCCCACATTTGCGCCTTATTCTACCTATCCAGCTAGCGATCGCGACATCGCCTTTTTCGCACCCGTGAAAATCTCAGTTTCCGAAATTCAAAAAGTAATTACCAAAGCGGGTAAAGATTTGCTCGAATCGGTGCAATTATTTGATGAATATCGGGGCGAAAATGTCCCCGAAGGGCAGCGGAGTCTAGCATTCCGGTTAATTTATCGGGCTAGCGATCGCACTCTTACTGAGGCTGAAGTCGAACCAGTACACAATAAAGTGCGTGAAGCCTTGGTGGAGAAATTCGGCGTCAATTTGAGGAGTTAGGAGTTAGGAGTTAGGAGTTAGGAGTTAGGAGTTAGGAGTTAGGAGTGATTACTAAGAAATAAATTACTACTACTTGTGGGGTGGACATCTTGTCCGCCCTTGCTTACAGGCGATCGTGTCGCCATTGGTGTCAACTTAACGTGAAAGTTATATCCCAATACACTTGGGTTAAGCATTTCCTCCTTCTCTCTTCTCTCTGTGTTCTCTGCGCCTCTGTGGTTCGTAAAAAAAAGAGTTTCAGCCCTTTTGTGAACCGTATTGAGTTATATCCCAATACACTTGGGTTAAGCATTTCTTTCTTATCTTTGCGTCCTTGGCGTCCTTGGCGGTTCGTTAAAAAAACTGACTTTTACTGAGAGTTTTAACCTTAACTGAACTGTATTGAGTTATATCCCGCAAGGAACTGAAGTTCCAAGAAGAATAGCAAAAGTAATCTAAAGATTACTAAATATCTCCAGAAATCCTTAGTCTACTTCAGTAGAGTTTCGCTAAAAGCCAAAGAACTTCAGTTCAAGGCGGGTGATGAAGCCAACAGTTAAGCCATTTCTAGGCTTTTGTTGACACCAATAGCGCTTTGTATAATATAATTCATAAGAACATAGCAAATTTTCGGTAATCAACGATGATAGAATTTGCCGCCATTACTTCTGTTATTAGTAAATATGCTCCTCAAGCTAGTCAAATAATCATTAAACAAGCCCAAAAAAACGAAGCTGTCATCAAAGTTTTACAGGAATTAGAACTCAATCCTACCCAAATTGCTGATGATGTTGATACTGTTTATGTTTACAGTCTGGTAAGGTATGGAGTATTTAAGCCAGAAGCAATTTTAAACCTGTTTAGAGAGAGAGTAATTAAAGATTATTTTTGGGATGCTTATAGTAATAATACTCCCTCTAAGTTCGTAGAAAATACAAAAAGATTTCTTAATCAAAATAGCGAGCTAAAAACGCAGATTATCAATGCCAAAATCAATTTTTTGGGTGAATTAGAAGAATTTGGTGAAGTTTTTATTACAATTGCTAAACAAACGAAAGCTTCACGATATCAGCCTTACCCAGATTGGAATTTAGATGTTTATCCCAAAGAATTTAAAGCCTTAATATTTGAAAAAACGCGCTTATTTTGCGGTCGTGATTTTGTGTTCCAGGCTATTCAAAAATTCTTCACCACTCAAGCAAAGGGTTATTTTACTGTGGTTGGGGATGCAGGGATGGGTAAAAGTGCGATCGCTGCTAAATACGTTTTAGCTACTAGATACCCTTGTTATTTTAATGTTTTCGCCGAAGGACGCAACAAACCAGAAAAGTTTTTAGCAAGTATTCGTCAACAATTAATTAAGCGTTATTCTCTCCAAAATGCAGACAATGCCGATTTAAGGACTTTATTGCAAAAAGCCAGTGAAGAACTAAAAGGACAAAAACTTGTCATTGTTGTTGATGCACTAGATGAAGTAGAACAAGAAGGAAATAGTAATCTTTTAGATTTGCCACAAAATCTTCCCGATGGAGTCTATTTTTTACTGACTAGAAGACCTTATAATCAAACAACAAAACGTTTAAATTTGTCTCCAGATACTCCTGTAAATGAATTAGATTTGACAAAAAGTGATTTTACAGTTTTGAATCAGGAAGATGTCAAAGAGTATATTTACTTATTTTTACACAATGATCATCAACTAAGAATTTGGATTAATGAGCGCAATATTTCTGAGGATAGTTTTACTCAGGAAATAGCTGTCAAGAGTGAAAATAATTTTATATATTTGCGCTATCTGTTACCCGGAATCTCTGAAGGTAAATACAATGATTTAACTTTAAACGGATTACCACAAGGTCTTCATGACTATTATACGACTCATTGGAATCGGATAGGGATGGATAATGAATCTAATGAAAAGAAGGTAAAAATACTGTACATATTGGTAGAAAGAGGTGAGCCAATATCTCTAAATATGATTGCAGAAATTCTTGATGAGGATGAATATGATGTGAAGTTGGTGTTAAATAATTGGGTTGAGTATGTAAAATCGGAAGTAAATGAAGATGAACAAAAAAATTATTATAGTATTTATCATCAGAGTTTTCTAGAATTTCTCAAAGGTCAAGACAAACTAGGTAAAGGTCGAAAACTATTTAAGGAAATTAATAAGAGTATGGCTAATTTTATGCTGAAGGAGATGGCATAAAATGGGTAAAATTGCCATTAAATTAGCATCAAAATCAGCAGAATTTAAAAAATTGTTTGTTGGTCAATTTCCTGAACAACAATTAAAAGCGGGAAATTCGGAAATTTATTATCAAACTCTCATAGATTTTGATTTTATTTCTCTGAAAATTCAATATCTTCAATTTGGAGTAGAAACCCTGATTAGAGATTATTATTTGATTGATGATCCAGAGATATTAGATAGTTTAGAAGAAGAAGAGAAACTAGACCCCGAACAAGTCAAACCCCTCAAATTAATTCAACGTACCCTACAGTTATCAGCCCATGTTTTGAATCAAGACCCAAATCAATTAGTAGGACAATTATGGGGAAGGTTACAGAGTTTTCCTGAGACAGAAATTCAGAAAATCTTGGTAGATGCAGTACAAAGTAAAAGTGAAATTCCTCGACTTCACCCGATCACAGCCAGTTTAACTACTCCAGGGGGAAACCTAGTGCGTACTCTGACTGGTCATAACAACTCGGTATTAGCAGTAGCGATCGCCCCAGATGGAAAAACAGCCGTTTCTGGTTCATCTGACAACACGCTGAAAGTGTGGGATTTGCAGACCGGAAAGGAAATCTTTACCCTGACTGGTCATAACGACTGGGTAAGAGCAGTAGCGATCGCCCCAGATGGAAAAACAGCCGTTTCTGGTTCATCTGACAACGCCCTGAAAGTGTGGGATTTGCAGACCGGAAAGGAAATCTTTACCCTGACTGGTCATAACAACTCGGTATTAGCAGTAGCGATCGCCCCAGATGGAAAAACAGCCGTTTCTGGTTCAGCTGACAACACCCTGAAACTGTGGGATTTGCAGACCGGAAACTTACTGCGTACCCTGACTGGTCATAACAACTCGGTAAGAGCAGTAGCGATCGCCCCAGATGGAAAAACAGCTGTTTCTGGTTCAGATGACAACACGCTGAAAGTGTGGGATTTGCAGACCGGAAAGGAAATCTCTACCCTGACTGGTCATAACAACTCGGTAAGAGCAGTAGCGATCGCCCCAGATGGAAAAACAGCTGTTTCTGGTTCAGATGACAACACGCTGAAAGTGTGGGATTTGCAGACCGGAAAGGAAATCTCT